>BQJD01000006.1 GCA_021604525.1 marine bacterium B5-7 | reverse complement strand
AATGCCCGAGATTTTATTTGTTGTGCGGCCACGGCATCTTTCATCTCGATAACACACAAAGCCCCCGTGAGTCGTACCTTCACGCCGGATAAATCTGCCAGTTCGCGGGCCAGAATCTCCTCAATCGCCATCACCTGACTCTCGACGTCGAGCCTGCGCATCTCTGTCAGCGTACCCACCACCGCCGCGCATGCCAGCGGATTATGGGAATACGTACTGGTGAGCCCGAAGCGGATATCGATGGGAAGGAATTTTCGATCGACCATGATGCCCGATACCGGGAAACCGTTACCCATGGCCTTGCCGATAAGGACTATGTCAGGCACAAAGCCGAGCCTTGAAAAGTAAAATGGCGTGCCGGTTCGATAAAAACCGCTGAGTATTTCATCGAACACCAGCAACGTATCGCTGTCGCGACACGCCTTGAACACTGACTTGTAGAAATGATCGCTGGCGCGATAGCCGCCCCCCACACCCTGCACCGGCTCCACGAACACCGCACCAATTTCACGGGTGCCCAGTAACGCGGTAACGCGCTCAATGATGTCGGATTCATTATGGTCCTGAATGAAGGGCAGCCGGTGATAGTCGCCGATTGCAGGATCTTCAGGATTTTCCCAGGAGAGCGCGGCAGTCGCCAGGGATTTACCATGCATGCTTTTTGAAAAGCCGATGACACCCTTGCGCCGACTGATGCGGCGTACCAGTCGCAGTGCCGTTTCAGACGCTTCCATGCCGGTGGAAAACAGATGATACAAACCGAGGGATTCGGGGAAAAAGGATTCGACAAGGGTGCGGGCGTCGTCCTGGATGGTGGTGTGCAATTGACTGGTTGCAGACAGCCTATCCAGTTGCGTACTTATGGCCGCATTGATCCTGGCATTGGCATGACCCAGTACAACGGAGCCGGTACCTGCAAAGAGATCGAGGTAACGAGCGCCGTTGCTGTCGATTAGCGTGTCGTTGTCACCGCGTTCAATCATCGTCGTCTCTGCCATTGCGTCAGCATCCTGTGTTTTTTCAGTATTTTGTAATTCTACTCCCGGCCTGATGAAGAAATTCTGTGACTCAATTTGATCGGGCCGTGATTCAAGTATTTAATTCAAGCAGTTCTTCATAGCGCCATACGTGTTTGCCCTGGGATCGCATCTCATCGTGGCGTCTATACACGGCATGAAATATATCGGCGAAAGACGGCACTTCCCGGTCATGCAGAAATACGGATCCCACGTCACTTTGCATAAAATCCCGACTGATGGAAACCCGCAGTTGATCGTCGTGGATCAGTTTCAGCACCGTGGCCACATACTCATCCACTGTTTCGGTACTGAGCCACGACGGCAATCCCAGCAACTCGCACATTTTCGAATCGGTGATGGAATGCATCTCTTTGCCCTTGAGATTCACCACCGGCAAT
The DNA here is from genome assembly GCA_021604525.1 of marine bacterium B5-7. GTDB lineage: Bacteria > Pseudomonadota > Gammaproteobacteria > Arenicellales > CAJQKF01 > BQJD01. The sequence continues at coordinate 149,114 of BQJD01000006.1, read as the reverse complement.
CCGAGTCCGGCAGCGTCGATAATGCCGTTAGTCGCTCCGAAGGGAAAGCTCGACAGGAAGATATCGCATTGATTCAGACGATCGATATACCTGGAGTAATTGTCGGTTGGCAGTGCGGTAGCGGGTAACAGCGATTCGATGCGGCGCCGGAATGCCTGGTAAGCCGAACCCACGCAGTTGGGGAAAAATACGAAATGTATCGGTCTTTGCGACTCCCGCGCGATGCGTTGACAGGCATCCACAAAGCCGGGGGACACTTTACGAATCCATGCGGGTACGGCAATGTTAACGGTATCCGGATTCTCACGAACCTCTGCTTTTATGTCAGGTGCATCGGGGTGGTCCAGAAACCGCAAATCGTTTGGACGCAACAAGATTGTTTCCGTGACAGTCTCCGGACCGACCATGACGGCCTCTGGAATAATCCCGTAATCAATCTGTTCGGAACAGGTGGTGGCGGTATGTCCATACGTCATGATCTGGATCGGCGCCAGCCGCAGATTGGATAACAGCAGACTGATGGGACGCATGCCGATACTGGGGTAATAGATGATATCGGGCTGGTGTTTCAATACCTCGCTGCAATATGCCTTTGGATTTTTTGAATCGAAAACCACCGGATCGATACTTGTAAAATAAGGCTCAAGCCGTGGATCGATGCGCTGGCCAGTTGACATCAGTACCGTATCGAACTTGGACATCAGGGATTCAATGTCCGCACCAAATACCCGGTGCACGGCATGATCGGCCGCATACAACTCTGCAATCACCACCACAACAGGCCGGGCACGTGGCATGGATGGCTTTGATACCTCAAGTTCCACACAGCCGGCGCGTTCGGCGTGAGATCTGATAAGGCGGTTCATGAAACGCTTGATGTCGTGCTTATGCGGGGATTCGTCATAGCTGCAGCCCATGTAAGCCGGCACCAATGCGCCAACAGTCAGCGTATGAATGTTGTCAACCTGCCAGTGGTCGGTGAGTTTTAGCAATTCGCATCGCACCGCCTTTGCATTGGCAGACCAGGTGACCTGTTCCGATAAAAACCCGACCAGCAACGCCACGCCAATGCGCGCATCCTGCTTTTTCAGAAGCTCCAGCAACTCAAGATTCAGGTCATTGATGTTTGTGACCAACAACAACTTGGCTGTCGCCTGGGCAGACAACGACAAGGTACCGTCCTGTTTGGGAACAGCCAATTGTCTGAGAAAGTGACGTGACCCCTGGTAATTACTGATCTCGAAAACCTGGGCAGTGGTTCGCTTGAAAACTGCCAGACGTACCAGGTCGCCTTCGGTAATCTGATAATCCACATCGATCATCAGGCGGGTTATGGCATTCGCCAACCGATTGGCATCGTCCAGGGCATTCCTGTCGTATGCCCGTGCGTTACCCCCGAGGTTCAACGCGGAAAACTCGATTCGCTCCAGCACTTGCACGATAGCCGAAACGGCATCACGGTAGCGTTTTGCATCGAGCGCTCCGTCGATACGCTCCAGTAGTTCATTCAACTTTTCACGTTCGGTCATGAGACATTACTGATGTTATGGATGGTATCGGTTCCGTATTCGGCAGACCGATGATCAGGAAGACGGGCGTCAGTATAACGGCAGTATGGCAAAGACAGCATTCGACTTTTCAACCCGAATGAGTCCGGATCGCGAGGCTGGCACGATCGATCCAATAAACTTATGATCACAACTTTGGATCAGTCGTTGTGACGGCTCCGCCCTATCCCGATCACCCGAGACACCCTTATGCCGAAAGGCCTTATTTCCGGTCATGCTGCCGTCAAGTTGAATCTTGATCCAGTCATTAAAGCAGAGCAAAGCGGTGACCTGAAAACCGCGGTTGAACTGTGTGAACAAATTGTTTCAACCCATAACGACGACGCCGAAGCACATAATCAATTGGGGACCCTGTACTTCAAGCAGGACAAATTCGAGTTGGCAATCCAGTGCTTCGAGAGGGCCATATCGCTGCGGCCTGCCTATCCGAGAGCGCTGACCAACCTCGGCGCCTGCCACAATGAACGCAAGCGTAATCGCCTCGCTATCGAATGCTATGAAAAGGCACTGTCGATGGATCTGAAACTCGTCGATGCATACCGCAACATGGGCAAGGCATGGGGGGACCTGGACGAGTATGAAATGGCAGTGTGGTGCTATAGAACTGCTTTGAAGCTTCGCCCAAGCGTCGATACCAGCCGAGCCCTGTCTCGCGCTTATCGTCACTGCGGGCGTTACCATCGCGCCAGGGACCTTCTTGCCAAGGCGCTGATCGATGCCCCGGACGATGTAGATCTGCATTTCAGCATGGCGATGACCGAATTTCATCTCGGCAATGTCGCCGAGGGCCTGCGTGAATACGAATGGCGCTTCAAGATGAAGGACATGCGCAAACACCTGCATGATCTTGCGGCAATTTTCGATCGCCCTGTTTATACGGGTCAGGACCTCACCGATAAAACCCTGCTGCTGCACACCGAACAGGGTTTCGGCGACAACCTGCAGTTTGCCCGTTTTGTTTCTCTTATCCGGCCAAAGGTCAAACGACTGGTAATGTATTGTCGTCCGGGTCTTGGGCGTTTGTTTTCCCGCTGCCTGGACATTGATGAGTTTTCCGAGAATATCAACAAGCTGCCAGCGTTTGATCTGCAGCTACCCTTGCTCAGCGTGCCGTTGCATTTCGATCCCCATTTCAAATTACTGAAAGGCTTTTCACCTTATCTGTCCGCGCCGGATGATATTGAATCGCCGATTGAACGTGATCCATCGCGACTTAACGTCGGCCTGGTATGGGGCGCAAGCGACAGTGGTTTCGACCACCGTCACAAAAAAGTGCCGTTGGTCACGATTGATCCCCTGCTTCACAACAAGGCGGTAAAGTGGTTTTCGCTACAGGTCGGATCGGATCGCAAGGATCTCGCTATCGGCAACCACGCTGCACAATTAATCGATCTCGCACCGAAGCTCCGCTCATTCGATCACACCGCCCGTGCCATCGAGGACCTGGACCTGGTTATCACCTGCGATACCAGCGTCGCCCACATGGCCGGCGCCATGGGCAAGCCGGTGTGGGTGATGCTCAAGAAAGAACCTGACTGGCGTTGGCACGCCGACGGCGAGCGAACCGAGTGGTACCCGAGCGCACGACTATTCAGACAATATTCCCACGGCGAGTGGTCTGATGTGATCAGGCGATTAATTCACGAACTGGACAACCTCATCGAGGCGAGGTAAGGAGTAACGTTCCCGATATGATGGGTTGAAACCTCTAAATTTTCAGAACATAACTTTCAGGATATTAAAAGGATCGATATCCAGCCATCATGTCCGGTTCCTGACAGCCATATTTCGTGCAAACCATATCCATGTCAGCATGACGATAACCCATTCCTTGTAGTGAAATAACATCTGATACACATCTGTGAGGCCAGGGAGTCGCGGCCTGGTTGCGGGAATAACAAACAAAACAAACAACAATGGCACGGCTGCCAGGGTATTGCGTTGTATAAGGAAAAAACACGGCACAATTGCAAAGAGGAACTGATAGTCCTGAAGACGCGGGAGTATCAATATATAAAGGAGTGCGGCGAATAACGCACCGAGTTTCCTTCGCTCCATCAGATTACGATCATCATCGGGACCAAACGTCCGCCGAAAGGCACGCACCGAAACTTCGATAACGACGATGACAAATACAGCGAAAAATACCAGCGGCCAGAATTTTCCGGCGGAAAAATAATTTCTGGATACATCATTTAACAAGTTCAAAACCGACTGATTCAGTGGTGCGACCAGCTTGGTGTTGCGCCCCGATTCTTGCAGCATATGGGGCAGCCAATCGGGATCGATTATTAACGAGATCAGAAACAATATCGCAAGCCCGCCGATAAACGGCAGGATAATCCGTATGGCGCGTTTGGGACCAGGCGAGAGAAACAGCAGTGCTATAAAAAGTATTGGGGTGATCTTGAAAAGCGCGGCCAGGCAGACCAATGCAGTAAATGCGTGATAACGACCCGAGATAAAACAGGCTAATCCAGACCACAGTGCAAGTTGCAGGAACAACTCGACATTGCCTGTTTCAAGATCGATGTACCAGGCGCTATTAAACGCGAACAGGCAGAACAACAGGAACCAGGGTCCCGGCCGACCAAGAAAAACACGCGACCACAAAAACACCAGTCCAACACCCGCAAGACATTTCAGCAGCAGGTACACCACGCATGCAACAGGATATGAAAACCAGGTAAAGGGCAGAAACACCCACAAGGTGATCGCCGGGTAGATATAGTAAATACGGAAGTTTCCAACGCGCAGTGCCACCTCATAAGGGTCGCCGCCATTCCAATAGGCTTTGGCAGCGAGGTAGTACAGTCGAAAATCATGGAAGTCCCGGTTGGCCGGGTCGAGCATGGGCCAGACAACGGCTATCCAGTAGACGAGCGCCAGCACACCAACCAGCAGCAGACCAATCTCACTTACCCGATAGCTTTCCAGATAACCCTGTTGGCCGGCAACCGTCATTCGCTCAGAGCGTATCATTCACTGTTTCTTCCGTTTATGTTTTAAATAGCCGGGGAATTGAAATCACCCGGTGATTATAGTTATGGAAATCTGCAACGTGTTATACATTAGCAGCCACCTGGATTCGCGGTTGAACTGCGGCTCTCTTACCTGGCGGGATAATATACATGTCAAGTCAAGTTTAGACCGCTCGGATAGAATCCGTATACTCTCGACAGAGTGATTAACCGATAACATTACGTAAGTAGTGATTGTGAATACATTCTGTCGACTCATGGACTGGCAACAATAAATGATTCGCTTATACCCTGGAGGATCACCACACTGATTCAGGCACCACGCTTTTCAACGGCATTTATCGTGACGATGGCCGGCCTCCTGATCTTGCTCATTGTAATGTCGTTCGATTACGGCATAACTGTTGATGAATATTCCCGCCAGCGTAACGGCGAATACATCTTTGAGTTCTTCCGCTCCGGATTTACTACGCTGACAGTTGATGAGGATAAAGGCCGCTTTTACAGTGGATTTTTCGATCTGGTTGCGGTGAGCGCACAGAAAATCCTGCCGTTTGAGATATTCGATACCCGCCATATCGTCAATGCGCTGTTCGGCTGGATCGGGGTTCTTTATACGGGTCTTCTGGCTCGCCGCATTGCGGGTAATACCGCCGCTTTCGTTGCTGTCGCTCTTCTCATCCTGTCGCCGAGATATCTGGGTCACATGATGAATAATCCGAAGGACATACCGTTTGCCAGCATGCATGTCATGGCACTGTATTACCTGAGCCTGGCAACTCTATCGTGGCCGATCATCCGCCTGCCATACTTCGCGATGTTGATACTTGCGATCGCACTGGCAATCAGCGTTCGGGTCGGCGGCGTTGTCCTGTTGTGCTATTCAATAACATATCTGGGCACCCTGTTTCTTGCCAACCGCATACCCGAACGTGATGTGTGGAGGCGGCTAGTACTCGGTGCGGGAGTCTTTACACTCATCGGCGGAATGATCGCCGGTGCGGCCACACTCGTCCCGGCCAGCCTTGCTGTCATCGTCACGCTTTGTGGTTATCTGGCATCAAGATTCGCATACGCCCTTATCCGCAGTCCGATACTCATCGAACGTGTTCGATGTTTACGCAACTCATTTGCTGGCACAAACATGAGTGAGCCGGAGAATCCCGCTCTCGCCGAGACGGGCTTCATCGTCAAGCTGCTGGTATTGCCGTTCGCTGTATTTGCGATTGTCCTGCTGTTCTGGCCGTGGGCGATGATGGATCCGCTGACGCGTATTCCACAGGCAATTACAACCTTTTCAAGTTATCCACATCACTCCTTTGAGTTGTACAACGGCTCGCTCATCCTGTCGAATACTGTCTGTTGTGAAAATTGGCACTATATTCCCAACTGGATTGCCAGAACGATTCCCCTCATTGTTATCGGCGGATTATTTTCACTGTTTGCTTGCCGGCTTAATCGAAATACACTGATAGCCATCGGCCTGTTGCTGTTCGTGATTATCGCCCCCTGGTTGTACGGGTTCATCAGTCACGCCAACTACTACGATGGCTGGCGTCATTTCTTCTTTGTGTATCCACCGATCGTCGTTCTCGCCACCATCGGTTGGACCGGGTTATTGAAACGACTCGGCAAGTTTCGTCATGGCCGAATGATCTTCCTGGCTATTTCATTATTGGTAGTCTTATCGGATTCGGTTCGTTTCACTGTCGCCAATCATCCCCACCAATCAGTTTACTTCAATCCGCTTTTCGGCGGCATGCAAAACGCACTTGGAAACTACGAACTCGACTACTGGGAGAACTGCTCGCGGGAAGCCATGCAGGTGATATCGAATTTGGCAGATGAAGGTGAAACGCTTCGCGTAGCCGGCGGCTACAAGATGGTGGAGGACTATGCCAAGAATCTGGGTAACATCGAAATCGTTAGATCGCGCAAGAATAACGACCCGCCAATTGACTATTCAATCATCGGATTCAAACACATCGTGCCGAAGGATATTCGGCTTCTCGCCAACCTGGATAATCCGGTTCATCGGGTGGAAGTCGATGGCGTACCGATATGCATGGTAGTGCGCGGAGATTCCGGTATTCGCTGTCGTTTTAATCTGAAAACAAAAAGTCGGATATGTCGTGTGGTGCCAGAGTTGATGAAAAAGTGATAACAGCCTGTAAACAAGCATGTACAGAACATTTATTCTACTGATGTCTTTCAATCCTGCGAATGACCATGCCTGATACCACATGAACATCCTGATCGAGGCACACCATCCCGCACATATTCATTTTTTCAAACATGTTATCCGCATTCTGATTGATCGCGGCGACGAGGTTCTTGTGCTTGGCCGCGATCGCGACGTTATGCGTTCTTTGCTCGATTCATACTCATACATTCCGAATATTTTAATATCAGCCACCGGCACCGGTAATCGATTTCCACTGGCTGAATTTCTCCACCGGCAAAGACAGGTGGCTTCCTCCATCCGCACTCGCAAGCCGGATATCGTTATGAGCCTGATGGGAACCTATACACAAAGCGCAAAGCTTTTCGGTGTACCCAATCTGATATTTACCGACAGCGAATTCCAGCGGACTGCACATGCAATTGCGCATCCTTTTGCCACCCGTATCCATACACCGGAATGCTTTGGTAAATCACTTGGCCGAAAACACATTCGTTATCGCGGCTATCATGAGCTCGCTTTTCTCCATCCTGATCGCTTCACGCCTGATCCCTGTGTGTTGAACGAACTGGGTGGCATTGCAGAGGGCGATTACATGGTCTTGCGTGTTTCTGCATGGGACACGCTTCACGACATCGGCGAACAGGGACTGGCTAATCAGCTCACCGATACCGTGAGATCCTTAAGCCGATATCTGAAAGTATTTATCGTTCCGGAGCGCGGTGTTGACCTCGGAGAACTGGAATCACATCGTCTTGCATTATCGCCACATCGGTTACACGATGTGTTGGCGTTTGCACGCCTGGTTGTCAGTGAGGGCGCATCCACCGCAAGCGAAGCGGCCTGTCTTGGTGTACCTGCCGTATATATCAATTCAACATCACGCAGTTACCTCGACGATCAGGAGAATCGATACGGATTGGTACACAACTTTCGCAGCGCGTCGACCGCTATCGCACGGGCAATGCAGTTGGCCGAAGACCCCCCATCAAAAGCGTGGCGACAACAGCGTCGTCAGGCATTGATTGACGATCACATCGATGTCACGGCCTATGTAATAGACCAGATCGACCGATACAGGTCTTCGGCAAGTTGATTCCATGCTGAAGAAAGTAGTCAATCGTATGCCAGAACATACGCATGAGTAATCCGCGTACTTCAATAACGGTAACTACGATAGTCAGACATGCTGTCGGTATAGGCTTGTTGATCCTCGCCCTGTGGCTGGTCTACCGACAGCGCGAAAACCTGCTACCGATTATTGAGTTATCCCCGGGTTATCTTTTCCTGAGCCTGTTGCTCGCATTTTTTGCCATTGCAGCCACATGTCTTGGTCATCGCGCCTCGCTCGATATCGTCGGCACCCGGATACCTCTGCTTGAAAGTGCCTCATTAACAGTGACGGGAATGATGCTCAACAAGGTTCTGCCGCTTCATGGTGGCACCGTGAGTCGTTTCGGCTACCTGCGCTACCGATACAAGATGCCATTCACCCGTTTCACCGCCGGGATACTCGCCTGGCTTGTGGTGAGCATATTGGTCGCCGGTATTTGCGGTCTGATGGCAACAACGTTCTTCATGATGAGCGGATCGGAACCACCCCTGTTGTTCTTTGCAGTTTTTAGCCTGCAGACCGTGTTGGCGGGAACGGTAATTCTTCTGCGCGGCGTAATTGGAAAGCTGCTATCGAAGCTCACCGGCCATGTTACGACTGAATCCTTTCTGAAGGATTTGGGCACACCCCAAAACTTGTTACGGCTACTGATTCCCGCCATAACAGGTGCGGGAATTTTCGTCGTGCAGGTCGCAGTTGCTTTCAAGGCCCTGTCACTTGAGGTCGATATGGCTGATGCCATCATTACCGGACTCATTCTGTTTTCACTGACCCGGGTTGCGTTCACGCCGGGAAATATCGGTGTGCGCGAGATTCTGTTTGCAGCAACTTTCGGCGCCATTGGTTACGGGGCCGATCAGGGTGTGGCTATCGCACTTATTACCCGAGGAGCCAACCTGCTGGCCGTTGCAATTCTGGGACTTGGCATGCAGCGCGTCATAACCCGCAACATCGCTGTCCGCAAATCAGGTTAGGCCTTGCTGCGATCAAGGCCTGTTCGGTCAGCGACCGATTGCGGCAGGATGCCGGGTAACGCGTGCGGCCAAATCAACGTTAATAAATAACCGATTGCCATCAGGGAAAACCCGAAAATCATGATGACCAGGGCCAAAGGCAGTTGCAGCCAACGTCTGGGGTTATCGCGCAACAACCATTTCAGCCTTACAACCACCTGCTTCAATCGCGAAACGATCAGACCGGGCAGATGCATGATCGGTGCAGTATCGCTTGGTTTATGTTTGTTCGAATCTCGCAAGCGTCGACGTAGCCGCTTTCCTATAACGGCATCGTGACCGAAAAGAAGGTAACGCCAAATGAAATTCATGAATCCAACGGGAGGTGCGTGCAGCGCACGGCTCACCGGCTGCCGGCCAATGACCAGACCATCCGTCAGAAGTTGATCGGCGAAAAATTTGGGTGGTGTGCGGAACATCGGCAGATTAACCGGAATCGGATAATCCTTAAGTGTCTGACATCGAAATGCGACGTTATTCCACTGGAAAGTGTTGGCACGGAATATCCGTTCGGACTCCGCATAAAATTCAAAACTGAACGTGGCGGATATCGCCATTCCATAACTGCCATCGGGTCGGATGAGAGTTACCCCTCCAAGCACGGCGAACTCGGGATGATCCCTCATGCCCTCAAGGAGACCGCGCAGCCAACCTTGCTGGTATTCACAATCAGCGTCGAAAAAAATCACGATCTCACCCGTGGTTTGCGAAAAGCCTTGTTGCTTTGCTGCTTCATAGCCGGTATCGGCCGTGACATCCACAACTTGCAGCCATGGATATTTACGAGTCAGATCCTGTAATCGATCACGGGGGACATCACCGGAATCGACTAACAATACCTCTCTTGCCGATTCGATTGGCACATCCTGTTGTGCAATGCTGTTCAAGCTGGCATCAATCCCTTCGACATCGGCCAATCCCAAATTGACTGTTTCAAGAACCAGGGAAAATTCTGGAAGGGTATTGGAGTGCGTGTTGGCTTGATTGTCAGACATGAAATTCAAAGCATGTGATTAGATGAATTCTCCCGTAAACACCATGATCCATATTCGCGGAAAATAACATTCGCGATATCGATTGGTGATTTACGCAACCTGTTGTCATAGTATACCCATTGGGGTTGATACCAGAAGCTGCATGCAACGGGTTAATCTGATTCGAATCCGCCACAAGACGGCGGTCATAATTATATAAACGGCAGTACTGCAAATGCCCGATCATCGACAATACCCGGATCATTCGAAGAATCCTCTCGACTTGTCAATCGTTGTTCCGATATTCAATGAAGAAGGAAATATCGGACCGCTTTGGGATGAGATTCGCGCAACGCTTGATGCTTGCGATTACTCTTTCGAGTTAATTTTTGTTGACGATGGCAGCACCGATGGGAGTCGGGATTCCGAACGCCGGATCATGATGGATGACCCTCGCATCCGGACAATTTTTCTTAAACGCCATTCCGGAAAGACCGAAGCCCTGGCCACCGGCTTCAAGGCTGCCTGCGGAAATATAATCATCATCATGGACGCCGACCTTCAGGATGTACCGGCAGAGATTCCACGGTTTATTGAAAAGATTGATCAAGGTTTCGATGTCGTCTGCGGCTGGAAGCAGAATCGCCAGGACTCCACCGTAAAGGTCTTGCAGTCCCGTCTGTTCAATAGCCTCATCAGTAAAATAAGCGGTGTCCGTCTTCACGATCATAACTGCGGATTCAAGGCACTGAGCTCAAACGTCATCCATCGGCTTGATCTGTACGGGGAACAACACCGTCTCATTACCGTGCTGGCGGATGCTGAAGGATTCCGCGTGACCGAGATCCCGGTACATCATCGCGCACGCATCCGCGGACATTCAAAATACGGATGGGGACGCATCCTCGATGGTCTTCTGGATCTCTTAACGGTCGTGGTAGCGATTCGTTACCAGGCAAGACCCCTTCACATATTCGGGAAAACAGGATTATTTTTCCTGCTCATCGGAACACTTGCCGGACTGTATCTGGCGGGCGTCTGGACTTTTAACGAACTCGGTATCGGCAATGGCGAGGGTGTTGGCACAAGGCCGTTGTTATTCGCTTCGGTGCTGTCGATTCTTTTCGGCATGCAGTTGATCGGCATCGGCCTGCTGGCCGAGATCATGGTAAGAATGAATCGGCGAAACAATCGCACCGACAGGCACATGGGTGAAGAAATTGAACTCGACAGAAATTCATCGACCAATGAATTCCATGAATCCGCTAGTCCATTGAACCCGGACTCTGGCGGACAATAAGCACCGCCCGATCAGATCGCCTCAAATGCCTGCTCGATGTCCTCGATCAGATCGTCGCTTGATTCGATGCCAACGGAAAAACGTAGCAGATTGGGTCCGATACCAAGCTCTTTCCGAAGCGGTTCCGGCACCGAGGCGTGTGTCATTTTCTCTGGATGATTTATCAACGACTCAACACCGCCCAGGCTTTCCGCCAGTTGAAAAATCCTGAGTCGTTTTACAAACTTCGTGACCGCAGCAAAGTCACCGTTCACATTACAACTGACAATGCCAGAGTAACCGGACATTTGTCGTGCAGCGAGTTCATGACCAGGATGATCCGGCAGACCGGGATAATATGTTCTGGATACTTTTGGATGTGCGTCAAGACAGCGGGCAACCGCATCGGCGTTGATGGCATGCTGGGCCATACGCACTGCTAACGACTTGATACTGCGATGCAGCAGGAAGGATTCGATCGGACCACTCACCGCACCGGCTGCAAACTGCACGTAGCGAATTTTATCCGCCCATTCTTCGTTATTGGTCATTACTGCACCGCCGATCAGATCGGAATGACCACCGATATACTTGGTCGTGCTGTGAACCGCGATGTCCGCACCGAGTGCCAGCGGCGCCTGAAACAGTGGCGTGGCAAAGGTATTGTCGACCACCAGTTTTGCCTCGTTGGCATGGGCGATGTCCGCCAGTGCTGCAATGTCCAGTATCGCCAGGGTCGGGTTGGTGGGCGTTTCGATCCACACCATGCGGGTGCTGGGGCGCATGCACTGTCTGGCGTGGTCGAGGTCTGATAAATCGATGAATTCGAACTCGATACCAAACCGCGCAATCAACGTTCTGAATAATCTGCCGGTACCACCATACACATCATTACAGACCAGCACATGATCGCCGGGTGAAAGGTTCTGCACGATTGCCTGTTCAGCAGCAAGACCCGATGAAAAAGCCAGCGCACAAGTGGCGCCTTCGAGCGCAGCTAACGCTTCCTGCAACGCATCGCGCGACGGATTCGTACCGCGCGAATAATCCCAGCCGCGATGCTCACCGGGAGCCTCCTGCACGAAAGTAGATGTCTGGTAAATCGGTGTCATGACCGCACCGGTACGCGGGTCCGGTTGTGTGCCCGCGTGTACCGCGATGGTGTAGAGTTTTTTATCGATCATTTGTTATTAGAACCTATTCATCAGTGTTGACGCGCAGCCAGGTAATTCAGCAGGTCGATATTGGTCACGATAGCGAGCAGTGCGCCCTCCTTTGAAGGATCGGTCACCAGCGGCACGCGTCCGTCGCTGATCAGTTGCGACAGACGATCAACGGGCTCATTCAAGGAGACAAATTCGACCGTGGTTTCAACCAGTCCTGAAATGGATTCATCGCCACCGGACTTTTGTCGAAACACCGCTTTAAGAAGCGTTGATTCGCGAATCACACCCTTGATCCAACCCTTCGAATCGCACACCGGCAGTTGACTGATACCGGACTTGCTCATCATTTCTATCACCCGCGCGATACTGTCGTCCTGATTGGCCATGACAATATCGCCGGGTCGCTTGTGCAAAAAATGAAGCAGATCATCGACCGTACCACTGGCGCTTTCCATGAAACCGTTCTGTTCCATCCAGTCGTCGTCGAAGACCTTGGATAGATAACGATTTCCGCTATCAGGGAGGATGACGAGAACATTCTTGCCGGCAAGTCTGTCACCCTGCTGTCGCACCCACCGAAGTGCGCCGACCACGGCGCTGCCGCTGGACATGCCGGCGAAGATCCCTTCCTTGGTGAGCAGGTCACGTGTCATTAAAAAGGATTCCTTATCGCCCACCTTGACCATGTCGTCATAGACATCAAAATCGTAGTTGGCCGGAACGAAGTCTTCACCAATGCCCTCAATCACATAAGAACGCGCCGGTGTTTTGTTCTCGCCGGTGCGAAAAATTTCTTCAACAATTGAGCCTTCTGGGTCGACGCCAACAATCTCGATGCCGGGTTTGTTCTCTTTAAGATAACGTCCGCATCCGGTTATGGTGCCGCCGGTGCCGATGCCGGCGATGAACACATCGATCTCCGGCATTTGTGCCAGTATTTCAGGGCCGGTGGTTTTATAGTGGCACTCGCGATTGGACAGATTGTCGTACTGATTGATGTACAGCGAGTTGGGGGTTCCCTCGGCGAGACGGCGTGATACCGAGTAATAGCTTCGAGGATCATCGGGTTCAACCGCAGTCGGGGTAACTACCACCCGGGCACCGAAAGCACGCAGATTGCGAATCTTCTCCTCGGACATTTTGTCCGGCAGTACGAAAATACACTGGTAGCCCTTGATGGCCGCTGCGATTGCAAGACCAAATCCTGTGTTGCCACTGGTACTCTCGATAATGGTGCCGCCGGGTTTGAGCGTTCCACGCCGCTCGGCATCGTCCACCATCCACCAGCCGATTCGGTCCTTTATTGAGCCGCCCGGATTCATGAATTCACACTTGACCGCAAGGTGCGCGTCGACATCGCGACCAATTCGATTCAGGCGAACGATCGGTGTGTTACCAATGGCTTCTATGATGCTGCCGTGGATCATAATCTGTTTCGGTTTGTTAAAAGCACGTCGATTCTAACGTGATCCGTCATCCACATGCGTACACAAGCCCGACTTTTTATTATCACTGTGGCCATGTGCGAGCCGATCCGCGATGCCATGACCGCAATAACCCGATCACATGAAAATGGGGGCCAATGGCCCCCATTAAATCCACCATTAAAGACAGGTTATGGTCGGATATAGGTGTAGCCTTGCTCTTGCAACTCCATGATGCGCAACACGCCGGCCGGGACGACTCGTACGCCCTCTACCAGGACGACATCCTTACCACTTTTCGCGGCAACCTTCTTCATGGTGTTGCCGCAGGCACTGAAAGTGATCTCTTGCAAAGCAAGATCGGGAATACGCGAAGATTCCGGACTCTGCGGAGTCATGATTGATAAGCCCGGGCCGTAGGCGACGATTTCGATATCGATCTCGTCGGGCCCCAGTGCCTTTTGCATATTGACTGCATTATTTAAAGCCAGCTTGTGAACCGCCGGATCGGCGCTGCTGACCTGAATTACCATTTTATGCGGCTTGTCCATGTCCGCGACTGCGGGTACAACGGTTGCCGCAAACATACCGAGGGCGGCGATAATCGGGATAATGACTTTCTTCATGATTTCCTCCTGTTGCAGGACTCTGTTACTCGTTATCGGGTGCGGGTTGCAGGCAGTTTCTGTAAATCTCCATTGAAAACAAATACTGCGGTTTCACCTCTATATATCTGGTTGCTGTCGTCTTGATTATCACGATTCGGCTCTTCGTCAGATATCGATTGACGGCTGCTGAAAAACCCGGATGAAAAGCCACAAATCAACACGAACCTGTTATTAGACACTGCAACCGGGATATTTGCTGCATTAAATTTTATTGGTGGGCAATAAAACCATTGTCACATCCGGTCACGCCGTGGTCTGACAACCGTCTTTGCTGATGTGCATACCGGGCTTTGTGATTTATTAAATCAAGCCGCAACCAGAATAATTTCCCCATAGACACTATCCGCCATTCACAGTGATTCTGGTATACTTTAGGGTTTATTTGCGCTTAATAACCCGTCTTCTCGCGAAGATAATCTTTTGTACACAGAGATAAATATGTCCCGCGAATTTATTTTTACATCCGAATCCGTTTCCGAAGGCCATCCCGACAAGGTGGCGGACCAGATTTCCGATGCCATCCTCGACGATCTGCTGGAACAGGACCCGAAATCGCGAGTCGCCTGCGAAACCATGGTCAACACCGGCATGGTGGTCATCTCGGGTGAGATTACGACTGAAGGATACGCCGACTGCCCGGAAATCGTTCGTCGAACCGTCAAGGAAATCGGCTATAACTCCTCGGATATGGGATTCGACTACGGTAGTTGCGCCGTCGTTGTTTCGCTTGACAAGCAATCACCCGATATCGCCCAGGGTGTTAACGAAGGCGAGGGCCTGGATCTCAATCAGGGCGCCGGCGATCAGGGCCTGATGTTCGGTTATGCCTGCAATGAGACCGACGTATTAATGCCCTTTCCCATCACATACGCACACCGGCTGGTGGCGCGTCAGGCGGAGGTTCGCAAATCCGGCCAGCTACCCTGGCTGCGTCCGGATGCCAAGTCGCAGGTCAGCGTTCACTACGCCCATGGCAAACCGGTTTCGGTGGACACGGTGGTTTTATCGACCCAGCACGATCCCGACATCAATTACAAGGATCTTTCCGAAGCGGTTATTGAGGAAATCATCAAGCCGGTCATCCCCGAAGGCATGCTGACCAGTAAAACCCGCTACATGGTCAACCCAACCGGACGATTCGTGATCGGTGGGCCGGTCGGCGACTGCGGCCTGACCGGCCGCAAGATTATTGTCGATACCTACGGCGGTTCTGCGCATCACGGTGGCGGCGCATTCTCCGGCAAGGATCCATCCAAGGTCGATCGCTCGGCTGCCTACGCGCTTCGCTATGTGGCAAAAAACATCGTCGCCGCCGGACTGGCGGATCGCTGCGAAGTGCAAGTCGCCTACGCCATCGGCGTGGCCGAACCGGTCTCGCTGATGGTTAACACATCCGGCACTAACAAGATCAGCGAAGAACGCATCGAAGAACTTATTCGCGAACACTTCGACCTGCGTCCCAAGGCGATCATTGAGATGCTCGACCTTATGCGCCCGATCTATAGAAAGACGGCGGCATACGGTCATTTCGGTCGCACCGAGCCGGAATTCACGTGGGAAAAAACCGACAAGGCACAAGCGTTGAAATCGGCAGCAGGCGTTTGAGCCGGGCAGGTTAATAACCTGTGCGCCCTTTTCGGACGGCAACTGTATTATCAATCTGTAAAATTATTTTAATGCACACACCACTGCTCCCAAGGACGTAGTGGTACATGACTCGAGAAGCGTTGCAACGAGCCCATGAACGGGTCTCGCCAGGCTCGAGCTTCATGCTTTATCAATCAAAACGACGCCTGTAATTCAAACTGAGGTATGAGTTATGAGTGAAGCAGCAACCGCCAACGTTAGCGCCGAGGATTTCCTGGTTGCGGATATGTCCCTTGCGGAGTGGGGCCGCAAGGAAATCAATATCGCTGAGATAGAGATGCCGGGTCTGATGGCGATTCGCAAGAAATACAGTGCCGATGCGCCGCTCAAGGGCGCACGCATTGCCGGCAGTCTGCATATGACGATCCAGACCGCTGTGCTGATCGAAACCCTGACCGCTCTCGGCGCCGAAGTGCGTTGGGCATCGTGCAATATTTTCTCAACCCAGGACCACGCGGCGGCGGCCATCGCCAAGTCCGGGGTGCCGGTATTTGCCTTCAAGGGCGAATCGTTGGAGCAATACTGGGAGTACTGCCATCGCATCATGGAATGGCATGATGGCAGCACACCCAACATGATCCTTGACGATGGTGGAGACGCCACTATGCTGATCAGCCTCGGGGCGCGTGCCGAAGAAGACATAACCGTACTCGACAACCCGTCGAGCGAAGAGGAAACGGTGCTGTTCGAGCAGATCAGAAAGCGTATCGCCGCACAGCCCGGCTGGTATTCCAACATCCTCACCAACATCAAGGGTGTCACCGAAGAGACTACCACCGGCGTCCATCGTCTGTACCAGATGGCGGAGCGCGGCGACCTCAAGTTTCCGGCCATCAACGTCAACGACTCGGTTACCAAATCGAAGTTCGATAATCTTTATGGCTGCCGTGAATCCCTGGTAGATGGTATCAAGCGTGCCACCGATGTCATGATCGCCGGCAAAATTGCCCTGGTGATGGGCTACGGTGATGTCGGCAAGGGCTGCGCACAATCCCTGCGTGGTCTCGGCGCCACCGTATGGATCGCGGAAATCGACCCGATCTGCGCGCTGCAGGCGGCTATGGAAGGTTTTCGGGTCATGCGCCTTGATGAGGTATGCGGCGACGTCGATATTTTCGTCACCGCCACCGGCAACTTCAATGTCATCACTCACGATCACCTCATTCAAATGAAGAACGAGGCCATCGTTTGCAATATCGGTCACTTCGACAACGAGATCGATGTGGCAGGTTTAAAACGCTATGAGTGGGATAACATCAAACCGCAGGTCGATCACGTCATCTTCCCGGACGGCCGCCGGATCATCCTTCTGGCTGAAGGCCGACTGGTTAACCTGGGCTGTGCCACCGGCCATCCGAGTTTCGTCATGTCCAACTCATTCAGCAACCAGACGCTGGCACAGATCGAGTTGTGGAATCATCCGGAAAAATACGACAACCAGGTCTATACGTTACCGAAACGACTGGACGAGGAAGTGGCGCGTTTGCACCTCGATAAAATCGGTGCGCGCCTGACAACCTTAAGCGATGAGCAGGCGAGTTATATCGGTGTTGCGGTGGACGGACCGTATAAGCCCGAACACTATCGTTATTAAACTGCCATCGAACCGATCAGGGTTCCGGGCGTCGATTCGAATACGAGTCGACGCCCGGCAGGTCTGCGCTTTAATCCATGAATCGGTTTATAACATTAAGGCTCATCGGAAGGTGTTGACAGCATCTGGCCGGGCGCGGTAAATCAGATACGGCAAAAAGCCCGGCGGCTATGCAACTATCCCTCGAGCTGATTCTTCATGGAGATTATCGTATCTTTAAGCTGCAATTTTTGTCTCTTTAGCGCCTGGATCTCAAGATCGTTGGCGAGTGGGTCATTGACCATCGAACCCAGCTTTGTATCAAGCGCCTGGTGCTCTTGTTTTAGTTTATGAATTTGCTGTTCCAACTCCAGTGCAGATGTTTCTGTCATAGTGACTCCTTAATGTAGAGTTGCTTTAACTTGCATTTACCATGTTTTGGCCGACCCTGCGCCATCAGAAAATACCTGGCTTTGCGCTCGCGCAACAGCCACATAAATGGGCGCCGACCGACACGGATCATGCTACACCTTTTGGACGCGTCATTCATCTTTTTGCTACATGCCGCAGCGTGCCTTGAGCTTTGGCAACGCGTCACCCAAGTGAGAGACCATTTTGAACGATTCACTGACCAAGAATGCCCGCCGTATTCAGGATGCTATTGAAAAGCGCGGTTTCGACTTCATTGTTCGTGAACTGCCACAATCCACGCGGACCGCAGCCGATGCAGCGAAGGCGATCGGATGCGAAGTCGGACAAATTGCCAAGTCCTTGATTTTCAAAGATCTGGACACGGAAAATCCCCTGCTAGCCGTGGTATCGGGCGCCAACCAGGTGGATACCGACAAGCTCGCCGCTGTCGGCGCCGGACATCCGGCAACGGCGGATGCGAAGTTCGCGCGCGCAAGCAGCGGATTCTCCATAGGTGGAATACCGCCGTTTGGACACCGCCAGACAATACGTACATTTATCGACGAAGACCTGTTGCGTTTTGATCGAATCTGGGCGGCCGCCGGAACACCCAATGCGGTATTTGAGATGGACCCTTCCGCGCTGTTACCGTTAACCCTTGGAGTTATCTGCGAATTGAAGCGCGATTAGCGGAACGGGCCTGGATTACAATTGGCTTTGGCGCTTGCATCGGTAATCCGGTGAGCGTTTAAAAGCAGTATTCACAACTACAGTTTTATCCATACGCATATGCAAACCTGGCAACAAATTGTCCTGTTGATTCTGGCTGGACTCGTCGCCTTCCTGTTTTTCCCAGGCGTGAAACGCATGCTTGATGACAGTGAAAAAGCCGAGAAGGACTGGCCGGCGGTATTGATCCCGCTATCCCTGGTGGTTCTGTTTGTCATCGTGTTGGTGATGCTGGTGTGAGGGAGCGCGGTCAAATTCTGTGTGTCTATCACGCCAGTCAGCGCGATGATCGGGTATCACGGCTATTGGCCGGTCGCGGCTTCGAGCTTGAATGGGTTAATCCGGCACGCGGCGAACCCCTGCCTGAAGATTGCGATCGCTATCTGGGCGTCGTCGTTTACGGCGGCGAACAGAGCGCCAATGATGATTCCGCTGCTGTACTTCACGAGCGCCAGTGGATTTCCAGATGGGTTGGAGAACAGCGGCCCTATCTCGGCATTTGCTTAGGTGCCCAGCTACTCGCCCAGGCGCTTGGTGCAACCATATCAAGACACGCGCACGGACTACTTGAAAGCGGCTATATTCGCATCAGTCCGGAACCTGACAATGACCGCCTGATCAGTGGACCGATGTATGTTTTTCAGTGGCATCATGAAGGCTTCGATATTCCCAACGGCTGTACCCGCCTGGCACGTGGGATGCACTTTGAAAACCAGGCATTCGAATACCGCCCACACATGGTTGGACTGCAGTTCCACCCGGAGGTTACACCGGACATCATGGTTCAATGGTTCCGCGAGGGTGGCCATATGTTGACCGACGCCGGTGCCCATCCTGCCGAAACCCAGCTTCGCGATGCCCGAATTTTCGAGCCCGGGATCGAAACCTGGACCACGTCATTCCTCGATCGCTGGATTACCGACGCCCTGAACGCCTGACACCCCTTAACGCCTGACACAAAGAGCCACCCATGCCCGACGCTTCCCGCAACGCCCCCGCCTCTATCAGACTGACCGACTATCAGCCGAGTGCGTTTACCATCGATCTGGTTGAACTTGAATTCGATCTCGAACCAGATGCCACCAAGGTGCGCAGCCGCCTCAGCATTCGACGCCAGGGGACTCATGACAAGTCACTGGTATTGGTCGGCGAAGGCGTTAATGGCGAGCCGCTGGACACACGCAAGGTGGCCGTCGACGGTCGCGAGTTGGGTGAACACGAATACCACATTAATGCCGACAATCTGACTATCGACAACGTCGGCGATGAGTTCACGCTGGAAACACATTGCGTGATCGACCCTGAGTCCAACCTGGCCCTGAGCGGTTTGTATCGTTCAAGCGGCAACTTCTGCACCCAGTGCGAGCCCGAAGGCTTTCGGCGCATTACCTGGTTTCTGGATCGGCCGGACGTTCTGGCAGAGTACCGGGTGACCCTGATTGCCGATGCCAAAAACAACCCGGTGATGCTGGCCAACGGTAATCGGGTCGAATCCGTTGACCTGGATAACGGCAAGCGCCGTGTCAGCTGGCACGATCCATGGCCGAAACCGAGCTACCTGTTCGCACTGGTGGCGGGTGATCTCGGCTGTCTGCGTGATGAATTCGTGACCCGCAGCGGCCGCAAGGTAGCCCTCGAAGTTTATGCCCAGCATCACAACATGGATCAGTGCGACCATGCCATGGCCTCGTTGAAGCAGGCCATGCGCTGGGACGAGGAGGTTTATGGCAGGGAGTATGACCTCGATATTTACATGATCGTCGCGGTCGACGACTTCAACATGGGCGCCATGGAAAACAAGGGCCTCAATATTTTCAATTCACGTTACGTACTGGCGCGCCCCGAAACGGCGACCGATGACGATTTCGACGCCATCGAAGGTGTGATTGGTCATGAGTATTTTCATAACTGGTCCGGTAACCGCGTGACCTGTCGCGACTGGTTTCAGCTAAGCCTCAAGGAAGGCTTTACCGTCTTTCGCGATCAGGAATTCAGCGCCGCCATGGGCTCATCCGGCGTCAAGCGTATCAGTGACGTAAACATCCTGCGCGCCCATCAATTTCCCGAAGACTCCGGACCCATGGCCCATCCGGTGCGGCCGGATTCCTACGTCGAGATCAACAACTTCTACACCGTCACGGTGTACAACAAGGGCGCGGAAGTCGTGCGCATGTTGTACAACCTGTTAGGGCCGGAACAGTTTCGTGCCGGCTGTGATTTATACTTCGACCGTCACGATGGTCAGGCGGTTACGACAGACGATTTCGTTCGCGCCCACGAAGATGCCAGCGGACGGCAGTTCGATCAGTTCCGAAGATGGTATGAGCAGGCAGGAACCCCGCGGGTGACAGCCAGTGTCGAGTTCAACCAGGATACACAGCATTATCAATTGAAACTCGCCCAGAATTGCCCGCCGACGCCCGCACAGCCCGACAAGAAATCGTTCCATATTCCGCTGCGTGGAGCATTTTTCGACTTCGATGGCAACCCTGTGATGTGCCGTGTTGGCGACGATTCAACAATGCGGCAAGAACACGTTTTCGAATTGACTGAAACGGAGCAATCATTCGATCTGGTCGGTATCGACCAGCCTGTGGTGCCGTCGTTATTGCGGGGTTTCTCGGCACCGGTGAAGCTCGATGCGGGACTTGACCGACGCGCATTGGCCATTCTGATGGCCCATGACACCGATCCGTTCAATCGTTGGGATGCCGGTCAGCGGCTGGCGCTCAACGAGATCCTGAATGGAGTCGATAGCATTGCCAAGGGCAGGACGCCGCAGTTCGATCGTATATTCATTGACGCGTTTGGTACGCTGCTGGCAAGCGAACTGGATGACGGCGCCTTTCATGCTGCCGCCCTCGCTCTGCCGCAATATGCCATCGTCGCCGAGGAACTCGACGCCATTGATCCAACCGCTGTCAATGATTCCCTCGATGCCCTGAAGGCCACCCTTGCAACTGAATTTCAAACTTTACTCAATGAGCGTTACCAGCGCTTCGTGCCGGAAATCGCATACACATTCGATCGCGTCGATAACGGCCGGCGAGCCTTGAAGAATTGCCTGCTTGGCTATCTTGCCGCAGACGATGCCGGCGCCGTCAGTAACCTGGCTGCGTCCCAGTTCCAACGGGCCGATAATATGACCGACCGCATGGGCGCACTGGCGACCGCCACGCGTTACGGTCTCGAATGCGCAGAAATGCTGCTTCAAACCTTCTATGATGACTGGCGGAATCATTCCCTGGTGGTCGACAAGTGGCTGCGGCTGCAGGCATCATCACCAGTACTCGGAACGGTCGAGAACCTGAGGCGATTAATGGGTCACGAGGCGTACAACGGCAAAAACCCGAACAAGATTCGCGCCCTTGTGGGAGCATTCTGCCAGGCCAATCCACAGCAATTTCACGCTGTCGACGGTAGCGGCTATGCGCTTTTAACCGAACAGGTATTGATGCTCGATGCGGTTAATCCGCAGGTCGCCGCGCGACTGGTCAGTGCATTCAATCAATGGAAACGTTATCGCGATCCATGGCGTGGCCAGATGCGTGATTCGCTGCGTCAAATACGCGAACGCGAGACGCTTTCCCGGGACGTTTCCGAGATTGTCGAGCGAGCGCTCAACGAGGACTAACGACTCATGGCGGACAAAGGCAAGGCGCTTGAACGATCGTCGTCCAGCGAGATTGATGCCTTCCTCAAAAAAACCCGTGAACTGGCGCCCACAGGCAAAGGTGGCGGGCGGTTGTTGTTCGCTCTCGACGCCACCGCCAGTCGTGAATCCGTATGGGACCGGGCCATGCAGATTCAAAGCGAGATGTTCCTGGCTGCCTCCAAAGTCGGCAATCTTTCCATCAAGCTCGCCTATTACCGCGGCTTCATGGAATGCTACGCATTGCCATGGACCCCTGATGCCGCCGACCTGCTGGGCAAAATGACCGGTATTCATTGCGCCGCCGGCGCCACCCAGATCGAACGAATCCTGAATCTTGCCCTGAAGGAGCATGCGATCAGGCCCATCGATGCACTGGTGTTTGTTGGTGACTGCATGGAGGAAAACCCGGATCGCCTCGCCGATCTGGCCGGTCAATTGGGACTTGTCGGCGTACCCATGTTTATCTTTCAGGACCGGCATGACGCCATCGCCGAGAAAACTTTCCGCCACATGGCTACCTTGAGCAAGGGCGCGTGGTGTCGATTCGACGCCAACAGCGCGGCCGAATTACGCGATCTGTTGTGTGGTGTCGCTGTCTATGCCGCCGGCGGACGCAAGGCGCTCGAAGCGTTCAGCCATAATCGCGGCGATGCGCTCAAACGACTCAGCCATCAAGTCCGCAACTGATGGGAATTCGTATCCTGTTACTGGTGGCTCTGCTGATCGGGCTGATGTACCTGTCATCGTGGCTCGGCAAGGCGTCACCGGCGCAACGCTCGGCCGCCATTCGTAACGTCATTATCTATGGCACTGCGGCCACCTTGCTGATTCTGGTGGTCGCAGGCCGTATTCCGTGGATATTCGCTATTGCCGGCGCCGCCGCACCGTGGATACAGCGCGCCCTGATGGCTATGCGTGCATTCAACCAGTACAAAGCGTTCAGGGGGCCTGCCGCCGGCCGCCAGTCGAACGTCAACACCGCCTACCTCGCCATGACCCTCGATCACGACAGCGGCGCAATCGAAGGCGAGATATTGGCGGGTGATTTCAAGGGGCAGATGCTGTCATCGCTGAACCTTGCACAATTACTTGAACTGCGCGATGCCTGCACCGGCACCGATCAGCAATCGGTACCCTTGATTGAGGCATATATCGACCAGACCCACGGTACCGATTGGCGCGCCGATGAACCCGCCGGTAGCGATGGCAGGTCAGGTGCCGGTTCCGTCGATGACCGCATCAGCGATGTCGACGCGTTGGCGATACTCGGGCTTGAAGAAGGTGCATCAATCAAGGAAATACAGGCAGCGCATCGCCGTTTGATGCAGAAAATGCATCCCGATCGTGGCGGTTCGGCGTATCTTGCCGCCCGCATCAACCAGGCCCGCGATGTCTTGATCGAGCAATTTCGAAAAGCTTCCAACTAAGCTGGTCTTAAGGTTAACGATAAATCATTAACTGCTTGATAGTCTTGTGGACCGACGTTTACAGTGGCAGATGCATCGGAGATAATCAGCCGTTAGTCATTTGACGATATGGAGACACTTTAATGCGCTCCTGATCATGGGCTCGTGGTAAAACCATTGATGCCCGAAACAGTATTCGAACCGGTCTTTCGCCTCTTATCGATATGTTCCGCCGTAAAACGACCAGATGGCAGGGATCAATCGGCAAACGTTCGCTGTTCGGCGGGCGCAACGCCGATACCATCAAGCTGCCCAAGTCGACTCTGCACCGTACCCCGGCGTTGCGTCTTAAGAAGACTCGCACATCCGAACATGCCAGCGGTAATCAGTCTGATCAGCCACGTGTTTCCCGACCGTTTGCATCCAGCCTGTTTCGCAATCGTTTCAAACGCGGGCAATCCAGACCCTCACCACGGGTACGCGAAGTTCCTCACCGCCGCGGCAACAGGCTTGCACTCACCATCGCCAATGCCCTCCTGACCTGCTCCATCGTGTTGTTCTGGCCGGCGGCCATGGGAACCGTGGAACACTCACGAGACCAGATATGGGGAGTCGATCAAGCCGGGATCCAGCGGATTGTTGCAAAATATCTCGATAGTGGCACGCTTCCCGATGTCATCTCTTCACCCGAACTACCCGGTGAAAGTAACCGCCTTTACTACAATATTGATCCTGACCTGCAGGCGGCAATTGAATCGGAACTTGCCAAATACCAGCCGGACTACGGCATGGCGGTGGCCATGGATGCCGAGACCGGCAAGATTCTTGCCATGGCGGATATTCAACGCGACGGCAATGGTCAGCATAATCTGAATCTCCAGTCGACCTATCCGGCGGCATCCGTGTTCAAGACCGTGACCGCGGCCGCTGCTATCGATCTTGGCAAGGCCGATGCAACAACAGTGATTCCGTATAACGGCAAACGCACGACGCTATATAAAAAAAACGTCCTGAAGCATCAAAACAATAAATGGACACGACACGAACCTCTGAGCGAGGCATATGCAAAGTCCGCCAATGCTGCTTTTGCACGGCTCGGCCTTTACACCGTCGGTGGCGAGAAGTTACTGGAATATTCCGATCGTTTTGACTTTAACGGCCCGCTCGACGCCGATATGCCGGTGGGTGCGAGCAGCATCGAAATGGATCCTGCCGAACCCTGGTCGGTAGCCGAAACTGCCGCCGGCTACACCCGCGGTACCAACATGAGTCCGATACATGGCGCAATGCTCGCGGCCACGATCGCCAACGATGGTGTCATGCCGTCAGCGCGCCTGATTGATGCCGTCACCGATGAACACGGTATCATTTTGTACGAATCCGACGACTCACGACCTCACCGGGTAATTTCAGCCAAGGCAGCCAGTGAGATGCGCAAATTGATGCGTCAAACCGTGATCTCCGGCTCGGCGCGTAAATCCTTTCGGGGTTTCGACAAGAACTTTGGCGATATTGAGGTGGGCGGCAAAACCGGCTCGCTGACCGGTTTCACACCCAAGGGAAAATACGACTGGTTCGTCGGTTATGCCACTGACGGCGAGCGCAAACTGGCATTCGCCGTGCTTTGCATCAACAAAGATTACTGGTATGTCAAATCGACCCTCTTGGCTCGCAAGTTGGTGGAAAGCTATTTCTCCGAGAAAGGCTGAACATCGCTTGGGGCACATAATTATCATTCTCGTGATCATGGTTTCAGGACCAGGGATAACATGACTCTTCGCAGATTTATCGTCGCCGCCAGCATTTTGCTTCTCATCATTCTCGCCGTCGGCGTGTATTTCGTGACCCAGCTCGACAACCTTGTGGAAGCGCGCATTGAGCGCACCGGTTCACGAGTGGCCGGCGTCCCGGTTACGGTCGATTCTGCCGACATCAGCATCACCGATGGCAGCGCCAAAATATTTGACCTCGAGATTGCCAATCCAGCGGGCTTCAGTGACAGACCGGCCCTTCGCTTCGCAGAAATTGGTGCGCAGATCAAGTTCAGAGACCACGTCATCACTCGGGTGTATTCGGTGCAACCGGATATCCTCATCGAAGGGACGCTCAAGCGAACCAACATCGATGTGCTTCGCGGCAATATCGCCGCTTTTGCAGGACCGCAGGCAGCCGCCGCCGGACAGACTGCCACTAACTCAACCAATGGCGCAAACAAGGACAAAGACAAGAAGAAGGACGAAAACGGGGACGAGAACGAAGACGGGGACAAGAAATCAGGTATCGACAAGGACGCAACCGTACTGCAAATTGAACTGTTTGAATTGATCGACGCCCGCGTGCAAATCGAGGTCGAGGAGGTTGGTGAACCAATCACCCTGGTGATCGACTTCCTGCAGTTACGCAATCTAAAGGGCACGCGTTCAGACATCGCCCACCAGATTCTGAATAAACTAACGTACAAAATCATGGACGAGGTCCGTAATCGACTTCGCGATACTGCAAACGATGCGATCAAGGCTGAAGCCAAGGTTCAGGCAGAAAAACTGGGTGACAAGCTACGCAACAAACTCAACAAGTATCTTGAGCAAAATACCACGCAATAGCATGCGGATTTTGCCCGGAGCAAACACATACTTATTCACCACAAGCTGAACAGTAATACCTTTGAAACAGTATCTCGATACCGTAAGTGAGGTTCTCTCCAAGGGAACACGCAAGGAAAACCGCACCGGCGTTGATACACTCTCTACCTTCAACATCAATTATGAAGTCAATATGGATGACGGCTTCCCATTGCTCACTACCAAGGAAATTTCCTGGAAGAATATTGTTGTTGAAAATCTGTGGTTTCTATCCGGCAATACCGATATCGGCCTGTTAAAAAAACATGGCTGTAATTTCTGGAATCCGTGGGCTGACGATCAGGGACTGGTACCCAGTGCCTATGGAAACTTCTGGCGGAAATTTCCGGTACATAGCGACACGGGTACCGTGGCGTTTAACGATCAGGTGGCGTGGGTGTTGTCGCAACTTCGTTCAAATCCCATGAGCCGACGCATGGTGATATCGGCTTGGGCGCCCGGTAATGCCCAACAAAGCAAGCTGCCGCCATGCCATGCCTTCTGGGTTGTAAACGTGCAAAACGATGACAGCGGCCAACCCAGAGTCTGCCTGCACCTGACCCAACGCAGTTGTGACGTCGCCCTCGGCGTACCGTATAACATCGCCGGCTATGCCTTCCTGCTCCATCTTCTCGCTCATATGAGCGGTATGCGGCCGGGTATATTCGCGCATACCCTGATCGATGCACATATCTACACCGCCAAAGCCGATGGATCGATGGCTGAATACAATCATGTGCCAGGCCTTGAGGAACAATTGACACGCACGCCGCGCGCTCTGCCGCGACTGACCATTGATTCGGCTATTACCGACCTCAACGATCTCACCGACCTGCTTAATGCGGACACATCCACCCTGCTCGACACGTTTCGACTGGCTGACTACGATCCCTATCCGCCGATCACCTTCAAGGTTGCGGTCTGATGGTCGGCGCCATCGTTGCCGTTGGCGCCGACAATATTATTGGTGTCGGCGGATCGCTGCCTTGGCACTACTCCGAGGATCTCAAACGATTCAAACGAATCACCATGGGCTCAAGCATCATCATGGGTCGCAAGACCTTTGACTCGATCAACCGCCGTCAGCTTCCCGGTCGACGCAGCCTGGTCATCAGTCGCCAAACAATTGACGAGGTTGAACATTTCACCACCATTGAAGATGCGCTGCGCGCCGCCGGCGAACCCGCCTGGGTCATCGGCGGCGCACAAATTTATGCCCTGGCCATGCCATACCTTGATGTTATTGACATGACAATCGTTCCGGATCGCATCGATGCGCCGAACGCAGTCCGTTTCCCTGCAATCGATGAGAAAGAATGGCGCATTGTCGAATCGCTCCGCAATACCGAAGATCCACGTATTGAGCATCGCCGACTCGAACGCATCAAACCGCCACTGAACCCGTAACCGACATTATTTGATCGGTTAATGTGCGCCCATCGCGGCAGTCATTTAATCCGCCGTTATAATCGCCAGATGGACGTATCGCACATATTCGATGATCTCAACCCGGCACAGCGCGAAGCGGTGTCCGCCGATCCCGGTCCGATGCTGGTACTGGCCGGCGCCGGCAGCGGCAAGACCCGGGTGCTGACCTACCGTATCGCGTTCCTGGTTCAGGCCATGAACGTCTCACCCATGTCGGTGCTGGCGGTCACCTTCACCAACAAGGCCGCGCGCGAGATGCGTGGCCGAATCGAAACCATGCTCGGCTACCCGGTCGGCGGCATGTGGATGGGAACCTTTCACGGTATCTCTCATCGACTGTTGCGCGCTCACCATGAAGAAGCCGGCCTGCCCCAGGGCTTCGAGATTCTCGACAGCGATGATCAGTATCGGCTGGTACGCCGTGTGTTGAAGGATATGAATCTCGACGAAGGCTACTGGCCGCCGCGACAAGTACAGTGGTTTATCAACAGTCACAAGGAAGAAGGCCGACGGGCACGGAGCCTCGGCGATAGCGACGACTACCAGGCGGAGCAGATGGCGGGGGTCTACAGAACCTACGAAGATACCTGTCAGCGACTCGGCCTGGTTGATTTTGCCGAATTAATGTTGCGTTCGACCGAACTATTGCAGAACAACGAACCCCTGCGCGCTCACTACCACGAACGTTTCCGCCACGTCATGGTGGACGAATTCCAGGATACCAACAACATTCAGTATCGCTGGTTGCGATTATTCGCCGAACCGCGTAACAACATCATGGCGGTCGGCGATGACGATCAATCCATCTACGGCTGGCGCGGCGCCCGGGTCGAGAACATTCTGCAATTTGAAACCGACTTTCCCGGTGCCCGAGTGGTTCGACTGGAACAAAACTATCGATCTACCAGCATTATTCTGAGTGCCGCCAATGCGGTGATTGCCCACAACGAAGGCCGTCTCGGCAAGAAGCTGTGGACCGATGGAGAGGAAGGCGACACCATTCGAATCTACGCCGCCTATAACGACAACGACGAGGCCCGCTTTGTCCTTGATCGCATCGAGGACTGGGTACGCGAAGGCAACACCCGTCGCTCGGTGGCGATACTGTATCGCTCCAACGCGCAGTCGCGGGTATTCGAGCAAAACCTGATCGACCGCAGCATCCCTTACCGGGTATATGGCGGCCAGCGCTTTTTCGAGCGTGCCGAGATCAAGGACGCACTGGCTTACTTGCGGCTTGTTGCCAACAGGGATTCCGATCCCTCGTTCGAACGTGTGGTGAACCTTCCAACCCGTGGTATCGGTGCGCGTACCGTCGACATGATCCGTCAACATTCCCGCGAACACCGATTATCACTGTGGCAGTCGGCGGAAACCTTGTGTGGCCGCAATATGCTGCCGGCGCGAGCCGCCAGCGCCTTGATGCGCTTTCTCGACCTGATTCGCCAGTTGGATGAAGATACCCGACACCTTGATTTACCCGAGCTGACCGATACCGTATTGCGCAACAGCGGCCTGATCGAACACCACCAGAAAGACAAGGGTGAACGTGCCGAGTCACGTATTGAAAACCTCGAAGAACTGGTCAATGCGACCCGCACCTTCAACCCCGATATTGCCGAGGAGGAAATGGACCGACTCACCGCCTTCCTTTCTCAGGCAGCGCTGGAAGCCGGCGACCAGCAAGCCGGTGAATGGGAAGACTGCGTCCAGTTGATGAGCCTGCATTCCGCCAAGGGTCTTGAATTCCCCTTGGTGTTCATGTGTGGTCTCGAGGAAGGATTGTTCCCGCATCAGCGTTCAACCGAGGAACCGGGAAGACTCGAGGAAGAACGGCGGTTGTGCTATGTCGGCATGACCCGGGCCATGAACGTTTTGTATATGACCTACGCCGAAGTTCGCCGGTTACACGGGCGCGAAAATTATTCCAGGCCGTCGCGATTTCTCTCCGAGGTACCGGAAGAATCGGTTCGGCAGATACGGGTTGCCGCCAGCACGGCGATACCGCGACCGGTGACTGGCAATAATGGCGAACTTGGACTCGGCGCGCGAGTGGCGCATAAAAAGTTTGGCCAAGGCACCATCATCAATCTCGAGGGAGCTGGTGAATATGCGCGGGTTCAGGTTAATTTCGAGAACGTCGGAGCTAAATGGCTGGTGCTTGCCTACGCCCATCTCGATCCGGCTTGATTAAGATCCTCAGGATAAGACCCCACACCAGCCTCATTCATTTACATCGCCCGGTTTGCGCATGACGATCTCAAGGGGTTCGCCGCCGCGCAGATGAATATCCCGCTGAGCGAAAGGAATCTCGATGCCGGCCTCGGCGAAACGTTGGTTAATCTCGAGGTTAATCGTGGTTTGTGTAACCAACCGCGAATCAAGACCTGACATATAACAGCGCAGGCTGAGATCCAGTGAGCTTTCTCCAAATCCTTCAAAAACCACCACGGGTCTTGGTTCGTCAAGTACCGCCGGTTGACGCGCGGCGGTCTCCAGAAGAATCTTCAATGCTTTGTCGACATCCGATCCATAGGCAATGCCGACAAGAATGACCATGCGATTAATCGGATCTGAAAGCGTCCAGTTAAGTAACCTGCCGGTAATAAATTCCTTATTGGGCACCACCAGTTCGCGCTGATCCCAGTTGCGAATGGTGGTGGCACGAATCCGTATTCGTGTTACGACGCCATCCGTGTCACCCAACGTAATGATGTCGCCGACACGGATGGGGCGCTCGAATAACAGGATAATGCCACTGACGAAGTTGGCAACGATCTCCTGCAAACCAAAACCAAGACCCACCCCCAAGGCAGCAATCAGCCATTGCAGTTTCGACCAGTCCGCGCCAATGATGCTGAAGCCGATAACGATGCCGATAGCAACGATAAGATAGCGTGCGATGGTGATGGTGGCGTAGCGCACGCCGGCATCTATGGGCAGACGCTGTAACACCACGAATTCAAGAAGCCCCGGCAGATTGCGTGCGCCGATGATGGTCGCGATAAATACCAGTATGCCGAACAGAAATTCCACCAGGCTCACGGGGATCTGGTTTTCGACACCCTCCTCGATGACCACGCGCGAGAAAGGCATCTTGATCTCGTCAAGAAAACTCAATGCAGGAAACAGATCGCGCCAGATGAGGTAAAGACCAGCAACACACAATGACACCAGCATCGCTGTTATCAGCCGCCGTGTCTGATCGCCGAGACGAACGACATCAAGATCATTTTCATCGGCCGCCTTTGAATCGGTGGATTCTATCGGCGCATCAGAATCGGCGGTACGTGCGGCACGTGCCTCTTCTCGACGTTTGACGATCTCGTTGAAACGTAGTCTGCGTTGTACCAGCGCTGACCACCTGAGCAACAGGCTGTTGAGTTGCATGAGTGCGATCAGCAGCAAGATGGTCCAGCCGATATAGGTATCCAGCCGCATCGCCGTATAGTGATAGCCAAAATACGACATCACTGCAACGATTGAGATAAGACCGATCAACACATACAACCAAAACGATCGATGATGCGCCGCCAGAGGATCGCTCATCTGCGTCACCTCATCGTTTGTAACGTCTCGATTCCCTGCTCTCGAACCCACCCGCCATAGAAATACTGTCACCAGCAGAACGGATAACAGAATAAGAATCCGACTGAACAGAATAAAGTCGGACACACCTGAGTAAAACATAAATCGATTCAGGGCCACCGTAATAACGATGGTTGGCACGAACCAGCGCAGGTTGCTGGCGAAGTGGCGACAGGTATCCTCTGTCCATTTGAAATGGCGTGTAGCGAGCCCATTGGGCCGCACCATATAAACAGTATAGCCAAGAAACAGCACTAACATGCTGGCGCGCAATAACGCACCACCAACGGATGTCGATAAATCCGAGATTGAGGCCTGGCGAATGATCCAGCCAAATCCACCAAGCAGCAGCGCTGGAGCCGACGCCAACAACAGCGTATCGAACATTGTCGCGAAAGTAAGCGACATACTGTCGGTTCTGATCTTGCGGGTTAAATTCCCCATCCGGGCAATTTTCAGGCGCGCCCTTGGGCGAGACGCAAATGCCAACACAGACAGTATGATGGTGACAAACACAAACATCTGGTAGGAAATTAGGGCATTCCAGATATCCACTGCCAATGATTTCCAGCGATCGGGATCGAATAAACCAGATATCGCCTGGGTCCAATCGTCGAGAGGAATACGATGCAGAACCGGTCCGCTGGGTATGGTCATCAACTCGCTTTCAATGAAGGTTACGTATTCACGCGACTGGATGATCAATTGTTTTTCAGCCTGATCCAGCTCGGTCAACCGCGCCGCAATCGCCCCATACTGTCCATGCAGCTCGGTTACTATCTGTCTTGCTTTGGTAACTGTCTCGGTCAGCGTGTCCCGCAGTGTTGCTATGGACTTCGCATCAAGTGTATTTTGAATCGGGTCGATAAGTTTTTGTACTTCGGTCTGCACATCGCCGCCGTCACGCAACGCCTCGTCGATATCTATTTGCAGATCGATGGCCTTGTTGATTTTTTCGTGACGCTCCTTGGCATCCCGCTTATAACCTGTATTGGACGGTAGTTCGTCAAGTCGGCGACGTAACAGCCGACCCACGGCAGGGCTGGCTCCGACCACTTCGACACGGGTCTTTGTAGTAGTGAAATCATCGCGGATTTTACCGAGACGTGAACGCATATCCTGAAGTTTCTCGGCGATGTCACCACTTTGAGTAAGAGCCTTGGCGAGATACTCCTCTGCCTGGACGATTTGATCGTCCAGTTTACGTACGACCTGCGGTTCGAATACTCTTTCACGTCGGGTTTCACGGGCACTGTCAATCGACTGCTTCACTTGTGCCTCACGAAGATTTCGCAAACGCTGACTGGCGCGCTCCAAAAAATCCTGCCGCTGCTCAAGCATCCGTTGTTCGAAGTCACGCTCAAGGGTAGCCAGGGTATTCAACTTTTCGCTATTGGAAAGAAGCAGGCTTGATAATTCCGCTTCCCGTTGTGCGAGCTTTTCGTTTACGTCAGTGAGCGTATCTGACATGTACTCAGGTTGTTCATCTACAACACTACCGTTTCGCTGCTCGGAATCCTCTATCGTCTGTCCCTTGCCAGATTTCGGTTGCTTTGCTCGAATCTTGCTCACGGTTTTTCCCGGGTCCGCCTGGGCGGTTTCCTTAAGCAATGCGTTCAGTTGATTATTGAGATCGAGTATCCGTTTTTGATGACCTTCTATCAACATACGCTGGTTATTCACCAGATTATCAAGCTCCGTGCTGGTTAAAACCTCAAGATCAATTGACTCCAGCCCGGCAAGATCCTCACCGGAACCGAGGCGACGACGTAACTCGTCCATGCGTTCATCAGCGCCGGCAATGATTTCGCTGAGATGGTCAATCCGCGCTTTCACCTCGGTCAGCTGCTTGCGGGCCTCGATGAGCTTGGGATTTTCGGCTGTGGATGCCTCACTATTGTCCGCCGGCTCATTTTGGTGCGCACTTTCCGGCGATAAGCCTGGCAGGTTAAGTTGCGCAGCAAGACTCCCGGTGAAGGTCAGCAATAAAACGGCAATAGTCACCCTGACGCCGCTTCGTAGAAAGCGGCGTGTCCCGGGCTGATTTCGACTGATGCTGGTAGCGGTCTCGGGCCTGTCGACCAAGCCAGACTGAGGCATTACGAGGATGGCTCCTCACGGTTTTGTGTGGCAATCGCCGCAGCACCACCGAGTGTGTGCGCGTCGTCAGATCCAGCTTCATCATCGGCGACGCGAACGACCACCTCGCGATGCTTGGCAATCTTGATACCTTCGCGTTCAAACAGTTCTCGAACCGCTCCGTATACCACCTTGCGTGTCTGGAACTGGTCACCCGGTTTGGTCATGAACTTGACACGGATGATCAGCGCCGATTCATCTTCCATGGAGTACACGCCCTGGGATTTCAAAGGCTGCATGAATTTGTCGCCGACCTCGGGATCCTGCAGCAAATCCTGACCGAGTTTCTTGATGAGCTTGCGCACCTTGTCGATATCAGTATCGTAGGTAACCCGCAGCTTCAGCTTCATCATCACCCAGTCGCGTGAGTAATTGGTCAGATGGCTGATCTCGCCAAACGGTATGGTGTGCAGGGCACCCATGTGATGGCGTAACTGCATCGAGCGCACCGAGATCTTCTCGACCGTACCTTTAACGCTACCGACATCAATGTATTCTCCAATCCTGAAAGCATCGTCCATCAGGAAAAAGGCACCCGAGAAAATATCGCGCACCAGGGCCTGGGCGCCAAAGCCGATGGCAAGACCGACAATACCGGCACTGGCAAACAATGGTGCCACATCGATGCCGAGTTCCGACAGTGCAATCATGGCAACGATGACCAGCACCGTGATCGATAAAAACTTGCGGAACAGCGACAACAGCATGGCAATGCGCGAAACGCCTCCATGACCCGGCCCTTCCTCCCCCGGTTCAGCAGTGTCGATGCCGCCTTCCAGTTCAATCTTGCGGTTGATCCACACGGTGATGGCACGATTACCGAACCAGCCCGCCAATAAGACCATGGCCACCTTGAAAATATTCGCGGCCGCGGCATCCGCCGACAGGTCAATGCCCCAACGCCATAGCGTGAATCCCACTGCAACGAGGATTGCGGCGACCGAGGCGAGACGTTCTACCAGGTCACGCATCGACGCGCTCGCCGTATCGACCCTCTGCATGCCTTTGACCGGCTCATCATCGGCAGATTTGCGCTTGCCAACCCGATCGACAATGGTAAGCAGAATTGCGTAGACGACAATACCTACCAGCAACCCGAGTACCGGCGCTCCCACCAGGCCGGCTGCTGACGGCATGCCGAGTAATAGACGAACGATAGTCACAGCACCGGCAATGAGAAAATAACCGACTGCAATGACGTGCCAGAATCGGGTGAGTATCAGTACCGGTGCCGAAGTCAATGATGTTTCACCACCACGAATAGCAACTGCAATTTCGCGACGATAGCTAATGGATATCCAGCACAACATGACAATGGCGAACACCATGGTCAGAACTGCGCCGAATATCTTGCCGGTCTCATCGAGTCCCAACGTACCTAACCAGCGGAATATCAGGTTATTTGCGTAGGCAACACCAAAGGTGATAATGAGAATACGTGCCAAGCTGCTGGCCGTGTTGTCATCAAAGGCGAGCAGTCGATGACTGGGGGTATCCGGCGCCAGCAGGTTCATGAAGATGACCCGTCCGAAACGCGCCACCGAGGCAATAGCCACCACCATCAACATGGTATTCAGCGATATGGGATCACGCTGAATCAGTAAAGCCAGCAATGCACCGACAGCGAACATGACCACCACCACGACCGTCTGCAAGACTGCCCGGGCCAGTAGATAGAAGATCTTTTCAGCACGATCGGCTGGTTGCGGATTAAACAGGTTCTTGAACTGTCGCTTGCCCCATTGATCGATAAATCGAGCAATAAAGTAACCTGCCAGCGCAATAATACAGCCAACCGCCAACCACATCAGATGCCAGACTGCGCTACCCGTGGGCGCTGTAGATGAAAGTATTGTGGCAATTTGCGCGGGCAGACCCGGGAGTGCGGCAAGGAGTGCCTTGATGCTCTGTTGTAAAGCGACTGCATTCGCCTCTAAAAATTCAAACATCCCTCACCCTCCCGTATACCGTATTTAGATCTAGTGGTGTATTTTGCCAGAATTGACAGACTATTTATTGTTATCAGGGTTTGGCTCCCCCGATTTCATACCAGGAATCATATCATCGACTTTGACATCATCGAATTCGAATAATGCCCGCGCATCGTCTTCGGGCAGTGTTTCCACCTGGTCCAGTTTGCGAGCCATGGCACGGGTCCGGGTGCCGGTTTGGTCGATGGATTTTGCCGCGCTGTCGAGTTGCCGACGCACCCGGACGAGATGTTCGCCAAAACGCTCGAACTCGCTCTTCACCGCTGCCAGAACACGCCACACTTCGCTGGAACGCTTCTCAATGGCCAACGTGCGAAACCCCATGCGCAAACTGTTTAAAATAGCCGCCAGGGATGTCGGGCCGGCAACCACCACGCGACACTCGCGCTGCAGAGTTTCAACCAGCCCACTGTGTCGCAACGACTCTGCGTACAGTCCTTCGGTCGGTAGGAACATCAAGGCAAAGTCGGTGGTACGCGGCGGATCGAGATACTTGTCGGCGATCTCTCGGGCCGACTGCTTGAGGCTACGTGCCAATGCTGCCGAGGCTGAGGCAACCTCGGCGGGATCGCCGGCATCGGCGGCCTGCTGCAGCCGTAAATAATCCTCCTGGGGGAACTTCGAATCGATCGGCATCCACAGTCCTTCACCATCGGCAGCCGGTAATCGCACGGCGTACTCGACCACGCTGTCGGACGACGGACCGATACGTACATTCCGTTCAAACTGACCCAGTGTCAAAATCTCTTCCAGTAATGCGCCAAGCTGTACTTCACCCCAGGTACCACGAATCTTGACATTGCCCAAGGCACGCTTGAGGTCGCC
Organism: marine bacterium B5-7; assembly: GCA_021604525.1. GTDB lineage: Bacteria > Pseudomonadota > Gammaproteobacteria > Arenicellales > CAJQKF01 > BQJD01. The sequence continues at coordinate 112,732 of BQJD01000006.1, read as the reverse complement.
CACACCGGTTGCCAGCGTCTGCATCTCACCGAGACCTTTTTGCACTGCCTCAAGCTGATCACTCACTTGGCGGAACGATTCACCCAAGCGCCTTTCAAGGGTTGTCTGCAGCGTATCGTCGACCACCCGTCGCATGTCATCAAGGCGTTTGTCGACGGTACCCTGAAAGCCCGACAGACGACGCTCAATTTCCTGGCGCAATGTGTCCTGATGGAATTCGCTGCGCTCGACCTGATGCGCAATTCGCTGTTCCAGACCGATAAGACCATCGCGCTGGCCACGACCGAGCTCAGCCACACTGGTCACCAGCAACTGGCTTGCACTTTGTTGAACACTGGCAATATCGTCGCGCAGATCAACCGCGTCGCGACCGGCCTCTTCCCGCCAGCGCCGGTATTCTTCACGTTGCAAGGTTTCGGCGCGGCGCAGTACCGTACCGAGACGCCACACAATCAACAACAGTAAACCAATAATCAGCGCCACTGTAGCGAGGACAGCCAGCGTTTCAGGCGAGGCTTCGTGAAACCATGTGACAAAATCATGATCAAAATCGGCCATTATCGATTCACCCGGTCCCTGGCAAAGCCACGATGAAAGTTATTTGGACACACCCGCCAATTTCGCGAGTTCATGCAGATTGAGCACCGGCTCCGGTAATTCGGCGGTGGGAATGCCGGCAAAACTGACACGGTTGTATTCCTCCAGCAATGCATAAGCAAGACGCGCATACTCCGAGCCCGGTGCGGCACGGATAGCCGATTCAAGAAGCAACTCGGTATGCGGCACGCCCGGACGCGGGTTGACGGTGCGGATAGAGATGACCCCGAGCATCCAGTAGACCTCGGCCAGGTCAACGCCCTGTAGTGTTTGTTGCTCCAGTAATCGTCGCAACATTGCCGATACCACCAGGTCGTACACCATGCGAACCTGGCTTGAGGGAATAGGCGATAAATTTAACGATTGTCGAAACAAATCACGGGCCTTCGACAAATTCGGCACCTCGATTAAATCAGCTTGCAGTGCGTCGAGATGCTCCGACCACAGGCCTGCGTAACGCGACATGTAATACGGCAAATCGTTTCGTTCCTTAAGATCCGCCAAGGTCTTCTGAATCCTTTCAACATCACGCGTCACGGTAATACCATTTGCAAGATAGTCAAACAAGACGCCGTCCAGTTCCAGTTCGATCGGCTCGATATCCAGATCTCGAATAATTGACTCAAGCGTACTCAGGGCTTCATCAAAACGGCGGATAGCAAAAAGAAGCTGGGCGCGGTCGACATCGGTATAGAACTCGTCATCGACCTGCTCTACCAGATCCGTTGCAAATGGTGGACCGCTGTCGGCAGGCAGACGTGAATGACAACTGACACAGTTATGGGTCAGATCGAGCAGCAGATAATTGAACTCGTTATAGCGGTGATAATCGAAGCTCTGCCGCAGCAAGGCAACGTTATTCTCGAAGGAACGGGCCAGACCCATGAACTCGGCAGATACCTCGGTCGGGCTCTCGCCGACATGCTCAACCAGTGCCTCGGCGGAGTTTTCCAACACTTCTAGCGCCGAGGCCAGGCGCTCTGTAGATGACTCGGATTCAAAACTGGACTCATTGAACGCAGCGGGCAACAATTCCGACAACGCAGCATACACCAGACGCATGGATTCCCGGGTCGACTCGGCTGCAACCGTCGCGCTTGCCAGCATCGTTACGGCAACGATTACAGCGCTAAAGAAGGTGCTGCAGGAAGGTTGTTTATTCATGTCCATGAAGGTCATTGGGTCACCTCAAAGGTCGATGAAAAATCGATATGGGTGGTCAATGAAAAGGCTCAAGCCACCTGCATTAAAACTCTAGCACAGCGCCTTTAGCAATCACCCGGGTGATTGGCGATAAAGATGACCGCAATCAATCCTCAATGATAATTGTGCTGCCACGGGTCAGTGATCCACGACGTGCGGCGGCATACGCCTTGATTTCATCGATCAGCGCCACAGCCGGTAAATCCGTTCAATGTTCACCGATACGAAACCGCTTTCGTCGTTACATTCGAGCGTTTCGAAGCTGACCGGAAATTCCGCAGCCTGAACAGTTTGTCTCGTTACTCCAGGGGCGATGACTCCACACAACAGAACGATCGTCCTTTTCACTGTCAAGCACTCTCGTTATCATCAGTGACTGATCGTTAATCATAACACTGCAAAACATTCAAGGAGCACACATGGAAACACGCGCCGCGGTCGCTTTTGAAGCGGGCAAGCCATTAAGCATCGAAACAGTCAATCTCGACGGACCCCGTGCGGGTGAAGTACTGGTCGAGATTCGCTCCACCGGGATATGTCATACCGACGAATTCACCCGCTCCGGCGCTGATCCAGAAGGGTTGTTCCCGGCCATACTGGGGCATGAAGGCGCCGGGGTTGTGGTCGATGTGGGTGAAGGTGTAACCAGTCTTAAAAAAGGCGATCACGTCATTCCCCTGTATACCCCGGAATGCCGGCAGTGCGAATACTGCACCAGCGGCAAAACCAATTTATGCCAGGCCATTCGCGAAACCCAGGGGCGCGGCGTCATGCCCGATGGCAGCAGTCGCTTCAGTCTCGGCAACGACCGGCTGTTCCACTACATGGGCACCTCGACATTCGCCAACCATACCGTGCTGCCGGAAATTGCCCTGGCAAAAATTCGCGAAGATGCGCCGTTCGACAAGGTCTGTTACATCGGCTGCGGCGTGACCACCGGCATTGGTGCGGTAATCAACACAGCCAAGGTCAAGCCGGGCGATAACGTGGTGGTCTTCGGCCTCGGCGGTATCGGCCTCAACGTGATCCAGGGTGCGAGACTGGCCGGCGCCAACATGATCGTCGGTGTGGATCTGAATCCGGGACGCGAGACGATGGCAACCCAATTCGGCATGACCCATTTCGTTAATCCGAGTGAAGTCGAAGACGACCTGGTGGCTTACCTCGTCAGCCTCACCAAGGGTGGTGCCGACTACAGCTTCGAATGCATCGGCAATGTCGATGTAATGCGTCAGGCGCTGGAATGCTGCCACAAGGGCTGGGGCGAATCGATCATCATCGGTGTCGCCGGCGCCGGTCAGGAAATTCGTACCCGGCCGTTCCAGTTGGTCACCGGCCGTTCCTGGCGAGGCACCGCGTTCGGTGGCGCGCGCGGCCGCACCGACGTGCCGAAGATCGTCGACTGGTACATGGAGGGCAAGATCAACATCGACGACCTGATCACGCATCAGATGCCGCTCGACGACATCAACAAGGCATTCGACCTGATGCATTCCGGTGAATCCATCCGCAGCGTGGTGAATTTCTAAACAGCCATGGAAGTTATCAGCGAAAACCGTTGCTTCGACGGTACCCAAGGGATCTATAAGCATCAATCGTCTGCAACCGGTACAGCCATGCGCTTTGCCGTCTATACGCCACCGGCGTCGGATGACGGTCCCGTTCCGGTCTTGTGGTACCTGTCCGGATTAACCTGCACCGAGGAAAACTTCATCCACAAGGCTGGGGCGCAACGCTACGCCGCCGAGCACGGCATCATGCTGGTCGCGCCGGATACCAGCCCCCGGGGAGCCGGAATCGAGGGTGAGGATGACGATTACGATTTCGGTAGCGGCGCCGGTTTTTATGTCGATGCCACGGTGGATCCGTGGTCAAAGAACTATCGGATGTACAGCTATATCAGCCAGGAGCTACCCGGGCTGATATTCGATTCATTTGCCGCTGATGTCGATAGACAGGGTATCTGCGGGCATTCCATGGGAGGTCACGGCGCACTGACGATCGCATTGAAACATCCTGACATCTACCGATCGGTATCGGCGTTCGCCCCCATCTGCGCACCCTCACAATGTCCCTGGGGCCAGAAAGCGCTCACCGGCTATCTTGGTGAGAATCGCAAGCTCTGGGAGGCCTACGACGCCACCGCCCTGGTTGAATCCGGGGCGCGAACCAAGGGCACGATCCTGATCGATCAAGGTAGCAAGGACGACTTTTTAGAGCGTGAACTGATGCCCGAACGTTTCGTCGACGCCTGTGAACGGGGTGGCCAAAAGGTGCGCTTACGAATGCATCTGAACTACGATCATAGCTACTACTTCATCGCGACCTTTATCGGCGACCACATTCGTTTTCATGCCGAGGCATTTAAGCGCTTGTGAACCTGCACTGGCCCGGATACCTTCACGCGGCAACGAATGATCGATAAGCCAGTTCAACCACCGAAAGCCTAACCACTGAAAGTGGACTAAAGATCTTGGGCTTGTCAGCACCCTTTTCACACTGAGTCGTTCGTACACCTTTCTCGCCCGAGCATCTTTTTCGATGTTGTGCTCTACGAAATCTATGTTGTTGATACGAAAATATTCTCTTGCTTTCTTACAGTAAACGCACCAGCTCGCCCCCTCAACTAACAAACTCTCTTAAACAGATATGCAAACGGTGACTTGGTATACGCCACGCCTCGGCAGGTTTGATGCAACAGTTCAGTTGTGACTGGCACGAGCTTCTTGGGAATCAAATATGATTCTGGATTCGATGTACTTACATGGTATTGAGAATCTCGAGACGTGACCACTCCAAATAGCTCATATCGATAGTCGAGCGATGCCATCGCTGCATCCCCATGGCTGGGATTAACCAGTAGAAAACCTCCGATTCGAAGATGCTGAGTGCAATGTTCAGATATGAACCCTGCATACAGTGAGACCAGAAGATCAAAATGTTGGAGACTCAAGTCTAGCGAGGTCCGATAATCGGCATGAAAAAATTGTAGCCTGGGATTCCTTGGTGCCCCTTGGTGCGTTGAGATAATTTCCGTAATGCCTACTTCATCGCTAAAAAAACCAGGTGTCCGCTTATCGCAATCAATGTAGACGACGCTTGGGAATATGAATGATGGCGCTATATCAACAAAGCACCCCGGATAAAGCACGTTTTCAACATTCACTGCATTGGCGACGGCAGAAAATAAGCGCCACCGATCACCTTTGTGGCGATCCTGCGACTCCCAGAGCTTTTGAGTCGATGGCTTCAGTGAATCGGCCCCGACCCAGTGACAGATTTATCCGACGAGTAAACGCAGCGGCTAACCACGACAAATCTGTTCACTTTGATTCCAGGATTCACATGCCAAAGCATCTTCAATTCGGGCCCGCTGTAACACATCGTCAGGTTGATCATCTAATATTTCATTCGCGTTTGAAGTCATCACGAAAGTCCATCGCTTCCTGTTCTACTCTAACAGCGTCCATTACCGGTACCACGGGACGTGCCTCGAATTCAAAAGCAGGCAGCATCGAACAAACTTGTGCACCGCCAATGGATCGTCGCAATCCAACATTATATAACCTCCCCAGTCACCGACTCGTATTACGAACAGCTCAATCTTGAAGTTCTCGGGCGCTTCCCATTGGGTGAAAACCTCCAGGATGCGCTTCTGGGCATTCTCGTACCCTATTGCTGAACCTGCGGACGTTCGGACCAGGTGATCATGTATTTCACCTGTTGATTGACGTAGCCGAAATTGTAGTTATTGAAACGGCCTATTGCTTCGCATCTACTAGAAATTGCGGAGTGTAGCGAAGTAATTTTTCGATAGCTTGCGATTGTCATGCCGAATGCTTGATTCCATAAACTTCATCAAAAGATTCCTGGAATATTTTCGTCAGTTTATCAACATCGGTTTGAGGCTTTTCTCTAGCCAATCCTGATTTCTCATGCCGTATAAATTCTTCTTCTATGAAAAAGGAAACTCTATTGTTTGAATCTTTTAGCCCTGTCTCCTGATCAATCTTGCGATACACCACCCGGATTGCTATTTCTTATTCGCGCTTTCGATTGCGCTGCTCTACGTAGAGAGCGCACTGATCATGACGCAGTACCCGTCCGGGTCTCGGAGTGAGAACTCCATAGTTCCTGTATTCGGGTTTATGTGTGGCTCCTCTTCGATCTCAGTAACGAGAGCCCGTGCCCTTGAGAGGGCTATGTCGAAATCGTCTACGCGGAAAAACAAGATGAGGCCGTTGCCAGGTGTTCCGTTATCGGGATTCGCCAAGGAGGGATGCTCGTGAGCTCCTCATTCGTGAAGGCAGAGTAAGACGGTACCATCTGAGTCGACGATTTGCCCGAAGTCGTCATGGCCAGGAACCGTCTCCGCTTGGCCGAAGAGCGACTGGTACCACTTGAAACTGCTAGCCACATCAGCAACACCGATGATTGTCCATGTGCGTTTCATTGCTTCCTCCTGCAGCCTAACCATGTATTCGACTTCGGTGGTATGTAAAACGTATTGAACCATTTATTAAGACTCATACCGGAGGCAAGATCAAGTCGCCTACTGTCCAGGAGATCAGGGGATATCTGGAAATGATTGGCCGACAAATTGATATTGACCACACAATCGCGGCACGGCAACGGGCACCTGCAACAGATGGATCGACCATGTGCACAATTTATTTGAAGCTGTCAACAACCTCACTGTCATTCGACGCCGGGAATGCCTTCAAACCGCTCATAGCCCGCCTCCAGCGGAAAGTACAACAGTATGTCTGGGCGTCGTTCTGAATTTATAAACGCTCGTAATTCGCAGTCGGTATTACTTCCGCTAGTTTCCCACAGAGATTACGATAGTTCCCAATCTTTGCTCGGTCTCAACTCTTCGATGAGCTTCGGCAGCTTGTTCAAGCGGATAGATTTTATCGACTATAGATTTCAACTTGCCCTCTTCGATCATTTTTTTGAGTGCAAGTAATTCTTCTTCCTTTTCTCCGGCAAATACAAAAATTACGGTCTTATCAGTAAACATGGATGTAAAGACGGAACGTAGCATGTCAGACATGCGCGGATTTGCCATCAGGTAGCGCCCCTTGGGTTTGAGCGCATTAACACATTCGGAATAGGAACTACTGGCGACCATGTCAAATATCACATCATAGGTTTCGCCGCTTTGGGTGAACTTTTGTTTGGTGTAGTCGAAGAAATAATCAGCGCCTATCCGGCGTAGCATTTCTTCCTTGATCGTACTGTCGACGGCTGTCACTTCGGCGTCCATTACTTTGGCAATCTGCACCGCAAACGTGCCGATGCTTCCACCTGCGCCGTTAATCAAAATTTTTTCACCGTTACGGATATTCGCTTTCCTTAAAAAGTGCAGTGCATTCAGGCCACCCAAAGGCACTGCTGCCGCCTCTTCAAAGCTCAAATTATTCGGCTTCGGCACAATCGTATAGCTGTGCGGCAAGCAGACATACTCGCCATATGCACCCATCCGAAGTTTGGTAGACCCGAATACTTGATCACCCCTCTTGAATCTTGAAACGTCTTTGCCGACAGATTCGACTTCCCCTGCAAAATATCCCCCCAGTATTTGTCTCTTCGGTTTTCTGAGCCCCATCGCAATTCGCAGAGGCAGCCAAAACCACTTCACAGCAAAATTAAAACTTCGCAGTTCACAGTCTGCCTTCGTTGCTTCCGCCGCGTGAACTTTTATCAGGATTTCATCGTTCAGGGGTGCAGGTTTTTCCACTTCTTTGAGCTGAAGAACATCCGGTGAGCCGTATCTTTCGTATACGATCGCTTTCACAAGTTTTCCCTAAAATTACTTTGATCTGCAGCGCAGCAGCGGTCCGCCGACTCAGGCATTCACTGGAATGGCTTGTTATGTGAACACGTTTGATACCGGCCTACACAAATGATTACTGGTAGATACGTTCAAAGCCCGACACGCTAAATCCGTTCATACGTCTCTCCCCTACAAGGATTACCGGCACCCCTTTTCCACCGAGTCGTTTGTACACCTTCCTCGCCCGAGCGTCTTTTTCGATGTCGTAATCTACGAAATCTATCTTATTCTTACGAAAATATTCTCTCGCTTTCTTACAGTAAACGCACCAGCTCGTGCTAAACATAACAACTTTCTCAGAAGGCGCATTCTCGCTCGCACTACTTCTTTCATAGGTTACATTTTCGTACGAGTTTATATTCAAATTTACTCGTTCTGCTTTTTCAGCACTGATCGTCGAGTCGCTATAGTGCACCCGGCCGGTATCATCGATCCATTTATAGACCTCGGCGTCGACGACGACAGAGTAGAACAGCAGTAGAAGAACGAGTGAAATTTTCACTATTAACACCAAACATAACAATCGAGAGGCGCCGCGTTTTTTTGCGGCGCCCCTGACAGATTGTTATGTTAGCTATCTATTTGTTGAGTGCTTTTTTAACAGCACCAACAACTGCCAGCAATACGCCACCACCGACACCCCCACCAGCAATGCTTCCAACGATACTGCCAATATCCATGTCACCAACGCCAGTAGAAATACCCAACATCCCAAGGAGTTGACCACCAATACCACCACCCAGAATGCCCACCAGAGAATTACCAAGGGTTCCCAACGATAAATTCTTCATTAAAGAACCAGCGATATTTCCACCTGCCGCACCGCTTACCAATTGAATTATCAGTGGTACCAAATTTTCCATAGCCGTCTCCTCATTTATTTTACGGAACGAATAGATACATCCTTTGAGGACGCACCTTCTTTATCACGGAGCTAATCACTCCGGGATTCTTTAAAAGCCAACGCCACGAATTTGCGGCACATCGCTGCGAGCGGATAAAGCAGTAATGAGTCCAACAGCATACGTTTGTTACCTGCGTTGGCGGGTCAGTCGGATATACCGCCGCACCCTGAATACTCCTCCGCCGGTGAAGGCGAAACCGACATCACTGGCCACAGTGCTGAGGCTTATCGAATAATGCCGCGTTTCGACTCGGCAATGAACCGGACTATCTCCATGATCATATCATCGTCAGCGTACTCGGCTTCGAGCGTTTCAAGGGCGCCTTTGATGTTGCCTAACCCGCCGTATACGGTTTTAATCGCTTTCTTGATAGTGCTTCTTTCCAGGCTCGAGAAAGATGCGCGTCGCAGCCCGACGATATTGGTCCCGTAGACCCGCGCAGGGTTCCCGTCCACGAGGGTAAAGGGGACAACATCCTGCACGATTTTGGAGTAAGCGCCGACCATTGCGTACTTTCCAACACGGCAGAACTGGTGAATCGCCACGTAAGCCGAGAGCACGGCATGATCGCTCAGGTCAACGAAGCCGGCGAGTACCGAATTGTTGGTCATGATGACCCGGTCGCCGACCGTGCAATCGTGGGCGATATGGCTGTTAACCATAAAAAACCCATTATTACCGACCACGGTGGCGTCGCGTTCGGTGCTGCGATGCACGGTACAGAATTCGCGGAAGGTGTTTCCATTGCCTATGACAGCACTACCCTGGTTAACCGCATCGATTCGAATATTCTGGGGCTCATAGCCGATGCAACAGTGACTGGAGAAGGTATTTCCATGCCCGATACGACTGCCAGACCGGATGTGGGTACCGTGACCGATATAATTGCCGTCCCCGATAACAGTGCCATCGTCGATGACTACAAACGGCCCTACCACACAATCATCGCCGATTCTGGCTTCTGCAGAAATAACGCTACTCGGGTGTATGGTTGACGCCATGTCAGATTGACGCCGCCATGGCTTGTATCAATGAAGCTATCACCCACGACTCACGATGAGGCCAGTCATGGATCTTGACCGCTTCGGTTTGTATCGGCTACTCGTCAGCCAGGACAAGACAACCTGCATGCGCGTGGTATTCGCGGCAGTGGTCGCAGGTTTGCTGCAGGGCGCCATGATCATTGTTATAAACGCCGCCGCCAGCGCGATGGGAAGAGATGATCTCAATCTTCGTTACCTGCTCATGTTTCTGCTTTTATTGGGAGGCACAGTCTGGCCAGTCATTTTTCCACGTCACGTACCATCGCTCTGTCTGAACGCGCCATGTTTGCTGCATACGTGGATGTAGCGGACAAACTCAGACGAATGGCCTTGATTCGTTTCGAGCAAATGGGCAAATCACGGATTTACTCGACGCTCCATACCAGCACGGACATTGTCCTTGAAACTTCAAAAAATCTGGCCAACGGGGGTGCCGCATTCGTCATGATCCTGGTATCCGGGGCGTACATTACCTACTTATCTCCAGTCGCCTTCGCCATTATCGCAGTGTTCTATCTGTTCGGATACTTTATATACCGCGCCAATCTTCACAATATAACCGAACTTTTAAAGATAGCGGGCGCTCATGAACATCAGTTCAAAGACCGGTTCAAGTATTTCCTGGAAGGATTCAAGGAACTCAAGGTATCCAGAAACAAGCGCGAGACTCTCTATCAGGACTATATCCTGCCGGAATCCCGGCTGGTCGAAAAATCGAGCGTACACGCTGAAAAGGGACTGTCCATCAATACGGTATTCATCCAGTCTTAATTACTACTTTATCGTAACTTTCATGATTTTTCTGTTGCCGAGGCTGGGCGACATGAGTAATACCGACGTCCTCAAGGTGGCCGCGGTATTATTATTTTCCTATGGGCCGAGTCCGGATCTATCTCGCTGCTTGCGTACCCCATGAGCCAACACTGATCCAGACTATAATAATCCGGATCAGTGCGACAATAGCCTGTCAGTCGGTGAGGTAACGTGGCGTCGGCTGCATCAGGCGGGTCGACCATGCACACAACCTGCTCGAAGCCGCTGCCAACAGCTTCGCCGTTACAATACGGATTTTTCCGGGTCGTTTCGGTTGCTGTTGGCGGGGTTCCAATATAGCCCGTCCAGCGAGTACTTCAACGCCACCGGCACGGGCGATTCCCTGCATCATTGCTTCAATCATTTCTCAGCCCTCTCTCGTCTACGGTTTAACAACTTCTCTTCAACAGGGTTGTATTTTCAGCATGTATCGAGGATGATTCAAACGATGCTTTTTCACCGGATAGATGAATAATTCTCATCATGAAACGCCGACTTCCACCACTCAACGCACTCCGTGCATTTGAAGCCGGCGCACATCATTTGAACTTCACCCGTGCCGCCGACAGCCTCGCTGTCACACCCACGGCGATCAGTCACCAGGTCCGCCAGTTGGAAGACTGGTTCGGCAAACCACTATTTCAACGCGGCGGCAAACAGTTGACCCTGACCGAAGCCGGCTCACAGCTTTATCCGGTTATCGCCGAGGCGCTCGACCGAATCAATGAGGTGGCCTGTCGAATTCGCGATAGCCAGGAACGCGCTGCGCTCACGGTCAGCGTGACACCCACTTTCGGCACTCGCTGGTTGGCGACACGTCTCGGCAGGTTTTGGGAATTGCATCAGGATGTGGATTTGCGCATCCATCACTCGGTACACCTGGTTGACCTCGCCCGCGACGATATCGACCTGGCGATTCGTTGGGGGCTCGGTAGCTGGAACGACTGCTGCTCTGAACGCCTCATGGATGCCGTGACGATGCCGCTGTGCAGTCCGAAATTGCTGCAAGGGCCCAACCCGCTGCGGGAAATCTCCGACCTGACGAAACAAGTGCTGCTGCACGATCAGGTTCGGCAGGAATGGATTGAATGGCTGGTCGCCGCCGGCCTTGACGATTCGGCTGCCCGCCGCGGACCGGTGGTCGGTGACCCCAATTCATTAGTGAGCGCGGCTATCGAAGGTCATGGCGTGTTCCTTGGACCGGTATCGATGATGTCAGCCGAGATCGCCAGCGGCGCACTCATTGCACCGTTCGCCGGCGATGACGGCCCCGCGCCCGCCTACTTCCTCGTCTACCTTGAAAAGGCGCTTGAAAAACCCGCCGTCAAGGCATTCCGGGAATTCATTCTCGCTGAGACAAAATACGCCTGACACTTAAGTTTTGCGGCAGGTCATCATGGAGAAAATGGCCGCGTTTGCTGACGGTGATGGCGCATCACTGCGTATACCCGATTAGTCGCGGCGCAATTTATCGGACAAGGCGATAGGTGTCGGGTAGCGCATCACCACCAGATAGGATGAGGCGACAAAAGTCAGGATGGTGGCTAACTGAACCAGGGACGCTGCCTTGATACCCATCACGCCTGCCTCCACGGCAACGAATACCAGTAACAGCGAAAACTCGCTCATCTGTCCGAGGCGCGCGCCGGTTTCCCAGGCCAGTCGGGGCGTTTCCGCCAGTCGCACCAGCAGGAAGCGAAATACCACGGGTTTGACTGCAATCATCGCCACCGCCAGTACCACGGCCGGTAGCACAATGGATTCAAAGGCGGAAAAGTCAAAACCGGCACCGAGTGCGAAGAAAAACATCACCAGAAAAAAATCCCGAAGCGGCTTGAGGCTCTCGGCAATATGCCGGGCGATGGGACTGGTGGCGACGGCAACGCCAGCAATAAATGCGCCGATCTCGTAGGAGAGCCCCATGGCGTGCCCCGCCTGGGCAATTCCAAGACACCAGCCGAGCGCCAACAGAAAAACATATTCCTGTATTCGATCAAACCTGATAAACAGCTTGATCAATATAAAACGCTCACCGATCCAGGCAACGATTACCAGAACCGGCAGAGCCAGAATGGTCATTACGGTTTGCGATAGCGGGACTTCGCCCTGGGACATTGCCTCGATTCCAAGCATGGCCAAAATGGCGACCAGATCCTGTAGCAGCAACACGCTGATAATCACCTCACCCGTATGACGATGGTGCAATACTGTCGTCGGCAGGAGTTTCAGCGCGACGATTGTACTGGAAAACATGGTGGCGGTACCGATCAGCACCGCATCGGTGGTACTCATGCCGAAGGCGAGGCCCACGCCAATGCCGACCGCGCAAAATGCCAGCGAGCTTGCCAGAGTCACCAGGGTCGTTTCCCGAAAAAGCTGCAGCAACTTTTGCGGATACAGGTTCAGACCAAGCAGATAAAGCAGAAAAATAATCCCGATTTCCGATATCTGCTCGATCAGCGCGGCGTCGTCAACCAGCTTAAGCGCCGATGGTCCGGTCAGGGCGCCGAGTGCGATGTAGGCTACCAGCATAGCCTGACGAGCATATAACGCTATTGTTGCGAATAGCGCCGCGCCGGAGAAAATCAGGAATATCGAGAAAACCAGGTTGTCATCGGACATGTTCTAAAAAAGTACGTTTATCCCTGACTATCAGGCTCGTTACCAGGCTTCCATTTGATGCTGCAGCCTATGCTGGGCTTTTGATCGAGAGAAACCGTGCCGCCTGACAGCACGGCATCAGCCGCCGCCGCCAGATCGCCACCGCTGACTTCGATACCGTTGGAAGGACGCGAATCATCGTATTGACCGCGATATACCAGCTTGCGATCTTGATTAAACAGGAAAAGATCGGGCGTACAGGCTGCATGATAGGCCTTGGCAATGTGCTGGTCTTCATCATGGAGATAAGGAAATGTGTAACCGAATTGACGACTGTCTGCAGTCATTGCCTCGGGTCCATCGGCGGGATACCCATCGGCGTCGTTGGCGCTGATGGCAATAACAGCGAGCCCTTTGTCGGCATAATCGCGGGCAAATGCACTGAAACTCTCCTTGATATGGACCACATAAGGACAGTGATTGCAGATGAAGGCGATGAGCACAGCCGGCGCATCGGCACAGTCTTCGAGAGACACATGTTCTCCGCCATAAGCGATGTTGGTATTTGGCAGGGTGAACGCGGGTGCTTTCGCACCGAGTTCCAGCATGGTTGATTCGACTAGTGACATTAAAAATTTTTCCAGATACTTTTCAGGTGCGAACTATTGTACAGAAATTCAAAGGCCATCCAGATTTTCGATATCACCGCCGCTGATTCCGGATTCGTTTAAACGCACCGAACTGATATAGTTGATGTGGTAATTCGAGTCGCGTTCAATGCGCGGCAAATTCTGAGAAGATACCCGTACGATACCCACATGAACGGTGACAAACTAACCCATTTCGACGATCATGGCGCAGCCCACATGGTCGATGTCGGCACCAAGGACGTGACTGCGCGCAAGGCGGTCGCACGCGGCTCGATTCTGATGAACTCCAAAACCCTTGATATGATCATCAAGGGCGATCATAAAAAAGGCGATGTACTCGGCATTGCCCGCATCGCGGCGATCATGGCCGCAAAAAAAACTGCCGATCTGATACCACTTTGCCACCCGTTAATGCTGACCCGGGTTGCGGTGGAGTTCGCTCACGACGTATCACCGTCGGCAATACATTGCACTGTCACCACCGAAACCCGTGAGCGAACCGGCGTGGAAATGGAAGCGATCATTGCTGTTCAGGCAGGACTCGCCACTATCTATGACATGTGCAAAGCCGTTGATCGCGGCATGACGATCAGCAATATACAATTGATCGAGAAAACCGGTGGCAAGTCCGGCCACTGGACGCGACCATCCCCAGAGTAAACATGACCGCAGATAAAATCGAAATGGCGCCGAACTGCGCCGATGATGTCGAACCCGCCCTGCTACCGATTGATGTGGCGTTGGAGCGTATCTGTGAATCAATCGTACCCATAGCCGAGCGTGAACGGGTGGCAATCCGTGACGCCCTCGGTCGTGTACTGGCACGCGATGTGATCTCGCCCAACGATGTGCCCATGCACACCAATAGCGCGATGGACGGCTATGCGTTCTCGAGCGCAGGTCTGCCCGATGATGGCATTGCCACCTTCAAGCTGATCGGCTCGTCGTTTGCCGGCCGCCGATTCGATGGCGATGTCGGCACAGGCGAGTGCGTGCGCATCATGACCGGCGCGGTGATGCCTGCGGGTACCGATACTGTCGAAATGCAGGAAAGGACTGAATGCGAAGGCGATGTGGTGCGGATCACATTGCCGCAAAAATCCGGCAACAATGTTCGCCATGCCGGTGAGGATCTGACCGCCGGTTCAGTGGCGCTGCCTGCCGGTCAACGGGTGACACCGGCTGATCTGGGCATGCTGGCGTCTGTCGGGACCAGTGAAGTCGATGTCTGGCGCAGACCCCGGATTGCATTTTTCTCAAACGGCGATGAACTTCGCTCGGTCGGCCAGACCCTTGAACTCGGCGATGTCTATGATAGCAATCGCTACACCTTGTACGGCATGCTCAAGCGCATGGACATGGATATCGTCGATCTGGGTGTTATTAGCGACGATCCCGAGGCGATTCGCGAGGCGTTTTTAAGCGGCGCACGATGCGCCGACATGTTAATAACCTCGGCTGGCGCGTCAGTCGGCGAAGCAGACTTCATCAAGTCGACTCTCGACGAACTCGGCGAAGTCAACTTCTGGAAAATGGCGATGAAGCCAGGTCGGCCGATGGCCTTCGGCAACGTCCTTGAGACACCCTTCTTCGGTCTGCCCGGCAATCCGGTTTCGGTGATGGTAACCTTCTACCAGTTCGTCAGGCCCGCACTGATACGGCTGTCGGGCGAGAGCCCGTCGCCGAGTCTGCGCTTTCATGCATCACTGATCGGGCGCATTAAAAAACGTCCGGGCCGAGCCGAATTTCAGCGCGGTCACCTAAGCCAGAGCGCCGACGGAACCCTTGAGGTTCGAACGACGGGCGACCAGGGATCAGGGATACTAAAATCCATGAGCGCATCCAACTGCTTCATTTTTCTTGATGCCAATGAGGGCAATATCGACGAGGGCACGAAAGTGATCGTGGAACCGTTCGCCGGACTGATTTAAAGGCCCTCGATAATTCGATCCGGGAAATTCATAAAAACACGGATAAGCAAAAATCACATCCATTGCTTGCCCGTGTTTTTCTATCACTACGCTCATGAAATTTTGGCACGTCCCTGTGCCAAACGAACTTCAAGCTTAAACAGGGGTTTCTTAAGCAGCAGCAGCCAGCGCCTGTTCGATATCGGCGATGATGTCTTCCAGATTTTCGATGCCCACCGACAGTCGAACCATGTCCTCGGATACACCGGCCGTGGCCAGCTCATCCGCTCCAAGCTGACGATGGGTAGTGGTGGCCGGATGACAGGCCAGGCTCTTGGCGTCGCCGATGTTTACCAATCTCTTGATCATTTGTAAGGCATCGATAAACCGCGCACCCGCCTCGCGGCCACCACTCAAGCCAAAGCTCAGGATCGCCGAGGGTCGCCCATCGGTATATTTTTGTGCAAGATCAAAGTACGGGCTATCGGCAAGACCGGCATAACGAACCCAGGTAACCGCTTGCTGCGCTTTCAAATACTCGGCAACCGCCTGGGCGTTTTCAACATGGCGATCCATGCGCAGTGGCAGGGTCTCGATCCCCTGTAAAATCAGGAAGGAGTTGAAAGGCGACAGCGCGGCGCCGGTATTACGCAACGGCACCACGCGGGCTCGGCCGATGAAAGCTGCCGGGCCCAGGGCGTCGACGTAAACCACACCGTGATATGACGGATCCGGTTCGTTGAATTGCGGGAAACGGGGGTTATCCTTCCAATCGAACTTGCCGGAATCGACGATGACGCCTCCGATCGAATTTCCGTGGCCGCCCATGTACTTGGTCAGCGAATGAATGATGATGTCAGCGCCGTCTTCGATGGGCCGCCACAAGTAGGGCGTCGCCACCGTATTGTCGACAACAACCGGAATTCCGTGCCGGTGGGCGATCTCGCACATTGCGCCGATGTCGGCAATATTACCAGCCGGGTTGCCGATTGACTCACAGAACACCAGCTTGGTTTGATTGTCTATCAGCGATTCAATGGCTGTCGGATCGTCGCAATCGAACATGCGGCATTCGATACCCATTTGCGGCAGGGTGTGGGCGAACAGATTATAGGTGCCGCCATAAAGCTGACTGACACTGATGATGTTGTCGCCGGCGCGTGCCAGGGTCTGCACGGTCGCGGTTATTGCCGCCATGCCCGATGCCATGCCTAACCCGGCGATACCGCCTTCCATCATTGCGACACGCTCTTCCAACACCGCAGTGGTCGGGTTCATGATGCGGGTATATATATTCCCCATCACCTTCAGATCGAACAAGTCGGCGCCGTGTTGGGTATCGTCAAAATAATATGAGGTGGTCTGATAGACCGGAACCGCGACGGCGTGAGTGGTGGGGTCTCCCGCGAAACCGCCGTGGATAGCCATTGTTTCCTGTTTCATGATTTGCCCGTTTTTGTATTGTCAAAGGTCAGGTTTTTCCGTCCATGCATAAGACGGAATAGTGATGCGATAGAAAGTTAAATCGATTGAATGTTTATGCGCCTGCCATACATCACTTCGCAAGTGAACAGAATACGTCAAAATCGTAAATTTTTCTTCAGCCTCAAGCGCCGTAGCCATATTATCCACCAAGGATACGGTTACGCAGGATGACAACCCGTTCGCGCATATCGACAAGTTCGTTGATCGGTATCCGCGCGCTTTGTTCCTCGAGTTTCAGGGTCAGCTCACGCGCCAGATACTCACGGTAGGCACTTACCAGGACTTCACAATCGGCGGCGTCCAGCAAACCGGCTGCGGCTATCGACTCGAGTATCTCCATGGTACCGCGTGGTTCGATGACCTGCGGATAATTCGCGGCATTGGCGAGTACAAAGTACTGGGATACAAATTCAATATCGACGATACCCCCCTCACCCAGCTTCAGATCAAACTCATCCCTGTTGCTTTGGCTGTTGGCTTCGGACATACGTTTGCGCATTTTCACGATGTCCTGCTTCAACGCAGCGTCTTCACGAGGTTGGCAGAGGATGTTGCGACGTACCTGTTCAAAGCGCTCGATGAGTGTATCGCTGCCGACTACCATACGAGCACGAACCAGTGCCTGGTGCTCCCAGGTCCATGCCTGCTGATGTTGGTAATCAGTGAATGCCTTGACGGAACTGACCATGGTGCCGGATCGGCCGCTGGGACGCAGCCTGATATCGGTTTCATACAAAACACCGGCGCGCGTAGTGGTACTCAGTATCAACATGATTCGCTGCACCAGACGACTGAAGTAATAGCTAAGTACCGAATCCTTGACGGCATCGACCAGGGGCTCGCTGTCGTAAAGGAAAACAAGATCGAGATCGGAAGTGTAAGACAACTCGCGTCCACCCAGCTTGCCGTAACCGACTACACCGAACATGAGCTGATCTTTTATATCCGCCACCTGTTCACGCACTTTGGTCGTCAGCGATACCTGACCGATGTCTACCGAACAGCCGACGATGACATCGGCGAGATCACTTAAGCCACGTCTTGCCGCACCAGGTTCCACCAGGCCGGCAATAGAACGCGCGGCGATCCTCAACAGGTAGCCATTTTTAAATTCACGCATCAGATCCATCTGCGCTTCCATGTCATCGTCGCTACTATTCAGACGTCGCCCGAGCTCTTGCTTAATTTGATTCGGCGAAAGCAGGTCGGCATCGGCAATCGGGTCAAGGAGTTCATCCAGTATCACCGGATGCCGGCCTATCCAGTGTGCGATCCAGGCGCTTGAAGCAATAAGCTGGATCAGTTGTTTAAGCGCCAACTGGTTTTCTGCCAGCAGCGCGAAGTATGCCGATCGCTTGCCAATTCCCTCGATAATACTGATCAGGCGAACCAGGCTTTGGTCAGGCGAGCGGGTAGCCGATATCTCGGCCAGCGCCCTCGGCAGCATGCGGTCGAGCCGATCGCGACCATTTTTCGAAAAGCCCTGGTAGACCCGACCACTACGTATTCCTCGCACCAGTTGCAGGCTGCGTTCAGCGTCAGTAAAGCCAATTTTTGCGAGCACCTGCTGGCAGAAATTATCGCTGCGTGTCGCCAGCCATACGTCGTTCAGTTCATCCATATCACCTTCGTCATCACTTTCTTCCGTTTGAAACAACCGGGAAAAATGTGATTGCACCAGGTCTCTATGCTCGGCCAGCGCCGCCTGAAATTCAGACCAGTTGGAGTAACCCATGGACTGCCCCAATGCCTCGCGGTCAAGGTCATCCTTCGGCAGTTGCTGGGTCTGCTGGTCGTCAACCATCTGCAAGCGGTGTTCGGTATTACGCAGGAACCGATAGGCATCCATGAGTGAGTCGCGTTCACCAACCGTAAGGACGTGAAGATCGACCAGTGCATTCATCGCCTCGATGAGTCTGGACGTCTGCAATGCCGGTTCACGACCGCCGCGAATGAGTTGATGACTCTGAACGATAAATTCCACTTCCCTGATGCCGCCACGACCCAGTTTGACGTCACCCTGGCGACCCTTGCGCTTTAGCTCTCGATCGATTAACAACTTCATCTTGCGTATGGATTCAAATGCGGAGAAGTCCATGTATTTTCGATACACGAATGGACGCAACGATTTCATGAACTCCACGCCGCGTTGATGATCGCCCGCAATGACCCGAGCCTTGATCAGTGCGTAACGTTCCCAATCGCGTCCATGGGCCTGGTAATAGTGTTCCATGGCATCGAACGACAGCGCCAACGGGCCGACATCGCCATTCGGCCGAAGTCGCATATCGGTGCGAAAAACAAAGCCGTCCCGCGATGGCTCGTCCAGAAACTTCACCAGCTTTCGGCCAAGCCTAACGAAGAATTCCTCGTTGCTGAGTGTCTTCGCGCCATCGGTTTCGCCAGGTTCAGGGAAAACGAAAATCAGATCCACATCGGATGAAAAATTAAGTTCGCGGCCACCCAGCTTGCCAAGACCGAGCACCACCATGCCAACGGGCTCGCCGCTTAGCGCACCCATAGGCCGACCAAACCGGCGACAGTTGTCATCATAAAGATGATCAAGCGCCGCGCCGATCAAGCAGTCGGCGAGTTCCGAAACCGCGGCCATGGTGTCTTCAAGAACGTACACGCCGGTAAGATCAGCCCACGCGATCAGGCTGATCAGGCGTCGCCGGGCAACCCGCAAGGCCACATACAGGGAATCACTATCCGAGCTGCCGTCAAGAATTTTACGTGCGCTGTCGGCGATGACTCCTGAGGTAAATTCACGACTCGCCGGATGATCAAGAATCCACTGCCCAAGCTCGCGATCGGACTTCAGATTACGAACCAGAAAGCGACTGAAACCGAGCGCCGCTTCACGTCCGACCATCAACGGGTGATCGGCATAGGAATCAATGAGAGTGGGCTCAAGAACCTCTGTGAGGACGGGCTCATCGTGTATTGTGGACATCTATGGATCAGGAAATGTTGGATTCTATTAATACGATTCAATCGCACTTCACGACATAGTCACGTTATTCGCTGAAATACTCGGTTGTATAACGCTCGATTACAATGTCATTCGCCCAAAAGTCGTCAGGCAGTCCGGCCTTTTGTTTAAGTGCGCGTAAAAACGCTTCGGCCGTTGTCAGACTCTCCCATACGCTGGGAAGGAATGTACCGCGATGATGTTCATGGATGAGAACAAGACCGTCTATACCCGGTTGCAGTTGCGACAACAAATCAGCTTCAGATTCAAAGCGCATGGGCGAAGTCGGCCCGAGTACCGAGATCGATATCTTGACGTGGTCAAGCTCATCACGGGTTAACGACGGAAATCTTGGATCATTCAGTGCGGCGCGAACTGCATTGCTGGCAACGCTATCAACAAGCGGCTCTTCTGGATCAAGCGTGCCGATGCAGCCGCGTAACGAACCGTGTTGCATCAGTGTTATGAATGTCGCGGCAAGGCGAAGACAAATCGGCGACCATCGATCGTGGTCGACGGACAGGCTGTGGCCGGTCTCAAGTTTTTGGGCAATAGCTCTGCGCGCAAGATCCAGCAATCGATGACGGATTGTGACATCGAGGTTGTTGGCAGGTGCGTGTACCACCAGGCTGGCGTAACCAACTACCCGATCGGACGGTCCGGCGGTATCAGCGGAGTTACGCACGTCAAGCGCGGTGGCCTGCAGACCATGATCAGCAGCACTTTTTAATAATGCGGCCACCGGCACGCATCCACACGCACGCTCTGGATTGAGGTCGCGCCATTGAAGTTGCTCCATGATGCTGACCGTTTGTGCATCGATCAACCGCGCCTCACCGGCAGAGTGATAATGGCTGAGATCGCTGCTGACTATCAGCAGTGCATCGTCCTCTTTGAGTATGTCGTCCATCAATGGAACAAGACGGGCTGGATCGATATCGCCCACCACCAGTGGCACCAGCCGAAACTCGCCAAGCATTGATTTGATAAACGGCAAGTGGACTTCAAGGCTATGTTCATCGGCATGGGATTCGTCGCTGGCAACGATAAAATCAAAGTGGTTTTCAAGCCGGTTAATTGCATCACGATCAAGCCTGATCTCACCCAGCGGCGTCATGAAGCTATCTACCGATGGCACCGCAACACCACGGGTGTAAACACGATGCGCCGGCCCAAGGAGATACACTCGCCTGATTGGGCGGTCGAGATTCTTCAGCACTCGATAACCACTGCCGGCAATCTGCCCGGAATACATATAACCGGCATGGGGAACAATTAACGCCCGCGGCACCAGATTTGATGGTCGTCCGCCAGCAACCAATTCGCGAACCCTGAGTTCAAGGACTTGGGGGTCGGATGGATAGAACATCCCCGCCACCGCGGGTTGCCTGATTGATAGATGCGATTTGTTCACTGACATGTCTTGTCTCTGATTGGGCTGCCTCGGAAAGCTGGAACCTGTCTTAAACTGGCATTAATATGAAGTGTCGAGTTGAATGATCATGATACAACACCATTTAAAGATAGTGATGCTGACACGGTTTGCTAACGCCTTTGCCCAAGAGGAACGACTGGATAAGTGATACATGAACACCAGGATGACCGACCCTGACACTACCGGCAATGTCGCGACCCGGCACTGGCACACGCTCGAAGACGGCCGGGTGCAGTGTGACCAGTGTCCCCGTTTTTGCCGTCTTCGTGAAGGCCAACGCGGCCTGTGTTTTGTGCGGCAACGGCAAGACAATGCCATCGTTCTGACCACGTGGGGTCGATCAAGCGGGTTTTGCATCGACCCGATCGAGAAAAAGCCGCTCAACCACTTTTTGCCGGGTACACCGGTGCTGTCCTTCGGCACTGCCGGCTGCAATCTCGCCTGCAAATTCTGCCAGAACTGGGACATCAGTAAATCCCGCGAGATTGATACCCTCGGCGCTGCAGCGACGCCCGACATCCTGGCCGATGCGGCGCGGACACATCATTGCCGAAGCATCGCCTTCACTTACAACGACCCGGTCATTTTCCATGAGTATGCAATGGACGTTGCCGACGCTGCCCACGAGTCGGGAATTTATTCGGTTGCAGTGACAGCCGGATATATTTGCGATGCACCACGGAAGGAGTTTTTTGCCAGGATGGACGCTGCCAATATCGACTTGAAGGGCTTCACCAATCGTTTCTATCGGAATATCTGCGGAGCACAGCTCAACGATGTGCTTGATACCTTGATGTATGTGCATCACCAGACGGATACCTGGCTCGAGCTCACCACGTTACTGATACCGGGACAAAACGATAGTTCGGATGAAATAGACGCCATGTGTCACTGGGTTGCACGCGAACTCGGCGAAGATGTACCGATGCACTTTAGCGCATTTCATCCGGACTTCAAGATGCGCGATATTCCGTCTACACCCACATCCACTCTGACCCGCGCACGCCGAATCGCCATGGACAATGGTATACGCTACGCCTATACCGGCAACGTCCATGATAGTGATGGCGGCAGCACCTGGTGCGCAAACTGTAACAGCCGCCTGATCGAGCGCGACTGGTATAAGCTCGGCGAATGGAATCTGGATGTCGATGCGCGTTGCGTGAATTGCGGCAGCATCACTCCGGGACGCTTCGAGGCCAGGCCCGGAAAGTTCGGCCGACAACGAATACCACTTCATTTGAACTGATTCCGTTCAAGCTCGCCCGCCGAGCAATACGGGACTGCTACAATCGATTTTCTCATGCATCGGCAAGCAGTCAGGTATTGAAGGATCGGGTAATGGTTAAGGACCAAAGAAAAGCCTACCTGTTCGCGCTGCTGGCGGTACTGTGCTGGAGTACGGTCGCAGCCGCCTTCAAGTTGAGTCTTGCACACCTTAATAGCGCTGCGCTGGTATTCTACAGCGCGTTGACCGCCACACTATTTCTTGGTGTGGTCTCAATCGGTAGCGGTGCAGTCAAAAATCTGCGCGAGTGGAACACAAAAGATGTGGTGCGCTCTGCAGTTCTTGGCAGTCTCAATCCTTTTTTATATTACGTCATTTTGTTTGCTGCTTATGACCTGCTACCGGCACAGGAAGCACAGCCGCTGAATTTCACCTGGCCGGTTGTGTTGGTGGTATTGTCGGCGATCCTGTTTCGCCAACCCATTCGTGCCAGTGCTTACCTGGCATTGGCAGTCAGCTTCACCGGCGTTGTTGTTATTGCCACCCACGGTAATCCTCTGTCGTTCCGGTTAACCGATCCACTCGGGGTTGCCCTGGCACTCGCTAGCACTATCGTGTGGGCGTTGTACTGGTTGTACAGCAGCCGTGATGAACGCGACCCGGTCAATCGCTTGCTGGTGAACTTTTGCTTCGGTCTATTCTATGTTGCGTTGTACTGCGGCCTGACCGGTCAATTTGAAATCCCCAACCCCAAGGGACTGTTCGGCAGCGTTTATATCGGCCTGGTGGAGATGGGTCTTGCCTTCATCTTCTGGTTGAAGGCGTTGCGCTACTCGCACAGTACCGCAGAGGTCGGCAACCTGATCTATCTGACGCCGTTCGCTTCACTGGTGGTGATTGCCGTCATCGTCGGCGAGGAAATCATCGGCGCCACCTGGGTTGGCCTGGCACTGATTGTCAGTGGAATTCTCTTGCAGCAACGGTTATCACCGGTCGCCGTGGCAGTTGTGTCCAGGACCGATGATTTAACAGATCGATAAGTATGCGACTTATTACCAGCCGATCGGATTACAGTCAGGTTGCTTACTGATAACGCTCCCAGGCAAGTGCGGCGAGGGCGAGATCACCCAGCGCCAATCCCCGAAACACGAATGCGATCTTGTCGTCGCGATGTTGTCGGGGAGTTAGCGTACCGCTGACAAGACCCGTTATATCGCCTTCAATCAAGTCCTTTGCAACCATCGGTTTAGCCATGGCGCGCTCCTGTTCGAGGTCGTCAATGACGATTCGATCGAAAGCCGACATGCTGTCATCGATCCACGGAATAGCGAGATCGGTAATCGCTGTAAACGCGCCTTTCTTCAGCCAGCGGGCGTCTATAAACGCTTCGGTTTCATAGTTAAGCGTAACCGAGGTAACAATGATATCAGCGCCTTTGACCACTGTTTGCGCATCATCGCAGGCGACCGTTTTCAGGTTATGTCCTCTGGCAATTTCAAGGAACCGATCGCGGTTCGCTTTGCCACGACCCATGGCGCGTACTTCGGTTAGTGGAAACATCTGACGAAAAGCATCGAGATGACTATCGGCTTGATGACCGCAGCCAATGAATGCTGCAACAGATGATTCCTTGTTTGCCAGGTGACGCGCAGCGACGGCGCTTAATCCTGCAGTACGCACCGCCGTGACCCAGTTGCCTTCAATGATCGCCAGTGGCACGCCGGTGTCGGCATCATGTAGTGCAACCACTGAATTGATCTGTGGTATGCCACGCGACGGGTTGGACGGATTCAAGGCAAGAGATTTGACTGCCATATATGGCGGATCCTCCGCGGCTGATAACGTTGCCATCAGGTAGCGATTATCCCCGGGCATCAACACGGCCTTGGGTGCATTCCAGACGGTACCTGCGGCTGCACCCAGAATCAGCTTTTCCATCATTTCAATAACGTCGCTTGTGGTAATACCCAGGGATTCGAGACACTCGTTGGAAAGATACGGTAATGTTTTTTCAGCCATACTCAGTTCACCGGCCGTAAAACCAGATAGGTCTGCGGCGATATGCCATAACGAACCGGTAATGTCTTGATGCAGGTAAATCCACTGGCTTGATAGTCAGCCTGAAATACCTGTCCGGCAATTGGAATCCGGTCGTTGGGTGTAATGCCTTTCAGTCGATTCATCAAATGAAACTTCAAGGCACTCAAGGCGTAATTATCGTAGTAGGACACGATTAGTCGGTCGCGACAAATACGGCGTAGTTCGGCAAGCACTGCGCGACGTGTCGCTGCTTCAGGATAATGATGCAGCAGTCGATTGCATATAATGGCATCAAATGCGTTGTCCTCGAACGTGGTGTTCAATACGTCCTGCTGTTCAAATACGATCTCGGCAGGTGCCGGTGAATGAGGATCGCCATGTGAAGAACTTTCAATGCCGGGTTTGATCGTGATGTCGTCAAGATAAACAGTGGCCACCTCGATCATCGGCTGTGAATAATCGGCGGCTACGACCCGATAACCTTTCTCGAGCAACATCGGTTCAAGACGACCTGAACCACAGGGAAGATCGAGAACCCGGCTACCCGCTGCCAGACCTTCAAGTCCCTCGATTATGCGCGCCATCTCGCGACGGTTCTTCGATGAATTCAGTGTATTTTTCTTGAGAACGTATTCACGTGCGACCGTTTCATTATTGAATCGTTCACGGGTACCAATATAGGAATCGTCTTGATGTGTCATATCATCCGTATCTTTTTTCAGAGTCATTATTGTGGTTTTGAGAATTAGCGGGCAACGTGTTTGACTCACAGCGCTCCATGAATCGACGCGCACGATGCACACTCAACCCGGCGGCGTCGACATAACCTTGCATAAACGGCTGCAAACCAACGCGAACAATTCGCTCGCGATCTTCAGGATAGGCGAGAATTTTCCGAAACGCAGTAGCTCGTTCGATGATGCCGAGCGGCCATGGATAAAACCGCATAAAACCCACATCGATCAATGCGAATCCCGTTTCACCGTCATACAGGATATTGCCGAGATGTATACCTCGAAAGTGAATACCATGGCAGTGCAGCTTCGCCAGATACCCGGGTAGCGCATCAAAGGCTTGTGACTCTTCATTCGAATTAGGTTCAAGCTCTCGAAGGCTTTTTCCGGGAAGCCTTTTATATATGACCAGCTCCGAACCGACTTCAGGACAACGATACATTTCTTCGACCTTGACGCTGCGAATACCACGTCGTTCCAGGCGGGACGCATGACTCGTAAAACGACGTGCATACGACCACAGACGATTGGCAATAAAGCCGCGCTGACGATGAAATGCCTTGATTATCCTGTCATCCGCTGTCAGCCAGACATTCGCGCCAAATTCCCGGCTCTGCTGTATGACCCGCGCTGACGAGACAAATGCACTGTACTGTTGTTGATTGATGGTGATCATTGCGCGGCAATTGTACTTCATCAGCCGATGGCATTCGCCCCGGATATAAAGTTCCGGTTCATCAATTTTCTGCAATCTGGCTAATAAAGGGTATTGATTCGAATCTTAAGATTGACTTGGCAATATACTGTCGCTGTCAGCAGACAGAAGCTGCCAATGTATTGCAGTTAATGCTACACCAAGCTCACGTTTGTCTCGACTTCCGATGATCTTGTCATCGACTGGCCGGATTGTCGAAGCAAGTATGAACAAGGGTGTCATTACTTTGCATGCCTTAATATTCACATCGAATTCCAGCCTATTGCCATCGACCATATGGTGTTCGATTCGTCTGTCGCCAATCATCAAAACGACTCTTTCGCTTGATCCATATGATCGAAGCGAAGCGAAACAGGTCTCAATCCTTAACTTGCCTGCCGCTAACGGCAACAGGACCAGGGCGCCGCCACAAGTCCAGCGAAACGAGCCAGAATCATTTCTCTCGAGATTATAAAACCCAATACTGTTGTGGGAGCCAAGCTGACTTGCGGTAACCATCCCCTGGCCTGCGTCGCCAAAGCCTTGATCTGAAATTTGACGAAAGTAACCAAAAAGAAACCGGTCGCGACCCCAGTGATTTGCGGTATGCCACATTCTGGAAGATACTTTCGCGCAATTATCGGGCGGATCCTTAATAGATGTATTACCAGGTAGTAGAGCGCGAATTTCACATGACCAAAGTAATATCCTGATCGACGCCAGGGACCTGACTGCATGGCCAGTACTCGAAGGGTTCCGGGCGATCGCCTGATCGAACGTTTCATCAATAACAACACCCAACGAAATGGCACACTGGAAGTGCGTCTCACCGCGTCCATTAAGGCGAAGTATCGCGCTTCAAATTCCTCATCCAGCAGCGTACAGCAAAGCATTTCGCAATAACCATATTCGATCTGCTGTTGTACCAGGTTGCATAAACGACGGCAACCATAATGAAAACTTCGTGAGTGGTCGCACAGTCCAATCCGGTAGCCACAATCATGCAGCCTTGCCCCGAGCGATGGTTCGCTAAAGTGCCCGTACCGTGGAATGAATCCACCTGCGTCAAGGAATGCAGATTTGTGTATGCAGCACCCCTTCAATACGATTTTATTCCAATGATCGGGTTGACCCTTGATGTTCAAATCATCAGCAAATACGCTGTCTTCGAGACGGGCAACGAAGTTGTTGTCTACACTGCCGATGCTGTAACACGCTGCACCGTCAAGCCCGCTTTCTTCGAGATAACACATCATCTCTTCAATCGCATCAGAGGCAACCTCTACGTGCGGTTCGCTGATAAAGACCCAATGGGTAGTTGCCCGTCTTACACCCTGATCGTAGAGCGCTATTTCTGTTAGTCCAGGCAAACAAACGATTTGATCATGGTCTTTCAGGTGGGACGACAACTGTGCCTCGAGGTTGTCCATGGAACCGTCGTGCAGGAGTAATAGCGTGATTTTTTGGCGTGGATAAGTTGCTCATTCCACGCCTTGATGGCGCGTTCTGCCCGACCACGATGATCGGTTAGAGCAATCACTACCGTAAGCGGTACAGTATCCAATGCCATATCTTGATGTTGACCATGACCAAGTCGACTGCCAGGCCGTTGACAAGCGAAACGGTGTCAATAGTCTGTAAGGCAATGTGCCGGACCTTAAGTCCACAAACCTGCAAAACCGGCATCACTAGCGGGCTATAATGTGCCGATGACAACTGCAATCCTCTACGACCCCCGTTACCTTGATCATGATACCGGCGCCGGCCATCCGGAGCGCCCGGCCCGGTTGTCCCACGTGGCTGAACATCTCAAGACAGCTTCATGGTTTGACCAACTGCATCATGTTGAAGCTGCCCCTTGCGATCAAACCTGGATCGAGACGATACATGATCACAGCTACGTCGAACGTGCCCGCCAGGCATGTCGTGAAGGCCAGCGTTATATCGATACGCCTGATGTAGCGGTAAGTTCATCGTCATTTGATATCGCTCTGTTGGCCGCTGGTGGCGCCCTGTCTCTGGCAGATGCCGTAATAGGCGGACGCTCGGATAACGGCTTTGCCATGATTCGCCCGCCCGGACACCACGCCGAGAATAACAGTGCCATGGGATTCTGCCTGTTTAACAATGTGGCTATCGTTGCCCGCTACCTGCAACGTCACCATGGCCTCGATAAAATTCTGATCCTCGATTGGGACGTTCACCATGGTAACGGAACCCAGCACGCCTTTGAATCCGATCCTTCGGTTTTCTACATCAGTACACACCAATATCCCTGGTATCCCGGCACCGGTGCCTGGTCGGAAAGCGGCACCGGTGCCGGAAAAGGTGCCACATTGAATTGCCCCATGTCAGCCGGCGACGGCGAGAGGGAGTATCGCGAAGCATTCGAGCGCTTGATTTTACCGGCAGCCCGCGCTTTTAAAGCAAATGCCATATTAATCTCAGCGGGTTTCGATGCCCATGCCAACGATCCTCTCGGGGATATCAACCTCGGCACCGACTTCTATCGATGGATGACTCTTGAAATGATGGCCCTTGCCGATGCCAGTGCCGAAGGCCGGATCATATCGTTACTCGAAGGCGGCTACGATCTCGACGCACTGGCCGAATGCATCGGCGTACATGTCGGCACCCTGGCTGAACCATTGAAGTCGAACAGTCCGATATGAAACATCCTGCAATAACTGCCACACCATTTACCGACGAAACAATCGCACACTAACCGGCACCTAAAAGCGTGAGTGCAACAGTCACTGTTGCCACCGCGAACAACGTACTCAATACGGTTGTCGTCGTAGCCAGGGCAATTCCTTTCTGGTACTGCTCGGCGAACAGGTAGATGTTAATGCCCGTCGGCATGGCGGCGATCGTAACGGCCACCACCAACCAGTCGTTATCAATCCCGAGCAGGTAATGTCCAAGCAACCAGACGCTCGCGGGGAAGAGAATCAGCTTGACCAATGAAATCAGGGAAGCGGCCCTGATCTCGCCGGCGATACGCTGACGCGCCAACGTCGCGCCCATGCAAAACAGCGCACACGGTGTAGCGGAAGCTGCAATCATCTTAAGTATCGATTCAAGCGCGACAGGCCAGGGAAGCCCCAGCAGATTAACCGCGAGGCCGGCCAGAATACTGGTGATGTACTGGTTGCGTATCAGTCCGAGCAACGCCGCGCCAATCTGCTTGATTAGTGGCAGGCGATGATGGCGATCTGCTTCGAGCATCATCGTCAACGGCGTGAAAAGGATCACGGTATTAAATGCAACGATTGTGAACAATGGTAGAACCGCGTCGTCCCCCCAGGCAGTCAGCACCAGCGGAATACCAACCAGTACCAGGTTGGAGTAGCTGCACCCAAATGCGAATAACGCTCGCTCGGCTGGAGGCAAATAGAACAGTCTTCTGGACAACAACGTTCCCAACAGGAACATGAAACCGGCTGCGAGGAAGTAGCATGCAACAAAGCGATATGGAAAATACGCTGGCAGATCGGTAATCGACATGGCGCGAAACAGCATCGCCGGTATCGCCACACGCATGGTGTAAAAAGCCAGCCCGCGTGTCGCATCGACGTTGAACCACTCCCGCCAGGCAACAGCGTAGCCGACACCGAGAACTCCGAACACCGGTACAATTACATTGGCAACGACATTGATTATGGCCACGATCGAATTGAACTCATATGTACGCTGGCTGTAATTTTCGTGATTTCGATCAGCTAAAAATTCCAGTCACGATGTATAAAAGGCATCGTGATTAAAGATCAAACGAGTTTGAGTGTAACCGGTCGCCACCACGACATGAAACAGGGCATCAATCGCCTGTAGTCGAAAATCGGAATTCGTTGGATTGAGACAAGATCCAGTAACATCGCGCCTACCACCCGGATGAGGACATTTTCCTGTTTTCAGTGCTATGCTTGTCATCAGCGATCATCTTGTTCAAGCAATGCGAAGGAGTCAATGCATATGACAATGGTTAGCCAGATATTAAAAAACAAAGGGTCACAAGTCTGGGCTGTCGAGCCGGGCGATTCAGTTTTGGATGCGGTGAAAATGATGGCCGAGAAGGGAGTCGGCGCGTTGTTGGTCATGGAGGGCGAGCAGTTGGTCGGTATCATTTCAGAGCGCGACTATGCTCGCAAGGTTATTCTCGAGGGAAAAGCATCGCACAATACACCGGTGCGAGACATCATGACCGCCCGGGTGTTATGCGCATCCCCCGGCCATTCGGTCGAAGAATGCATGAAGCTGATGAGCGACAAGCGTGCCCGTCACCTGCCGGTTGTCGAGGAGGAAAAGGTTGTTGGCGTATTGTCCATCGGCGATCTTGTGAAGATTACTATCGATGAGCAAAAAGTCCTCATAGACCAACTGCAACAATATATCAGTGGCTGAATAGCGAATAATTCTTTTTATCGGCCCATAGTCGATACTTTTTATCTCGCACTTTAGTTTCGCTGGCAGTCAACTACGGCATGATCAATTGTCGCTGCGAGCAGACCGGCACACTTAATTATTTCCGATGAAAAAAATTGGCATTATCGGCGGTCTGGCCTGGCCGTCGACAATCGACTATTACCGCTATTTATGCAGCCGCTGCAATGACCGTCATCGCAAACAGGGAGGTAGCGAGCCAAGTCCGACACCACCTATGGTCATCGAATCGGTAAACATCGCCGAGACACGCCAACTACGCGGTATTCAGGGTGATGATGATTCCTGGCGTTCCTTCGATGCAGTTTTTAACGAGGCCTTCCAGCGACTCCGTTTAGCCGGTGCCGACTTTGGACTGATTGCCAGCAATACACCCCACTCGCGTTTTAATTCAATCACGCGCAATCTCGATTTTCATGTGTTGAGTATTCTCGATACGACAGCCGATACCATCATTCAGCTTGGCATGGGTCGGGCCATGATACTTGGCACACCGGTAACGATAAGGAGTCCCATGTACCATGATGCATTGTCAGCACATGGAATCAATGTGGCCGATCCAATCGATGACACGGCAATCGACGAGTTGGCCGAATTGATTGACGGATCTTTGTACCACGGCGAAGTCGATGTTGCCCGACAGTGGATACTTGACGCCGCGAGGTCTGCCAATGCATCGCAGGAATCGCTGGCGGTATGCCTTGCCTGTACGGAGTTACCGTTGGCATTTCCCGAACACCGCGACGATGCCAGTTTTATTGTCGATGGAATCACCTTCATCAATACCACCATAGCCCATGCCGATGCGGCCTTTGAGCTTGCACTGGATGAAACCAAAGCCCATTGATTGAGTGTTGATCGTACAACTGCAATGAGCAAGCGCGTTATCCGTCTCGCCGATATCATTCCATGGGGTCGCGATCTCGATGAATACCGGGCGATGTTCGCGCTCGATGAATCCGATCTTGCCAGTTCCATCCTCGGCTGCGGCGACGGGCCGGCAAGCTTCAATGCCGAATTGACCATGCGCGACGGCAAGGTCATATCCATCGATCCGCTATATCAGTTCAGCGCTCGCGGAATAGAACGACGCATACAAGACGTTCGCGATGGCATCATGATTCAGGTTCGCAATCATGCAAACGATTTCGTATGGAACAGCATTAAATCTGTAGATGAACTCGAAAGCAAACGAATGCGTGCGATGAATCTGTTCCTGAAGGATTTCAATAATGGACTTGAGTGCGGACGTTATCTCAACGCGGCATTGCCCGAGTTACCGTTTGTCAAGCAACAATTCAGCCTGGCGTTATGTTCGCATCTGCTGTTTTTGTATAGCCACCACCTGACGTTCGACTTCCACCTGGCAGCCGTTCATGAGCTATGCAGGGTAGCAAATGAGGTCAGGATATTTCCGTTGCTCGACCTCGATGGTGTTGAATCGGAACATCTGCAACGAATTATTGAAACCCTGCAAAGGAAAAACCTTGAAGTTGACATAGTGACCGTCGATTACGAGTTTCAGCGCGGTGGAAATCAGATGATGAAGATAGGGACTCACAATAAGCGATAAAGACACAGCACACAGTGTGACAATTTCAAATAATGGACCGTTAATTTCGAATGCATGACCTCATCGCGCGATTAACTCCAGGTTCTGGTAACCATTAAACCCTGCCCGAATTTATTGATGTCATGGCACGAAACAATTCGGCGCAATAAGCTCTGCCAGTTTCGTCTGTCAAATACTGATTGACAAACACCGTTGCCTCTTTCGCAATAGTCTCGCACTCTGACTGATGTTCCTTTGCCCACTGAAGCGTGCTGACTAGATCCTGTACCTTGCAACTCAGATAATGCTTATCTTTTTCAAGCCAATGGTGATACCACTGGCTGTATCGCATAAGGCCGTATGTGTCGTGTTGTGGATTCGAATCTCTGCGATCGTCGAGGATATGCACCATCACAGAATTCGAAAGCAGCTTCCAAAAAGTCCCACCCCATGACGAACTGTTTCCATCGACATTCAATATATATTTAAAGAACATTTGTTTATGTTCCGGCACACGATCACCATTAATGTTTGCATGTTGCATCAACTGACTTGCCTCAACAGTAGACTGTGCAAACGAAGTTAACTTCGCATCGATGCATTCAGGATTCTCGCGGGCATAAAGACATAGGCGAACCCGGAGATTTTCTTGCCAATTTTCTGCATTGTTTGCACGGCCTGTTGGGGATCCACGCCAGATTGCCGAGTCTATTTTGTCTTGCCAGCGAATGCGAGTCGCAGCTTCCCTGACACGCATTCGGAGTGTTGAATAGCCATTTATAAAGTAAATATCTGGAATCAACACTGCTGTTTCCTGACCTCTGCTACGTCTGGAAAACCCCAGTACCGGGAAGTCTGAATTTCCATGAACCGAATCATGCGGATTTAATGCAAAGGTTACTGCCATATCTGACGCATCCATTGCTATTTGCTGAAAGTATGCTTGTAAATTTTTGCAGCGACCAGATTCACTACCGTTCCAGTTGATGGCTACTTGGCCGTTGTTGAATGTAACCTCGATCAAGTTTCGTCTTTTGGTCTCGTTACGCAGATTTGTGATATCCCATCCACCTTGTTCGTGCCAGTACTTGAGCTCATTGGCAACCGCCCGGTTTATCTCTGTTGCCACAGCTGGGTTAATTGCCGACTCCGGTGTCTGAACCGCAATAACACCTTGACGGGACAAATCACGCACAACACTTTTTGTATCATCGCCTATCTTGTCTAATGAGTCGGCAAAGGAGTCAGAGAAGTTATAAACAATGTCAGCGATACTTCGTTCACCGTCGACTAACGCCATTATCGCAGCGGCCGTTTCATTACACTCCATGGTTTGTGACTTTTTATCAGATCTGAAGAAGTAGTGACCGTTGTCAGACTTCAATTTCCAATCATCCATCAATCGGGGTATAGAACCTGCCTTAAGCTCGACACAAGAGTAACGACTGTATTCATAGCTACAGCATTCTTCATCACACAAACGTAATGCATGGTCGCCAACGGCAAAATCCTGTTTGTACCAGTCATACCAATGTCGGCATGTGCCAAGATCGCTTTCCCGCCAACCCTGGATCACCTCAATAAACTCTTTAGGTGGATTATTCTGCAGCAAATCAACCAGATGGTTCGTATTACTTATCTTAAATCGTTCAGCCAGTCTTCGTAACGCACGGTTTTCTTCACGATCCACGGGAATGCTGTAGGATTCAGGAAGTAGAAACGAACAAATGGAAATCGAGGCGTGTACTTGTGATGTGTACTTGTGATGACAGTAATACAGTGGCAAAAAAATACACGCCTGTTCAACATTATGATAGCCGGCATGCATACCGTTATTTCTAACTTGCAGCCAAGGTCCGTTCTTGCAAATTATGGATTTCGTCCAGCAATGCTTTTGTTTAAATTCCTCGGGGGTACGCGGCAAGCGATCAGCCGGATCGCCTGTCCTGATGCCATCCATATGAAGCACGTTCGGGATACGTGCTTGACCATAACCCTCGGAATCGATCCTGGACACGGAATCTGAAATATGATCCAACAGGTATTTTGATGGCATCTCGTCCGAATCCAGATACAAAAACCAGTCCCCTTTTGGCACATCCTGACGGACACGATCATAAGCGTCACCCCAACCATACTCCCACCGGTCCCAGCCAAAATAATTTATATCTGGTGATATCGACGATAATTCATGTGTTCTATCGGTACTGCCTGTATCCATGATATGGATGGTGTCGAAGACAGGTAAAGCATATTCGACTGTATGACGAATGTAGTTATATCTATTGTCACGTCCACAAATGATGCACAGATGCAACTTTTTATCTTGTTTACGCTTAAATATATTTCGCATTCATGGCTCCGCCATCGTTATACATACAGTCAGAAATATCGGGTGAACAATGTTCGCATTTATAAAGTTTCCGACAGGATAATCGCTCATACAACCAGCCAGTCACCTAGTCCAAACTTTAAATCCGGTTGATGGAATTTCCAACAGAAGCAAACCCCTGCACAGGTGCGATTCAACCAACCGGTTGATCTGGCACCTCGGGCAAGTCTTCATGAAGCATGCGTCTTAATGACTCAACCGTTGAGCGCGTCATTACCGGATCGATACCGAGATCGCCTAGCAATTCCTCTGCGGCTTCCATTTCGTGCAGCCGGCGTCGTGCGTGATCCTTGGTGCCGGACACCAGTCGCGACAGCAACGGGCTGTCGGCAACGCTCAATTGGTCGACCATATTGCGCCATAACCAGTCGCCAACACCAGCCGCGTTACCGGCGCGCATGGCTTCGATCAGCAGGGCTGCGAGACCTTTCATCATGACACTTCGAAGCAGCTTGCGAAGCGCTGCATCGCCGGCCTGATCGCTGATGACTTCCACCGGCATACCGAATGCCGCGAATACCTGGGCAAATTGTTTGCAGCCGCTACCGGATATTCCAACCGGCGTGGTGATACCTTTGCCCGGTACTGGCGCCATCAGTGCGACATCGACAAATTCAATACCGTGAGAAAGTGCGGTTGTGGCAAGGCTTTTTTTAAGAGTCGGTGCAGCGGTTGAAAAATCGGCGTAGATTGCCCCGGCCGGAATTTTCAACACTGCCTGTTCAAGGGCAACGGTCGCGTCAGCAGCCGAGGTGATTCCCAGAACGAAGTCGGCATTTGTCACCGCATCGACCGCCTGCGCCACCCGTGTTACACCGGCTGGGTCATCAACTGGCGCCGGATCGTATCCGAATACCGTAACACCTTTGTGGGCGAGATCTGCACTGATCCGGCTACCTGCTTCACCCAGTCCAAATACACCGATAACAGCCATGGACAGAACTCAAACTTTCTCAAGGGCGATGGCTATACCCTGACCGACGCCGATACACATGGTAGCAAGGGCATAACGACCACCCGTCAGCGTCAATTCCAGCGCCGCGGTACCGGTAAGTCGGGCACCGGACATACCTAGTGGATGGCCAAGTGCAATGGCGCCGCCGTTAGGATTAACCTGCTCGGCATCGTCCGCCAGGGCAAGATCGCGTAACACTGCCAGAGATTGGCTCGCGAACGCCTCGTTCAGTTCTATTACGTCGAAGTCGTTTATCGACATGTTCAAACGCTCCACCAATTTACGGGTTGCGGGTGCGGGTCCGAAGCCCATGATGCGCGGTTCGATGCCAGCGGTGGCACCACCCATCACACGTGCCAGGGGTTTCAGGCTATAGCGTTCGACCGCGGACGCGGATGCAATCAGCAGAGCCGCCGCACCGTCGTTGACACCGCTGGCATTGCCGGCAGTTACCGTGCCGCCGTCGCGAAACGGTGTCGCCAGTTTTGCGAGTTTATCGACCGTTGTGCCGGCGCGGGGATGCTCGTCGGTTTCGACGATGACCGGGTCACCCTTGCGTTGTGGAATAACGACCTGTGCTATCTCTTCAGCCAATCGACCATTTTGTTGTGCGGCGACCGCGCGTTCCTGGGAGCGTGCGGCAAATGCATCCTGGTCGGCACGGGATATGGAAAACTGCTCGGCCACGTTCTCGGCCGTTTCGGGCATGGAATCGACACCGTACTGCGCACGCATCACCGGATTGATGAAACGCCAGCCGATGGTGGTGTCGTAAATCTCGGCATTACGCGAAAACGCGGCAGCCGCCTTGGGCATGACGAACGGCGCCCGCGACATGCTTTCAACTCCGCCGGCGATCATCAGATTCGCCTCACCGGCACGAATCGCCCGCGCAGCAGTCAAGATCGCATCCATCCCCGATCCGCACAGGCGATTGATGGTGGCTGCCGGCAGGCTGACCGGCAGACCGGCAAGCAGTGCCGACATGCGACCGACATTGCGGTTGTCTTCTCCCGCTTGATTTGCGCAGCCGTAGTACAGATCATCGACTGCACCCCAGTCGAGACTCATGTGACGCTCCATCAAGGCGCGTAACGGCACCGCACCGAGGTCATCGGCGCGTACCGATGACAGGGCACCGGCGAAGCGTCCTATCGGGGTTCGTATGTAGTCGCAGATAAACGCTTCCGACATGGATTCATACTCCTTAACTATGGGGTTTATCGACAGCCAGGGCAGCGGATTTACAACTCGCTACAGGTAACCTGGCCTGTCCCCGCATTACATCAGTTGGTGTTTGCGAAAAAAACCGGTCATCACTTCCTGAAGTTTCCCGGGTTGATCGACACAGGGCAAATGACCGGCTTCGGCTATCACGTGGAATTCTGAATTATCGATCAAGTTGGCCAACTCCCGCACCACTGCTGGCGGCGTCGAGCCATCTTCACTGCCGACCACCACCAGCGCGGGCAAATCGAATGCCCCCGTTGCAGCCGTTTGATCGGCATCGCGAAGCGCCATCATGGTACCGATGAAGCCGTCAAGCGGGGTTCGTACCAGCATATTACGCCAAATCTGGATTTCATCCGTATTGCGGCGACGGAACGCCTCACTGAACCAGCGCTCCATGGTGGCATCGGCCAGGGCTTCGACGCCGCCGTTTCTCGCTGCTTCAATGCGACTGTTCCAGGTGGCCTCATCACCGATACGGGCGGCCGTGTCGCAAAGGACGAGCGCCTTTACCCTGTCTGGCTGGCGTTCTGCTATCGCCTGCACGATCAATCCGCCGACCGAGTCGCCGCAAAGCACTATGTCGGCTATCCCG
Source organism: marine bacterium B5-7 (assembly GCA_021604525.1). GTDB lineage: Bacteria > Pseudomonadota > Gammaproteobacteria > Arenicellales > CAJQKF01 > BQJD01. Next base: position 75,417 of record BQJD01000006.1, on the reverse strand, counting down.
AGTGCGTCCAGCAGATTAATCAGATCGTCCCGATGATCGGCCAGGCTATAGGGCGGCGGTGGCGCCGACGATAACCCATGACCACGCTTGTCATAGCACAACACACAAAAATTGCCATCGAAGGCGGGTGCCAACCGATCCCACAATCTCAAATCGGTTCCAAGGGAGTTTGCAAACACCAGGGTCGTTTGTGCGCCTTCCCCGCGCATGCGGTAGTGCATCACCTGATCGCCCAATTTTATAAACTGCATATTCGAATTCCTTCAACATGAAGTTAATCGCCCAACGTTCATTCTATAGTCAAAGCGGAGACTTTCGGCGAGGTACGATACATTCACTCAGCATCGCCAGTCATGTCTCCCTGACCTATACGATCTTTGGATGATTTACAGTTTATGTCGAGTTCCAACAAGTCGCCAGCAAGCGACAATATGAGCCTGGCTTGAGACATCAGCCAATGGCATATGCTGGACGTTTGGGATGCTGGATCAGCAAAATCATCAAACTGGCATGCAGGACGCTTTGAGATAATGCAAATGAACTATTTCCCTCGCGGATTGACCTGCTTATGCAAAATGACCGTTTTAGGAGTCACATAATCTTATATGACCGCTACAACAGTCATTTAGAAGATAATCAATATGATGGAGATGGTAACAATCAGGTCACATGCAGGCTGAACATTGTCAGCATGGCAATCAGCGCGATAATCAGGAGAACCATCAGTGCATCATGAGCGAGTGAACTATCGTCCAGTTCTTCATCGCTGATGATACGAGCCCGCAGCCACCGCATCCTGACGTAAGCAACGATAATTACAATAATTGCGGTAACCAGCAACAGAACTCCTGACCAGACATCGGTTTCGGTACGGCTGAGGCTTGCTGCAGCCATTCCAAAACCTACTACGGCAATCGCAGTCCTGACCCAGGCAAGAAATGTGCGTTCGTTCGCAGCATGATCAGTATAATTTTTGATCATTAAAACCTCTATAAATAGTAATCTTGAATAGTAGCCTTGATCTGTACCCCAACAACATCAATTCGGCAAACAAGGTATTAATGGAGAAGCTGTGGCCATCGGTATCATATCGAATCAGATTGAAAAGCGATTTACCGATGTTGCCAGATCATTAACATTTATGTGAAACCTGTTGTCAATCTTGATGACTGGACCCAGCTTGGGACGCGACGGGACAAGAAATATATCAACATGAAAATCATTATTGCCGAAGACGATTTAACGACCAGTGATTTCCTGAAAAAGGGATTGGTCGAAAACGGTTATTCAGTCGAGTGTTTCGCCGATGGTCGGGATGCCTTTGCATATTGCCTTTACAATAAATGTGATGTGATCGTCCTCGACCGCATGATGCCCGGGATGGATGGTCTTTCCGTAGTGAAAGGCCTTCGTGCGGCCGACCACAAAACACCGGTCCTGTTCCTGACAGCGATGGCCGATATTGGCGAACGTGTCGATGGCCTCATGGCAGGTGCTGACGATTATCTTGTCAAGCCGTTCCATTTCTCTGAATTCCTGGCCCGGGTTGTGGCGTTGTCACGCCGCCCGGCAGCCACACTGCAGAACACCGTTCTCATCGTTCATGATCTGGAGCTTGACCTGTTGGCGCGAACAGCAAAACGCGCCGGAAAAACGATCGATCTTCAAGCCAGGGAGTTCGCGCTACTCGAGATCCTGATGCGTAATGCCGGCCGGATCGTAACCAGGACCATGCTTTTGGAGCAGGTATGGGATTTTAACTTCGATCCGCAAACAACGGTAGTGGAAACTCACATCAGCCGCCTGAGAGCCAAGGTCGACAAACCGTTTGATACCCCGCTGATTCATACCAGCCGCAACAGCGGATACAGCATGCATGTTTAGCGGCGGCGTCACTTCCGGCAGGGCATTCCGCGATGCCTTTATCCATGGAGCCGTCTTCCTGGTTGTCCTGGTGCTTGTCACAGCAGGGATCTATCAGATCGTACAGAAAGCCATGATTGGCGAAATGCAGAATCTGATTACGGAAGAGGTCATGTTGCTTAAGGAAATCGAATCCAGTGACGGTCTGGATGCAATTGCCAATATAGGTTTCCTGAATGCTCGAATAAAAACATCCTCCACGCATATTTTTGCCCTTTTTGGCCCGAACGGAAAGAAACTGGCCGGTAATCTGAAGCAGCCCCCACCCCATGCGGGATGGATGCGCATGGTCTTTCATGGGCTGCTACCTGAGCCTTATGGTGACTATCTTGTCGAAAGCAACCGTCTGGCATCAGGCGCTACGCTTGTCATAGGTCGCAGTACCGCACCCATTCAACGTGTATTACGTATTATTGTCTTCACGACTGGAGTTGCCGCGCTCATTGTATTCCTGCTTCGCATCGTCCTGGCTTACATGACCAGCCGCAAGACACTACTTCGACTGGCACGCATAGTACAAACGCTTGAGGCTGTTGCCGCAGGTGACTCTTCGGCACGAATACCGCTCGATGGATCCGGCGAGCAGATCGAGCGAGCGTCCTCCCTGATGAACCTGCAGCTCGATCGCCTGTCCGAATCCATGCAAATGAACCGGTATACGATGCAGGCTATCGCACATGACCTTCGTTCACCCTTGAACAGAGCGTCGATTCTCTTGCAGGACATCCAGAGGATGCTGGCAGACAATGATCTTCTCCGTGAGAAAGTGGAGACTGCGGCGTCGCAGCTCGTTGGATTGGCAGACATATTTGATGCCACGCTGCGCATTTCCAAGTTGCGTTCGGAAACAGGTACAGACACCTTTCAGGTGATTTCAGCAGCAGACATCATCGAGGAGACAGTAGAAGCTTACGCTCCTGTTGCCGAAGACGCGGGCTATCATCTTGTTATGGATTTATCCGATGAAGGATCATCCACAATCCTGGGTGATCAGCGGATGCTTAAACAATTATTCGCAAACCTGATTGAAAATGCTTTACGCCATTGTCCGCAAGGCAGCCAGATAAAGCTGGTTGTAAGCGGGGACGAAAACTGCGAGACCATCGTCACCGTTTCTGACAACGGCCCGGGTATCCCTTTGGAAAAACGGAAAGACGTCCTGGAACCGTTTCATCGCCTCAACCGAAACCGTTCTACTCCCGGCACCGGTTTGGGCCTGGCATTGGTAGCAGCCATAGCCGAACGCCATAGCGCAACACTTGAACTGGATGACAACCAGCCTGGCCTTGTTGTCCGGCTCCGCTTCAACTCCGTGCCACAGACTGTCACTTGACGCATGAAACTTGTCAAATTTGTAAAGCTCGCGAAAAATCCACACAAGGTTGCCTCACTATAATTTCCTTCAACGGTCCATCCCGGACCGAGTATCAGAAGGTGAAAATCATGAACGGAAAATCTAAAATTCTAGCCGTTGCGCTGGCAACCCTTATGACCGGTTCAACACTTGGCGCTGTCGAATACGTCTACGCAGCGGAGACAACGACACAAGCCGATTCGGCCAAACAGGCTGAAAGCAAAAATATCATCAAAACCCTTGATGAAGCACATAAGGCCTTGGGTGAGACTCGTGCCGCCCGTCTGGCAATTTTCAACGGAACGCCCGAGATCGCCGGGAAGTTGGTTAACGATGCCATGGCTGACTTTAAGGTGGTGAACGATTCGGTGAAGGACTTTGCCGTTGCAAACGTTACTCCCACCCTCAAGGATGACAGCTACGTTCCTTTCGATACCTCGATGACCTTGAGCGAGGATTTCGTTCCGACACCGGAAAAGCAGGTAACAATCGGCAAAGCTAACGATCATCTGGCGAAGGGCGACAAGGATAAGGCGCTCGAAACCCTGAAACTCGCGGATATCGATGTAAATCTGTCCGCCGCTTTCATTCCGTCCAAAGCGAGCATTGGGCATATCGAAGATGCGATCAAGTTGATTGGTGAAGGTAAATACTACGAAGCCAATCTGGCCTTGAAGGCCATTGAGGATTCCGTCGTCGTCCAGTCCTTCAATATGGATGAAGTTCCGACACAGGGTGCCTCCAGTTAACAGACTATCACACGATGCAAAGAAGCGGGGCCAAACGGCCCCGCTTTGATATTTTCTCACGGTTAGCCACCCGTGCATGAGAGGTACATTGACATTGAAAGCTGTTTTTATAGTCTCATTAAAGTCGTCCAGGCTGAGGCCCATGCCATGGAAGTGAAGTCAGATCTTTCCAACGTTCCCACTGATACAGCGATACCGGATGAGTCTGTTGTCCTCGTCTTGCAGGGGGGCGGTGCGCTTGGTGCTTACCAGGCAGGCGCATACGAAGCACTCAACGAAGCGGGTATAGAACCGGACTGGATCGCAGGCATATCGATCGGAGCGATCAATGGCGTACTGATTGCCGGAAATCCGAAAAAGGACCGCATCTCGAGACTTCGCAAATTTTGGGAAACAGCATCAGCAGGACTCACCGCAATCTATCCGTTCGATGATCCTTCCATGCGCGTAATTTTCAACGAAGCCAACGCTTCGGCCGCTGCCATGTTCGGCATACCAGGTTTTTTTTCGCCGAGGTCATATGTGCCGTTCTTCGGTGTCGGGCAGGATCCTGCACAGGTGAGTTTCTACGATACGGCGCCACTGATCAGGACATTGAACACCCTGGTGGATTTTGATTTTCTGCATTCGGCTTCAGCGCCGCGCCTCAGCGTTGGAGCGGTGGATATCGAAAACGGAAACTTCGCCTATTTCGACACGCATGCCGATCAGATCACGGCACGTCATATCCTGGCCTCCGGTGCTCTGCCGCCCGGCTTCCCACCGGTCAAGATTGATGGCCGCTACTACTGGGACGGTGGTCTCGTTTCCAACACACCGCTCAATTACATCATGGAATATGCCGGCACCGACAAGGACATGTGCATATTTCAGGTCGATGTGTTCAGCGCTACTGGGACATTGCCACGCAATATTGCCGAAACTACCGAACGCGAAAAGGATATTCGTTTTTCAAGCCGCACACGCTTCAACTCGGATCATGTCAGATTGCTCCACGAACTACGTTACGCTACACGAAAACTGATCGATCGCCTTCCACCGGAACTCATTGACGATGAGGTGCGACGGCTACGGAATCTGAGCCGTGAAGAGTCGGTTACCGTGGCTCATATCATCCGGCGCGACGCGCGGTATGAAACAGCTAGCAAGGACTATGAATTTTCCCGGCAGTCAGTTGAAGAACACTGGGAACTCGGACGCAACGATGTCCACCGCGGACTGAAAACCAAAGCGTGGACGAACCGGACACGATCACAACGGGGTTTCAAGGTTTTTGATCTGACCCGTAATCAGGATAAACAATCATGACTTTCAACGATATCGCCTTTCACATCTTAACCACTCATACCTCGGAGAATTTAATATGAACCTCAAAGATAAAGTTTGCATCATCACCGGATCGGCTCGTGGTATCGGACGTTCCATCGCCGAACGTTTCATTACCGACGGCGCTCTTGTTGCCATCGCGGATTTGAGGATGGGCGACGCACAGAAGACCGCAGATGAGTTGACCGCAACTGGCCCTGGCAAGGCCATCGGACTTGAGATGAATGTGACCGATGAAGCGGCCGTAAACGCCGGCATCCAGACCGTCATTGATACCTGGGGCAAGGTGGATGTATTGGTGTCGAATGCCGGTATCCAGATCGTCCACAAGATTGAAGATTTTCCATTCGGAGATTGGAAAAAACTCCTGTCCATCCATCTCGACGGAGCTTTTCTTACGACAAAAGCCTGCCTGCCGCACATGTACAAGGCTGGTTCCGGTTCGATCATCTTGATGGGATCGGTACATTCAAAAGAAGCATCGCCGCTGAAGTCCGCCTATGTGACCGCCAAGCACGGATTGCTGGGTCTGGCGCGGGTGATATCCAAAGAAGGAGCAGCCCATGGCGTACGCGCCAATGTCATCTGCCCGGGGTTCGTTAAAACACCGCTTGTGGAAAAACAAATACCGGAGCAGGCCAAGGAACTTGGAATTTCCGAAGCTGATGTGGTCAACAATGTCATGCTTGGCGAAACGGTGGATAAGGAATTCACCACGGTCGAAGACGTGGCAGAAATCGCCCATTTGTTTGCTTCGTTCCCGACAAACGCATTAACCGGTCAATCACTTGTCGTCAGCCACGGCTGGTTCATGGAATAACTGTGATTACACCGGATACCGGACGAGTCTGGATGTGGATGATTCCCTAAACGATGAGGTTCTTTTGATGTAGAGAAATTCCGATTATTCCGGCAAACCGCTAAGGCATCGCGGATAAAGACGCCGGTAGCCTGTCTGCCGTCGCGAGGAACGGAGCTGAGCTCTCGGGCGGCAAGCTTCTTCGGCTACACTATGGGTAAAACAAACCATAACACCGGATTCTCAACCATCATGATTCAGCTCGCATCCCGACCGGTCGCCGTCATGATTCTGGCACTGACCGTTACCGCCTGTTCTGAACCACCCGCTCCCATCGAGACACCGCCACCCAGCGTGTCGGTATACACCGTCGAACCAACCACGCTCACGGTACAGCGCGAATTTATCGGCAGGGTGACCTCGCCGGCGCGAGTTGATATACGTGCCCAGGTCAGCGGAATTCTTGAGCAACGCAGCTTTGAAGAAGGCGGCGCGGTAAATAGTGGTGATGTCCTGTACGAGATCGAACGTGATACCTATCAGGCACTGGTCGATCAAGCCAAAGCAAAAGTGGAATCCGATAAAGCACGAGCCAACGAGGCATCGATCAGTCTGAAACGGATCGAAAAACTTGAGGCGAGTGGTAACGTCAGTGAACAAAATGCCGACGAAGCACGCGCCACAGCACAAATGGCACAAGCAGCGTTGCAAGGCAGTCAGGCCGCACTGGAAAAGGCAGAACTCGATCTTGACCGAACTCACATCGTCTCACCCCTTAACGGCCGCATAAGCGAAACCAAAGTCGATGCAGGCAATCTGGTGGGGCCTGACAGCGGCGTTTTGGCGACCGTGTTGCAACTCGATCCAATCCAGGTGCATTTCACCGTTAGCGACGTCGAGTATCTGAGATATCGGGAACAACAAAAACTGCGCGGCCAGGAGGCCGACAGTGCGCCGGCCATCGCGCCACGTCTGCGTCTGACGGACAATAGCGATTACCCGTATCCGGGACGAATCGAACTGATCGCCAACGAGATCGACACCGGTACCGGCACCTTGACGATCCGGGCCGAGTTTCCCAACCCCGACGAGTTGCTGCGACCAGGGCAATTTGTCAGCGTCATCCTCGCTGGCAATGGCGACCAAAGCGTCCTCGCCGTACCCCAGGCAACCATTCTCACCACCCAGGCGGGCCAAGCAGTGCTGGTGGTTGGTGATGACAATATGGTTAGCCAGCGTACCGTTGAAACCGGTCAGCGCGTGGGCGAACTGTGGCAGATAAAATCCGGTCTTAAGGAGGGTGAAAAAGTCATCGTCCAGGGTCTGCAGAAGGCGCGACCCGGTTCGCCTGTCAGCGTAGTCGAACGCTAGGGACTTAAGGATGTTCAGTCAGTTTTTCATCCATCGTCCGAAGTTCGCCTTCGTCATATCAATCTTCATTACACTTGTCGGCGCGTTGAGCGCCAATTTCCTGCCAATCGCCCAGTTTCCTCAAATTACCCCGCCGACGGTAAAAGTCAGCGCGATCTATCCGGGCGCCAACGCCGAAGTTGTCGAGGAGACTGTCGCGGCACCCCTTGAAGCCGAGATCAACGGCGTCGAGGACATGATCTACATGAGCTCGCAGTCAGCAAATGACGGTTCGATGACTATCACCGTCACTTTCGAAACCGGCACCGATGCCGATCTGGCAGCCGTCAACGTTCAAAACCGGGTCGCTGCGGCCACTGCCAAACTGCCGGAGGATGTGGTCCGTCAAGGCGTAGTGACACGCAAATCATCGACCGACATGGTGCTGGTGATTAATCTGACTTCGCCGAACGGTACCTACGACGGAGTATTCCTGTCCAACTATGCAGCCATCAATCTGCGCGACGCGCTATCGCGGGTCAATGGAGTGGGTGAAGCATCGATTCTGGGCGAGCTGCCCTACAGCATGCGTATATGGCTCGATCCCCAGCGCATGGCCAGCCTCGGCATTACCGCCGGCGATGTCGCCGCCGCGCTCAACGAACAGAACGTGCAGGTGGCTGCCGGCCAGATCGGTGCACCGCCACTGAGCGATGGTCAGGTATTCACTTATAACGTCGTCACGCGTGGACGACTGGCCGAGGCGGACGAGTTTCGCGATGTGATGATTCGCGTCAATGCCGACGGTTCCAAAGTCACGATTGGTGATGTGGCCAAGGTTGAACTCGGCTCCGCCTCGTATAACGCCTACGGCCGACTCAACGGCAAACCGTCGGTGGTCATGGGGGTCTATCAGCTTCCCGATGCCAACGCGCTGGATGTCGCCGACAATGTCCGCGCAGAGCTCGATTTACTGGCCGAACGATTTCCACAGGACCTTGACTACAGCATCCTCTACGACACCACCCGCTATGTCCGCATCTCCATCAAGGAGGTGATGGTCACACTGATCCAGGCGATATTGCTGGTGGTGCTGGTGGTGTTTGTATTCCTCGGCGACTGGCGTTCCACCCTGATCCCCGGCATCGCCGTGCCAGTGTCTCTCATTGGCACATTCGCCGTGCTGTTGGTAGCCGGGTTCTCTATCAACACCATTGTTCTGTTTGCCCTGATACTGGCCATCGGCATAGTGGTCGACGATGCCATCGTGGTAGTCGAGAATGCCCAGCGACATATCGCAAACGGGTTAACGCCGGTGGAAGCAACCTCCGCCGCCATGGGTGAAGTGTCCGGTCCCATTGTCGCAACCACCCTGGTGCTGCTGGCGGTCTTCGTGCCAGTGGCGATGATGCCGGGAATCACCGGCGAGCTGTATCGTCAGTTCGCGGTCACCATATCGGCGGCGGTGGTCATCTCGTCAATCAACGCGTTGACGCTTAGCCCCGCGCTGTGTGCGGTGTTGTTGAGACCCAAAGGCGAACAAAGCCGCTGGCACGGCGCATTCGATCGCTTTTTCGCGAGAGTTACTGGCGGTTACCTGGGCATATCCGGATTCCTGGTGAGACGCGGCTTGATCGCGGTGGTGATTGTCGCCTTGGTGCTGGCAAGCATCGGCCAACTGTTTCGGGTATTGCCAACCGGCTTCGTGCCCAGCGAGGATCAAGGCGCGTTCATGGTGGACCTGTCGCTTCCTGACGGCGCCTCGCTGAATCGAACCGAAGCTGTTTTAACCGATCTCGAGAACCGCATACTCGAGATTCCAGGCGTTACCGACGTCATGTCGGTACCGGGATTCAGTATGCTCAAAGGATCACAGTCATCAAGTTCCGCATTCACCATCGGTATTCTTGACGACTGGGACAATCGCGAGGATCCGGATCTGACCCTGCGATCCATCATGGGTAAGCTGCGGGTGATCGCGGCAACGCTGCCTGAAGGCCGCATGATGCCGTTCGTACCGCCGCCGATACCGGGTCTTGGCGCCACGTCGGGTTTCGAATTCGTGCTACAGGATCGCGGCGGCGGCACCCCGCGCGATCTCGAATCGACCATGAATGCGTTACTGGTTGCGGCCAACTCCTCGCCCGATCTGGTGCAGGTGTTTTCCAGTTATTCGGCCACCTCGCCGCGCATCTGGCTGGACATCGACCGTGACAAGGCGAAGACACTGGGCGTGCCGCTCAACGATGTGTTCCTGACCCTGCAATCCCAGCTCGGCGGACTGTACGTCAACGACTTCAATCGGGCCGGGCGGGTCTACCGGGTCATGATTCAGGCGCAATCCGACTACCGCAACGCCCCCGATGATATCGGCAAGTTATTCGTGCGCAACAATCAGGGCGAGATGGTGCCGTTGTCGACACTGGTCAGCTTCGATACGGTCTCAGGTCCGGACTCGATCAGTCGTTACAATATGTTCCGCTCCGCCACCATCAACGGCAACGCGGCTGCCGGCAAAAGTTCGGGCGATGCAATCACATCCATGCAAGCCGTTGCCAGCGAGACCCTGCCGGACAGTTTCGGTTTCGAGTGGACCGGAATGTCTTATCAGGAGATCAAGGCGTCCGGACAGACCACCGTCATCCTGCTGCTGTCGCTCATCTTCGTCTATCTGTTCCTGGTGGCACAATATGAAAGCTGGAGTATTCCACTGGCGGTCTTGCTGTCTGTGCCGGTGGCAATTCTTGGCGCCTTGCTGACCGTCGGTATAACAGGCATGCCGGTCAATGTTTACACTCAGGTGGGGCTGGTCATGCTCATTGGACTGGCATCGAAAAATGCCATATTGATTGTCGAATTTTCAAAGGAACTTCGCGAGAGGGGTGAGTCAATACTGGATGCAACATTAAATGGTGCCAGGTTGAGGTTCCGGGCGGTGATGATGACGGCCATCGCGTTCCTGCTCGGCGTGCTGCCTTTGGTGCTTGCCAGCGGCGCGGGCGCCGCCAGCCGGGTCTCCATCGGCATGGCGGCATTCGGCGGTATGCTGGCCGCTACCCTGTTCGGGGTGCTACTCATCCCTGCATTGTTTTACCTGGTGCAATCCGGACGTGAACGAGTAGCAAGACGATCCGCCAATCACCCGAACGATCCCAAGCCTATGCCGCACACCGATAATCACTAGCCGCTGTTGCCCGTCGCTCTGAATTGCAGCGGCGGCTAACCGGTGCGAATTCACCAATGGCTTTGCGGACAGGTTTCAACCATTTGACCAGTGCAATCAGCATCGACATGAAAACCGCGGAGCGCTCGGCACTGCCAATATTAAGGTAATGTTCGGTTATTTCGGGGTGGAATGCGTGACGGTTCTGGTTCATGGGACACCTCATCTCGGTGGCGCTTTTCAACAACGTCATCTACGGCAACGTCGAATAAAGCGGTTTAACGAAAACCGGCGTGTACGAATAATGTGGACGCCAGTTCAGTACAGTTAATCTAAGAGGTTACAAGGACCCTGACAAACGAGTTATTATTCGTTTTCAGTTTAAATTTCCTTGTCTGACCATGATTGACCGATTGCCACCACTGAATAGCCTCAAGGCATTTGAAGCCGCCGCCCGTCACATGAGCTTCCAAAAAGCCGCGGCCGAATTGAATGTGACGCCGGCAGCACTCAGCTATCAGATTCGCCAACTCGAGGATCTCCTCGGCATAAAGCTGTTCAAGCGCCTTAATCGCGCGGTTGAACTCAGCCGCGAAGGCGCGCTGATCGAGCCTGGCATTCGCGAGGGTTTCGAGCGACTGTCCCAGGCCATGCGTCGCTTAAAGCGTTCTCGCGCTGGAAATGTACTCACCATATCCGCCGGTCCTGCGTTAACCGCGAAATGGCTGGTGCCGCGCTTGTACCGTTTTATTGCCCGGCATCCGGAAATCGATGCGCGTATCTCGGCGACAATGCAACTGGCAGATCTCGTCCACGACGATGTCGATATCGCCTTCAGGTTCGGACGCGGGCAATATGACGCCTGCCGCTCGGTAAAATTGTTCGACGAATACGTAACGCCATTATGTGCGCCGGCGTTACTGGATAAATCTCCAGGGCTGCAACACCCATCCGACCTTGCCAGCTATACGTTGATACATGACGATACCCACATCGGTTTGTTTGATCTCGCCGATTGGCCAACCTGGTTGAAAGCTGCCGGGGTCGATAATCCCGATGGCACGCGCGAGGGGCTGCATTTCAATATTGCCGACGATGCCTTGAATGTGGCCGTGGCCGGTGCCGGAGTCGTTCTGGGGCGCACCGCACTGGCCCAGAGTGACATTGATGCCGGTCGCCTGGTGGCGCCATTCGATCTGAAAATCAAGGCGGAGTTTTCATTTTACGCGGTGTGTCTCGAAAGCCGTGCCGATGAGCCGTTCATTGCCGCGTTTCGAAACTGGTTGCTTGAGGAAGCCGCCGGCCAGGTGGACGAACCGGCTATCGGCCCTGCAGTCTGACTATCCGTGTGGCGGCGATTCGAATCTGCTCCTGACAACATCGAATCGATGGCTTACGTAACAACGTCGTCATCGGCAAACTTAAGGTGCGATTCTGCTTCAATGCGATTGGTAGAATGTCGGCGTGAATATCTTGCCAGACGTCATATCAAATCGACGTAAGCTTCGGGATTTCATATTCCAGAGCGGACCGCACCTGCACGCTGCTCATTGTGTTGGCAAGAGTGGGTTCGGGTATTTGGCGTCAGCGTCGCCGCTGCCATAGGGACGGGTGATAATTTCTAACAGGTGACCGTTTGGATCATCGAAATACAATCCGAGACCATCATCCCACTGATTGATTTGCCCAGGTTCTTTTCGGGAAGGATCGGCCCAATAGGTGAGTTCACGTTTTTTGATGCGCTCGAAGATGGCATCAAACTCTGGTTCGCTGACCAGGAACGCAAAATGTCGCTGCGTTATGGCTTCATCGGTTCCGACAATGTCCAGGGACGTGTCATCGACCTGCACAACGGCAAAATGCCCCATCGTTTTGTGCGGCGCAAGGCCGAGAACGTCAGTGTAAAACTTCGCCGTTTCGGAATTGTCCCGGGCGACAACAATGGTGTGATTGAGCGAAACTGTCATTTGACTCCCTCCAAATCTTGCTAAATATCATTTGTCACACACGGTCGCCGCGCAAGAATAGCACTCGATTTTGACTACGAGCCGCATGATCGTTGCCCAACCGAATCGGCTCTTTCAACCATTGGCTGCCGCGGCTTCAAGTGATGCAATGTCAATCTTCTTCATCTGCATCAGGACGGGCCAAACAATCGCGGCATTCGGTCCCGTAATCAGTTCAACCACCCGCCTGGGGATGATTTGCCAGGACAGACCGAACTTATCCTTCAGCCAACCACATTGGCTTTCGGCGCCACCATCGGCGATAAGCGCATTCCACAACCGGTCCGTCTCGACTTGATCCTGTGTGCTGATCGAGATCGATGCTGCCTCATCGAGCGTGAAGTACGGCCCACCGTTAAGCGCCTGATAGGGTGTACCGGCAAGCGTAAACTCGACAAGGAGCACTGTGCCGGGTTCGTAAATCTCCTGCCCCTGCGGATAGTAGCCAACGCGATCGATCCGGCTATCAGGCAGCAGTGAACAGTAGAACTCCACTGCTGGCAGCGCCTGGTTGTCATACCAAAGGCAGGTGCGAACTTTGGGTTGGTCGGTCATCGGAAATCTCCTTTTATGCATTCGGTCCAGGGCACCCGTTTCGGGCTACTCTAGTTTTTGTGTTGCTTCACGCACCTTCGTCGTACCAGTTCCGCTTCCAACGATGTTTCCGGTTGTTAATGACATCTTCATCTTCGGGAGCGGACCGGCCGGACCATGGCTTGCCAGTGAAAACCACCAACTGAGCGTCGAATGCACGCTTGTAGGCGGGCCGCGCTTTACACGTGATGTGTTTCATATCGTTCTCCTGATGTATCGATGACAAACCATTCAACGTGCTTTGCTATGCTGATTGCTGATGCGTCGCTATGATCGTGGCAAAATTATCTTCCGCTTAACCATTCGTGCATCCATGACATAGCCGGAAACGGTTGAACGGGACTCGGAGGTGGCGCAGTAAAACATCTGTATATTGTTTGTACTCACCTTTGTTAGCGGTCGGTACTGCTGCAACAAAACCATCCATGTAAACCATCGTATTACGCCTTCGTTGGTTTTATCAGATACTGTTTGAGTTGCAGGATCAAACCTTCGCTTCAACGTGCCTGGCAAAGTTATCCAGAATCGCTTGCCAACCTTGACGCTGTTGCTCAATGGGATTGTCGGATTCCGCATCGAAGGTGACGCGCACGGTAACGCCTTCAGCACCTTGCAGAAACTCAACTGCGCCGACCCGGTCACCGAAGGAATACTCGATCAGTTCGTGTAGCACGACGTTGGTATAGGTGCCGGCAAAGTCGAAGCCGAAGCTGCCGTCCTTGGCTTCCATGCGAGAGCTAAAATCGCCGCCAACGCGCAGGTCCACGGACGACTCCGTTGTATGCCAATCGTCGGAAGCCGTGTTCCATTGCTTGATGTCTTCCGGTGTTGTGTAAGCTCGCCAGACCTCTGCGACAGGGGCATTGACTTGCGTATCTATGGTGATTTTCATTACGATTTCCTTAGTTTAAGGTTACTGATCGGGAATCTCAGGCTCCACGAGCCTGGTCAGGTTCTGTAGCGATTCCTGCCAACCGAGATAGCAGGCTGCCACCGGGATCGCATCAGGCAGGTTCTCCTGGATGATATTTATTTCCGTACCGCAAAACACTGCTTTGAGAGTTACGGTGACACGAATCTCGCCGGGCAGGTTCGGGTCGTCAAAGACACTCGTGTAGACGAGTCGCTCGTTGGGTACGAGCTCGTGATACTTGTTCCCGAAGCCGTGCATGGTACCCGTGGTGAAATTGGTGAACGACATTTTGCAGGTACCGCCAACCCTGACGTCGTGTTCATGCACTTTGCCGGTGAACCCATTGGGCGCTAGCCATCGCGCCATGGCATCGGGTTCCAGAAAAGCGCGGTACACTTTTTCAGGTTTGGTTGCCAGCACGCGGTGCAGTCGAACAGTGTTTGTACTGGTCATGATTATTTCTCCTTTGAGTGCGCGTATTGCCTGGATGTTTCCTTTAACGATGGTCGGGTAAATTCCGTTTCTCCGAATATTCTGCAAACAGCAATTCGATATAGCAGCGCAAGTGATCGACGCTGTCGGCGGCGATCGCGGCATCCTTTTTCGCTTTGGCAAGAATGAATGCGCCCTGCAACACTGCCTGGGTGTGTAGAGCGAGACTTTTAGCCGTCCATCTAGGCTGCATCTTGCGCTGCTTCATGGCCGCAGCGATATCGGCTTCGACCTTTGCCGCGTGGCCGCTGATACTGGCATCACACGCATCCCGAATGGCCGGGTGTGTGTCGTAGGTTTCCTGCACCATGGTACCGACCAGACAAGTAAATTCCTGTACCTTGCCGGTGAGGATGGCCTTACGAAATTCGACATAGCCAAGGACGCGTTCAAGAGGATCTTCGTGTCGGTGATAAGGCGCCGAATCGAAGAACGCCCCGGTTGTGTCGGACCAGTATTTCGCAGCGGCCACGGCCAGATCTTCCTTGCCCTTGAAATGGTGAAAGAAGCTGCCTTTCGTTACGCCGGCGGTCTCGCAAACGTCTTCGATGCGAGTCGCGCTGTAACCGCGCGCGCGAATAATAGTCAGCGCGGCATCGAGCAACCTGGTTTTCGAGCTATGCATGGCGTCAGGCATCGTTACGTGTTTCCTCATTGGTTTTAAGTACCATACCGACTAGTTGGTATGTTGTCAATATCTGGCTGGTTGCAACTGCAAATATCTACGAGTGAGCGAAGCCTGGTATGCAAAACTGTTCAGGAGGTTTTGAATTATGAAGTCGATCGCAACTTTTCTGATGCTCGTTGGAGATCAACATGGCAAAGCCGAAGAGGCAATCACCTTCTACACGTCATCTTTCAAAGACTCAGCTATAGCAAATATCGAACGCTGGCAGGCCGGCAGTAACGAACCAGAGGGTGGCATCAAAATAGCGAAATTTATTCTCAACGGTGTCGAATACATGGCTCCGGAGAATACCATCGACCACGGGTTTACCTTTACGCCGGCAATTTCTCTGTTTGTGGAATGCGAATCCGCCGAAGAAATTCAATCAGCCCACGACGCACGGGTTGATAGGGGTAAATCCCTTATGCCAATCGACAATAATGGTTTCAGCAAGCGGCTTGGCTGGGTTGACGACCGATATGGTGTCTCGTGGCAGCTTAACCTCGCTGATTAGTCCGATGCATCATGCCGGATGAACCTTCACACCTGACGATATAGTTCGATCAGGGCTGAGTGATCGAGATCGCCGCCCTGCGCCTTGATCAGGGCGTCATAACGTGAACGGCACAGTTCGGTGGATGGCAGCTCGATGCCAACCATCCCGGCAAGCTCCAGGGCCTGATCAAGATCCTTGCGCTGGGTGCTGCAACGCCCGCCCGGTTTATAGTCGCGCTTCGCCATCCGCGCGCCATGCAATTCGAGTACCCGCGAAGAGGCGAATCCGCCCGACAGCGCTTCCCGAACCTGATCGATATCCGCACCGGCACGTTCCGCCAGGGCCAGACCCTCAGCGACGGCCGAGATTGTCAGACCGACGATTACCTGGTTGACCGCCTTGGCAACCTGTCCTGCTCCGACTTCACCGACCCGGGTAACCTTTGAGCCGAGCGCATTGAATAGATCCATGGCGCGGTCAATCGATGCCTGATCACCACCGACCATGATACTCAGCGAACCCTGTTCAGCGCCTACCACGCCGCCTGATACCGGCGCATCAAGAAAACTGCCACCAGCGTCGTTGATATCCTCAGCAAAAACCCGCGTATCTGCCACCGCCGTGGTTCCCATATCGATCACCAGGGTGCCGGGAGCGAGTGTTTCAAGCACGCCGCCAGGCCCGCGCAAGGTCGAGTCGACCGCCTGGGTGTCTGCCAACATCAAAATAATGATATCGACCCGGGCAGCGAGCGCGGCGGGTGTTTCGGCGACCAGCGCTGAATCGCCCGTCACCGCTTCGGCTTTCTCACGGGTACGGTTGAATATGCATAACTCAATACCCGCCTCAATCAAGCGGTGCGCCATGGGGGTACCCATCAAACCGGTTCCAATCAAGCCAACGCGCTCGTTCATGACGCTATCCCGATGATTTAATTACTGGATCATCCGCAACCGTGCGGATCTTTGCAAGACTTATCAATCCTGCCGACAACACCCTTGCAGGGTCACTCTCCCTTGACTATAGTCACCCGGCACTCAACGGGGTGCCATCGTCCACAGCGATGGCTGAGAAGATTCGACCTAACCCGCTGAACCTGAACAGGCTAGAACCTGCGTAGGGATATGAGTGAAACCGCACACGGTTTCTCCCAAATCCCGCGCAATCCCGGCCCACGGAGAAACCTTGCAAATGAAGACCCTGCTTTCAATACTGCTTACCCTTGCCGTTTCGCCGGCAATTGCCTCTGCTGCCGATCTCACGATCTATACCTACGACTCCTTCGCCAGCGAGTGGGGTCCGGGTCCCAGGGTCGAGGCGGCGTTCGAGTCGCGCTGCGGCTGTGATATCGAACTGGTAGGCCTTGCCGATGGTGTTGCGCTACTGAATCGTCTGAAGATTGAAGGCTCGGGCAGCGACGCGGATATCGTATTGGGTCTCGATACCAACCTGACCGCCGAAGCGCGGGCAACAGGCTTGTTCCGCGATCATGGCATTGATACCGATTCTCTGACGCTGCCGATCGATTGGACCGATTCCAAATTCCTGCCTTATGACTTCGGCTACTTTGCCTTCGTTTACAACACAGAAAAACTCAGCTCGCCACCAAAGAGCCTGAAAGCGCTGGTCGAGGACACTGATGGTCCAACCGTGATAATCCAGGACCCCCGCACCAGTACGCCAGGACTCGGTCTGCTGCTGTGGTTTCGGCATGTATTCGGAGACGATGCCGCTACTGCCTGGGGCCAGCTTGCGCCACGTATCGTAACCGTCACCAAGGGCTGGAGCGAAGCCTACGGCATGTTCCTTAAAAACGAGGCGCCGATGGTTTTGAGTTATACGACCTCACCCGCCTACCACCAGATTGCAGAACAGAATTCGCGTTTCGCCGCGGCGAGATTCGACGAAGGTCATTATCTGCAGGTGGAGGTCGCGGGTATGCTTGAATCCAGCAACAATCCGACACTTGCCCGCGAGTTTCTCAGATTCATGCTGGATGAGACCTTCCAGGAAATCATCCCCACCAGTAACTGGATGTATCCCGCGGCATTGCCAGAATCAAAACTGCCGCAAGAATTCAATGCCTTGATTGATCCGCAGCCGGTGCAATTTTTCGATGACGAGACGGTGGCCGCAAATCGTCGGGCGTGGATCGATGAATGGCTTGAAGCGCTCAGCCGATAATAATCGCAACCCGGTAACCGAGCCCCGGTCAATGTCGCCCTCGGGCGGCATCGGCGTCGTTCTGGCCTGTGTGGTGGTGATCCTGGCGCTGGCACCGCTGGTTGCCTTGACAGGTTACGGCGGGACATTCCCCGATACCGGTATTTTTGCAGACCCCTACCTCGCACGGGTATTGCGATTCAGCCTGTTGCAGGCCAGCCTGTCAACGCTGCTATCGGTGCTGCCGGCGATACTGGTGGCGCGGGCCCTCGCGCGACGACCCAATTTACCGGCGCGACGCCTGGTCCTCGGGCTGCTCGGCGTACCGTTGGTGGTGCCTTCGATCGTGGTGGTGCTGGGCGTGGTATCGGTATTCGGCGCTGACGGCTGGCTGCCGCTCGGCCGCCGACTGTACGGATTGACCGGCATATTGATCGCCCATGTGTTTTTCAATTTACCGCTGGCCGCACGCTTGTTGCTACCTTCTCTTGAACAGATTCCGTCTGCCCAGCGCCGATTGGCGCACCAACTCGGATTCAACAGTTGGCAATACTGGCGTCATATCGAATGGCCGGCCTTGCGCGGCGCGCTGCCAGGCACGGCCCTGCTGATTTTCATGTTATGCCTGACCAGCTTCGCGGTGGTACTGACCCTTGGCGGCGGACCGCGCAGCACGACGCTTGAAGTCGCCATTTACCAATCGCTGCGATTCGATTTCAATCCACCACGAGCAGTGTCTCTTGCCCTGATGCAGCTTGGCCTGTGTGCAATGCTGGCAATGTTGTCAGTTCGCCTGACCCGGCACCGCGAGGTCGAGGGCGACAGTGGCGGTGCACGCCATTTCGACCGAACCCTGGGGTCGAACACCGGCTGGGCGCGACTCGCCGATGGCACGGCTATCGGGACGGCCCTTGCATTGGTCGCCGGCGTACTCACAGCCATCGTCGTCGATGGCGCCAACACCACGATGATCAGCGTATTAAATCGGCCCGAGGTTCTGGACAGTCTGTTTACAAGTCTTTTTATTGCACTCATTGCCGCTGCAATGGCGACGCTTTGTGGTTGGTTGATCCTGACATCATCAACACGATTTGCCGCCGGCGGACGGGAATGGCTCGGCAATACCCTCGAAGGTATCGCAACGATTGTCTACGTGGTGCCGCCGCTGGTGATCGGAACCGGATATTTTCTCATGCTGCATCGGCTGGTCGATCTCGATCGGTTGACTGTACCCGTGGTCATCGCTGTGAACGCACTGATGGGTCTGCCGTTCGTGATTCGCTCCCTGGCAGCACCCATGCGGCAGCGAGCCGCCGAGTATGGCCGCCTTTGCACCAGCCTCAAGATCTGCGGCTGGCAACGCTTCGTTCTGGTTGACTTTCCCCTGCTGCGCCGACCTCTGGGACTGGCGGCGGCGCTGGCGGCGGCGTTGTCGTTCGGCGATCTTGGTGTCGTCGCACTGTTCGCTAGCAACGAGCAATCGACCCTGCCCTTGTTGTTATACCGCTACCTGTCGGCTTACCGGGTCAATGAGGCGGCGGTGGTTGGACTATTGCTTCTCGGCAGTTGCCTGATGCTTTTCGTGTTGGTCGAACGTGTCCTTGGAGGGCCGCGCCATGCTGGACATTAACGGCCTGTCGTGCGTCCTCGGCAATGAAGGCGAGCTGACCTTTGAATTTGATCTTCGCGTCGAGCGCGGCGAGATCGTGAGCATTATCGGGCCGAGCGGTTCCGGTAAATCGACGCTGCTAAATCTGGTGGGTGGTTTTCTTGTACCGGATCACGGCACGATTCTGGTGGACAACATCCAGATTCAAACACTGCCGCCCGGCGATCGGCCGGTGAGTACGGTCTTCCAGGAACACAACCTGTTTCCCCACTTGTCGGTCGCCGACAACGTGGCGCTCGGTATCCATCCGGGCCTTAAGCTCGATAAATATCAACATGAGCAGGTGAACGATGCGCTGGCAAGGGTACACCTGCACGGATTCAACGAACGCAAACCCGGCGCATTATCGAGTGGCCAGCGGCAGCGGGTCAGTATTGCCCGCGCACTGGTCAGGGAACGTCCGGTGCTGTTGCTGGACGAACCGTTGAGCGGGCTCGGACCGGCCCTCAGACACGAACTGCTGACCCTGTTGCGCGAGTTGGTGGAACGCGAGTTCATGGCTGCATTGCTGGTCAGCCATCATCCTGAAGATACACGGGTCGCATCGACCCGTACCGCTTTTTTGACTGGCGGACGCATTCACGCCATTGCCGATACCCATGTACTGCTAGAGGATCTCGAAGATCCGCTGATTCGCGAGTATCTGGGACGTGAATGACGGCAACGCAGCAATAACCGCATCAATGACAGCATGGCTCGTCGATGCGGGTTTCGACAGGCAGGCATCATCCTCCATTCGCTCGATTCATTCTCTATCGGCAACAGGAAACCGGGTGTACCAGGTTGATCTTGGCGACTGCTGGCGGGTAGTACGCATACCTGCCCGACGACGATTCATCAAGCCGGCGGCAGAATACGCCAATCAGAATCATGCGGCGAAAATTCATCTTGCACCAGGAGTTATCGGTTACGGCGCTAGCTATGGCGTCATCGTTTGTGAATGGCTTAAGGGCTATCGCTCCATGACACCGATGGATGTGCAGGACGATCGAATCAGGAAACGGTTAGCCGTCACCCTGGCCACGCTCCATCATCAAACCCCGCCATTTGCCAACCACATCGATCCTGCCCAAGCACTTGAATGGAATCTGATCAAACCGGCCACCGACGATTCAAGAATCAAGCCTCTCATTGGCATGGCAATCGAACGACTTGAAGATATAGATCCCCTTCAGCCGGTCAATTGTCATGGCGATCCGGTGTGCGGAAATATCCTGATTGATACCACGTCTGCGATGAACGGCATGATCGATTGCCGCCTGATTGACTGGGAATATTCCCATATAAGTCATCCGGCCATCGACCTCGCCATTGTCCTTGAAGACATCGGTGCCGATAAATCAAGCCGTCATCAGTTTGTATCCGATTACAACCGTCAGGTCAAAACCTGTGGTGGCCAAGGCGTGTCGATTAATGACGTCAGCCGATTGCGAGCAGTCACCGCATTGATATCAGCGGCCTTCGCCATCAATCACAACGCCTGTCCAGGCGATGTGGAGCGCCTGATCGAGACTGCCGAGCAACGACTGATTTAACGGAGGTTAAATCGTGTTGGATAAAATCAGTGCGGTACCTAATACGCAGATGATTGCCCCGAGCCAGGCACCGGCTGTAGGCCGGATGCGGGTGATCACCCATAGCAACGGCAGTACCATGACCGGCGTGGTGGTCGACAAAATCGCAGCGATACCCGCATTGCCGTGGGCATAGGCATACAGCAACAGACTCATTCCAAACGCCATGCCAATGATGCCGGCGGCAGTTAACTGTAAAAATACCTTGGTGTTCATTGGATTGCGCGCCCGCGTCACCGATAGTGGCAACAGCAGTGAAGCGTTCAATGCCAGTGCCGAGACGCCGACACGCACCGCCGTCACTGCCACCGGATCCGCACCAGCCATAAGTGCCGGTTTGGCCATCAATGCGCCCACCGCCTGGCAAAATGCAGCCAGAAGTCCGAGGCCAACACCGACCAGTACCGGTCCTTGAATCGATTCAAGCGCATGACTGTTTTCACTGCGGCGCCCGTAGAAAATGGCGACCGATACACCTGCCACCACCATCAGACATCCGGCAATCTCTATCATGTTCAGCGATTCGCCAAACCACACCCAGGTGATGATGACCGTCATGGGTGCGTTGGTAGCGAAAATGACGCCGGTACGACGCGGGCCGAGCCGGGCCATGCTGGTGAACATCGCCGTATCGCCAATAAAGATACCCACCAGACCGGACAGGATAATGGTCGGCCATTGACCCGTGGTGATGGTTGTCAGGGCGCCACTGGGTATCACCCAGGCCATCATCAGGACAAACACGATCAACATGCGAATGCGGGTATAGGCAATGCCACCGAGATGACGGGCGGGACCGGTTGAGATGATACCGGTCACTGACCAGCACAGTGCAGAACCGAGGGCAGCTAGTTCAAATGGCATGGAAAAACCATAGGGATGGCCATAGTGTTGGAGTGAATAATGCGCAGCCAGCGTGAAGCGTTAGCAGTGTATCCAATCCTAAGATAACTGGCGACATTGATGTATCGTGCACCTTACGTGGGTTGTGCCGCTATAATCGTGCGTTAAACGCGTGGTTAACAACGCGACAGCAGGTGACATTACATACCGCGAACACGCAATCTCATGGAGAAAAAAGCCCGTATCACACCGCAACCTCGTATCTACCCGGCATATCGCACACCCGACCCGGAATCATTGCGCTATGACCCGCTGGCGGTGGATGAGAAGGACTGGTTTGAATGCATATTCGAACTGTCCTCGATCGGCATGGTGGTATCCACACCAAGTGGTCGTTTCCTGCGTGTCAACCAGGCCTTCTGTGATTGGCTTGGCTACAGCCGCGAGGAGATCATGTCGGAAAACGTCATCGTCTCCCACGAGGATGATAAAGTCATCAATTTTGAAGCCCGTGAGCTGCTCAAGGATCCTGCGGTTGGGGCGATTTCAGTGGAGAAGCGTTACGTCCGCAAAGACGGCAGCGTGGTTCGCGCCGAGATGCATGTTACCGCCCAGCGCGACCGCAGTGGCCAGATCGAACGCATGATCACCCAGGTGGTTGATCTCGATCCGATCTATATCGCCCGCGACGCGGCTGTTGTTCAGGCCCACACTGATGCGCTGACGGGTCTGCCCAACAGACGCGAACTGATTGCCGCACTCGACTTGCAAATTGCCCAGGCGATCACCAACAACGCCCCGCTCGCCCTGATCATGCTGGACATCGATCGCTTCAAATCGGTCAACGATACGTTAGGCCATGTGATCGGTGACAAACTCCTGATTCACTGTGCCAGCAGGATACGTCAGGTACTCGATTCACAGGCCCTGCTGACGCGCATGTCGGGTGATGAGTTCGCCATCATTGTCAACAACACCAATCGCACACAGGCGGTAAAACTCGCCCAAACCATTGCTGAACAAATTGCCATGCCGTTTCAGATCGATCAATACTCGGTTAATTCCAGTGCGAGCCTCGGTCTTGCCTGTGTTCCCGAAGATGCCGACAACTTATCGGATCTGATACGACGCGCCGATCTCGCCCTGCTACGCAGCAAGTCGAATCATTCAGCGGTATTCAGCTTTACACCCGAACTCGATGTGATTACCGAAGCCTGGCACGCCATCAGCCAGTTCTCGGAGCCGCCGCTCGACACCCCGATTCGTTTCGAAGTACAGCCGGTGATCGACATCGAAGACGGCATTGAGTATTGGCGTGAAGCACTGGTTCGCGTTCAGTGGAACGACAGCCTGCTGTCGCCTGAATGGTTTATTCCCGTTGCGGAATTATCCGGCACGATCAGCCATTTCGACGAGCAGGTTCTCAATCTGCTGGTTCGAAACGTGCTGTCTGGCGTAATCGAATCACCCATAGCATTCAACGTCTCGGCGATCAGTCTGGGCGAGCCTCAATATGCAAAAATGGTACTCGATCTCCTTGAGCGTACCGGCCTGCCGGCGACTTCGCTCATTCTTGAGTTGACCGAATCAGCGGAACTGGTCGGCATTGACAATGCGTTGAACAATGCCCGCCTGCTCCGTCAGGCCGGTCTTAAAATTGCCCTTGATGATTGGGGATCAGGTAATACCTCGTTTGCAGCAATGCGACTTATGCCCTACGACATTCTCAAGATCGACGCGTCGCTGATTCACGGCATCGGTCATCGCAGTCAGGACGAACTGCTCATTCGTCATGTTATTTCGATGGGTCGCGAAGCCGGTTTTGATGTAATCGCCGAAGGGGTGGAAGATCGCCAGCAGGTCGACTGGCTGATTGCCCATGGTTGCCGCCTCGGTCAGGGCTACTTCCTGAAAATGCCGCGACTCATAGACAATAATCCCAAATCGGATGACGCCGCCAATATGTGACCGCGTGTCACTGACGCGGATTTTTTAATCTGAACCTCAGAGCCCGACCACTGGCCAATGGCGTGATCTCGGAATCGGCATAGCGAAAAGACTCAGGTACAGTGTGTGATTCGCGGATAAGCGAGAGGGTTCCGCTGTTACGCTCGAGCCCATAGAAATCAGCGCCATAAAAACTTGCAAAGGCCTCCAGTTGCCCCAGCGCGTTGGCATCATCGAACACCTCGGCATACAGCTCCAGGGCGTGCCAGGCACTGTAACAACCGGCACAACCACAGGCCGCTTCCTTGGTATTTCGTGCATGAGGCGCGCTATCGGTGCCAAGAAAATATTTCGGATTGCCGCTGACGGCGGCGCGCACCAGCGCCTTGCGATGAGACTCGCGTTTTAAAATTGGCAAACAATAATAATGCGGTCGAATCCCGCCGACGAACAGCGCATTGCGATTGAACATTAGATGCTGCGGGGTAAGCGTGGCGGCTACGGTCGGTGATGCGGCGGCAACAAAGTCAACGGCCTCGGTGGTGGTAATGTGTTCGAATACAATTTTAAGATTCGGAAAATCGCGAACGGTCGATTCAAGCACGCGCTCGATAAATATTGCCTCGCGATCAAACATATCGACGTCGGGATCAGTTACTTCACCATGTACACAAAGCACCAGACCCTGGCGCTCCATCTCGGCAAGCACTCCGCTAATGCGAGCAACATCGGTCACGCCGCTATCCGAACCGGTAGTGGCACCGGCCGGATACAGTTTGCAGGCAACCACATGCTCGCAATCACCGGCACGGCGGATCTCATCCGGCGACATGGAGTCAGTGAGGTACAGCGTCATCAGCGGATCGAAAGAAACGCCTTCAGGTAACGCGGCAAGGATACGCTGGCGATAGGCCAGTGCCGCAGCGACGCTGACCACAGGCGGCGACAGGTTAGGCATGATGATGGCACGAGCAAACTGCCGCGCACTGTGCGGAACGACCGTGGCCAGGGCCGCGCCATCACGGACATGCAGATGCCAGTCATCGGCAACGGTCAGGGTAAGTTCCTCCAGGGGCCTGGGAGTTTGGGATCGTCGGTCGTTGTCGGTCATGTGGTCAATCTGTCACGGTGAACTTCGGCGACATCATACCAACACCACGCGCAATACGGATGTACCCCTGAACCTTTAAGAAACGTTGCGAGCCGCTAATCGGCCCTGATGAGATGTGTTGTGTTATTGCTGCTGGCTCGACAACATCTGGTACAGACGATCCTTCAGATAAACGCGACGACGCTTGAGCTCCTCCATATGCGTATCCGATACCGGCTGATCGTGCTCCTCGAGATTCCGAACCTGGGCATCGAGCCAATTATATTCCTCCATCGACGCACGAAACTCGCCGTTGTGCTCACGCATCTCGGCAATGTGATCAGCGTATTCGGGAAAATCGTGCAACAAGTCGTGTGACTCTCCTAACATGTTTTAACTCCTCAGATCAGTTATTAATTCGGTACCGGCTGATGTTTTAAGGCTTAGGTCTGGACATGCTGCCGGGTGGCTGGCGGAATGTCAGCTTACCCATCCATCGGCCAACGAACAGACTGGTGATATCAGTATGGGTACGAGCTTACCGCGTTCCAACTCCATCTCGTTACGATCTCGTTACGGAATAAACTCACTGTTTACATTGGTATGGGGTAAAGACGATGCACGTCTTCGATATCAACCAGCGTGTCATCGTCGAGCTCAAGATCGGCCGCTGCCAGCGCGTTGTCAAGTTGCGTCATTGTGGTAGCGCCAAATATAACCGCCGCCATGAATGGTCGTGACAGGCAAAACGCCAGGGCCATCTGACACGGATCAAGTCCATGTTTGCGCGCCACGGCAAGATAGGCGTCAACCGCTGCGATGGAATGGTCGTTCAGACGACCGCCGAGATCGGGATTGACCGCCCGACGCGATCCCTGCGGTCTCGCATCGCCCTGGTACTTGCCCGACAGCAATCCGGCAGCCAATGGTGAATAGGCGAGCAGGCCGATGTCTTCGTGATGGGATAACTCCGCCATATCGAGATCGAACAGTCGACATAGCAGGCTGTATTCATTCTGGATCGACACCACCTTGACCTGGTTATGACGCGCGGCGATATCGAGATACTGCGATACGCCCCAGCAGGTCTCGTTGGAAAGACCCACATAACAGATCTTGCCAGCACGCACGAGTTCATCGAGGGTTTCAAGCACCTCACCGATGTGGTTCAAGGTTTCCTCGCGCTGCTGTTTCGAGGGGTTGTATATAAAAGACTGGCGAAAGTGATACGAACCGCGATTCGGCCAATGTATCTGGTAGAGATCAATGACATCGGTTCGCAAACGCTTGAGGCTGCCATTAAGGGCCGTGCGGATAGTGTCCGGTGAGATGGGCGCGCCATCGCGAACCAGACTGTAACCGGCACCCGTGACCTTGCTGGCAAGGATGATATCGTCGCGTCGTCCGCTATTTAAAATCCAGCTACCGATAAACTCTTCCGTTCTGCCAGTGGTCTCCAACGCGCGCGGTGTGGTGGGATACATCTCGGCAGTATCGATCAAGGTAACGCCGGCATCAACGGCGCGATCAATCAGCGCATGGGACTCGCTTTCGCTATTCTGCGAGCCGAAGGTCATGGTGCCTAGTGCCAGCGCGCTGACATTGATTCCACTTCGTCCCAATGGTCGGTATTGCATGTCAGCTGCCGCCTTCGAGAAATCGGGGATTGGTTAATTCAAGTGTGCTTCGATTAATTGATCGCAGCAAGGCAAGCAGTCCATGTTGTGATTTCAGGTTGTCGAATCGACCGTTGCGGATCTCCGAACACAGCCACTTAAGGGGTGTCGCCCCGGTCTTATCATCGCGTGCCTTCGCGGCAGTCAATGGGTCATCAAGCAGTTTGTTGATACTCATGGAAAGTGATTCATCTGCGCCTGTGTTATCGGTGTTTTGCCGACCCTCAAGTTCGCGACCAGCCACAGCCAACGCGTGAGCAACCAACAGTAACTGGTAGCGGGCGGCGCCATCGAGCTTTATAGCCACCTCATCGAGCAATGTCCGCCGCGCCAGGGTCAGCAGCTCGAGAGCATCCGGTCCGAGTCCATCGTGATTCATCGGTTAACCCCCCGTAAGCCGTAAAATTTCAAACTCCATCTCCGGCACGCGCCGGCCGATCAAGGCAAGCTCCAGGGATGACTCGGCACCCGAGGTCACCCTCCCGGTTTGCTTCAGAGCGATAATGGCCCAGCGAATGTTCGCCATCACCTCGTAATAATTAATTCTTGCATCGTCCATCGGGTAGCCTCCCGCCTCAAGGTAGGCAGTGACAAAATCTTTCCGCGAACCGATGCCGCCTGCTTCTTTTTGATCAGCGCCAAAGCGCCACGAACGACAACACAACCAGCCGACATCCTCGGCCGGATCGCCCCAGCCGGCGAATTCCCAATCGAGGATTCCAGTGACTGTTTTTGCATCGACCAGATAATTACCAGTCCTGAAGTCACGATGACATAAAACGGTGGCCGGCGCCGTGGGGACATTGAGCCTCAGCCAGCGCAGCCCCCACTCCAGAACCGGATGCGGTTCGGCAAGTTGATCGAGCCAGCTTTGATATTGCTCGATCAGCTCCGTCGCCGGTTCGAGCGGACGCGGACCAAGAAATTTGAGGTCGAGTCCATCGTCCGAATCGGTTTGATCCGTACCGATGTGATGTATGCGTACCAACTCAAGAGCCAGACGGCGCAGCAGGCTCGCATGGCCGCCGCCAATTGACGCATCACGAACGATTTTCGCGCCAATGGCAATGCCGTCGATCTTTTGCATGACGAAAAACGGTTGGCCCAGAACCGTCGTGTCTTCGCACAGATACAGGGGCTGCGGCACACTGACGCCGGCGGCGAATGCCGCCTTCAACAAGGCAAATTCCTCGGCCTTGGAATGACTCGCCGAGAGCATGCCGGGGTTCGACATGCGTAATACCAGCGCGTGGTCGCCATCGAGCTCACCACCATCGAAGTGAACCTGCATGGCACGATTATCCTGGATCGCACCACCGCTTAACGATCTGCTGTCGGTGATGGTGACACTCGATGCAGCGCTGCGGAACTTTAGCCAGTCAGCAATTCGAACCGCATCATCAGGCGTCATTCGTCCACCTCCAGAAGTTATTGCCTTCATCGAGATACGTTTTCGCCAGCACCATCTTGTGGACTTCCGAGGCACCATCGACAAGACGTGCCTGGCGGGCATAACGATACATCCACTCAAGCACGGTATCCTTGGAATAACCTCGCGCGCCGCACAACTGGATAGCGGTATCGATGGCGGTATGCAGGCTATCGGCAACCTGGATTTTCGCCATCGACACTTCCCGTTTGGCAAAATCTCCAGTGTCCAGCAAACAGGCCGCCTTCATGGTCAAGAGGCGACCGACTTCGATCTGCATGGCTGCCTCACCCAGCATCCACTGCACGCCCTCATGTTCGGCCAACGTACTGCCGAAATTCTGCCGTTCGACAATATATGCAGCGGCGATCTCAAGCGCCCGCTTAGCCATGCCGAGCCAGCGCATGCAGTGTGTCAGACGAGCGGTACCAAGACGTATCTGGGTCGCCTTCAATCCATCACCGACGTTCATCAGGACATTGTCGTCTTCGATCTCGAGGCCATCGAAACGCATCTCGCAGTGACCGCCATGTTCCTCCGGCCCCATGATTGGAATGCGTCTGACGATCTCGAAACCAGGCTGATCGCGATGAAATAAAAAGGCCGTCAATCCTTTGCGGACATCGTTTGAGGTTCGTGCAATCAAAATGAAGTGCTCAGCGACCCCGGCACCGGTGATAAACCACTTATGGCCGTAAATTTTCCAGCGATCGCCAACTCGTTCCGCGCGAGTCAACATGGCTGATGGATCAGAGCCACCGCCCGGCATCGGCTCAGTCATGACGAATGCTGAACGCACCCGGCCGTCAGCAATGGGATTGAGCCAACGCGCCTTCTGTGCATCGGTGGCAACACGGCGTAACAAATACATGTTGCCATCGTCGGGCGCGGCGCAATTGAAACAGACGGGGCCAAAGATCGATCGTCCCATCTCCTCGTACAGTACCGCCATGGAGACGGTATCAAGACCCAGGCCACCGTGTTCGATTGGTACCTGTGGCGACCACAACCCGGCTGCTTTTACCTTGCCTCGTACCGCTTCGAGCGCCGGGTAAGATATGTTTTCATGGTCATCGTGGTTGTCGGGGTCATCTTCAAGCGGCAGTATTTCCGACTCGACAAAGTCAGTCACACGCTGTTTAAGGTTAACGAGTTCAGGTGATAGATTGAAATCCATGAGTGCTTATCTCAATTGATATTGAGCCATTAATTGTTAGGCCAATGAGGTTGGGTTAAAGCGAACTGACCAGATGACCGCCATCCACTACCAGCACGCTGCCTGTCATATACGATCCGGCGTCGCTGCAGAGCAACAACAACGGACCTTCAAGATCGGCAAGGTTACCGAAGCGGCGTTCGGGGATGCGTTTGCGAATGGCGTCGCCGGCAGAGGAGGTCAGAAAATCACGATTCAGTGGTGTCTCAACATAGCCGGGCGCGAGCGCATTGACACGAATCTTATAACGTGACCACTCAAGCGCCAATGCCCGGGTCATCTGGATGATGGCCGCTTTGGATACTGCGTAGGGCATGACCGCGCCGGAAACACGTACACCCAATATCGAGGCGATGTTAACGATGCAGCCTGGAAGCTCCCCGGCGCGAAGATCCGTCGCCGCTTGTCGCGCCACCAGCCAGGCACCGCGCAGATTGGTATCGAGTACCGAATCAAAATCCCGGGTTTCAAGATCCAGTGCCGATTGGGTCGTTGCAATCCCTGCATTGTTTATGACGATGGTTACCGCGCCGGCGTGTGCACGAGCGGCAGCGAATGCCTCGCCTACGCTGGCTTCATCGGTAACATCGACAGCGACCCCGAAGGCGTTTCCGCCACGTTCGCGGATCGCCGCAACATTTTCTTCAACCCGGTCGAGACGTCGCGCCGCCAGGGTCACGCTGGCGCCTCGATCTGCCAACATTTGGGCGAAGCCGGCGCCGAGTCCGCTGGAAGCGCCGGTCACCAGCGCATGTCGTCCAGACAGGTTAAAAATATCTGCCACGGTAACCTCGGTCTGTTATTGAATTTATGATAATTGAGTTAAAGATCATGATAGCAAGGATCGTCCACTGCGCAATCGATCATAAGACAAAACCACCGATGGTTTACAATTTTCGTCTTGCAGTTTCGCCACAGGATTCTCTAACTTGGACTCATCCAGCGACTCGCTATCGACAACATTCAAAGTAGCGTCGATGCGACTACGTGCTCACTTCAAAAACCGTCACCGCGGCGTGCATTTCCCGCCATGGGACATCAACCGTCATGGGTACCGGGTATTCTCGCAACACCGCGAAGACGGAATTATTGATTATCTGCTGGATCACTTACCATCGCTCAATCGACGATTTGTTGAAATCGGCTTTGCTGCTGATCAATGTAATTGTCTGAACATGCTCATCAACCGGAATTATCGCGGTGTTTTTATCGACGCTAATCCGCAAAAGTGCGCAACTGCGCGAACCTTGCTGAGGCGGCTTGCTGCCGATCGCGCAGTGATTGCCGAATGCCTCGTCGATATCGACAACATCAATCCGCTGCTTAGTGACCTGCACTTCAGCCGCAACATCGATGTGCTGTCGATCGACATCGATGGCAATGACTTCTGGATCTTCGAAGCAATTGAAACCGATGCCAAAATCGTGGTGGTGGAATACAACGCCAGCTTCGGTATTGAACGCAGTATCAGCGTGCCCTATTCAGCCGATTTTGATCGTTATCGGATGCATCCGAGCGGGCTGTATCACAGTGCATCCCTGAGGGCATTTGAACGGCTTGGAATGCGCAAGGGCTATAGCCTGGTGGCGGTCGACAATACCGGCGTTAATGCGTTTTTTGTGCGTGACGATTTTGTCGACAAGGACATCAAGCGGCAGTCGGCGGAGAAGGTATTCAGGTCCCATCGCAGTCGCACGCGATATAAGAAACTCAGCGAAGAACGACAGTACGAAATGGTCGCTGACATGCCGTTTGTGGAAGTAAGCTAGCCGTCATACGGCATGGCGCATCAGCCCAGTAGCGCCTCCTCGAAGGGAAATTCCGACAGTAACTCGATACCGTCATCGGTCACCAGAATCTGCTGCTCGAGCTTCACCCCCTCCGTGCCATCCTTCTCGCCAATATAGCTTTCCACACACAGGGTCATGCCCGGCTCGATTATGCCGTCATAGCCGGCATCCTTGTAGTCGGCATGATGATAGAGGTATGGATATTCACCGGTCATGCCGACGCCATGAGCGGACAGATAATAACGGTTGCCATGATACTTCGAAGGGATGCTCCAGGCTTTTTCAGAGTATTCCTTGAAGCTCATTCCTGCTTTGATGATGTCGATATTATGGTGGACCTGTTCGTGGGCTGTTTGATACAGACGTTTCTGTATCGCGGACGGTTTGCCGGGACCTGAATGAAAGGTTCGCGAGAAGTCGGAATAATAGCCATAGCAGCCGACCACATCGGTATCCAGCGCCACCAGTTCGTTATTACCGATGACTCGCGGACTACACTCCTGGAACCACGGGTTAGAGCGTTTGCCGCTTGATAACAACCGGGTCTCACAGTAGTCGCCGTTCTGCTCGATCACTGCCTGATGCAGTACCGACCACAAGGCATTTTCAGTAATACCGGGACGAAGCGCGGCGCGAAGCCGGGCAACGGCATGTTCGGTTGCTCGAAGCGACGCACGTACACACTTGAGTTCCTCACTTGACTTAATCGCCCGGGCACGTTCCACCGGAATTTGCGCATCGACCAACATAAAGCCTTGTGCAACCAATGCCTGCACCGCACCGGCGTTGATTCGTTCAATACCGATAATCTGTCCATCGCCGACAAGTTCGCGCAGCAGTGTCGCCATCTCAACAGCAAAGCGCTTCTCGGTATCGGTAATGGTATTACCTGCTGCGACAAAGCTCACGGTCATGGCCGGGCGGACTTCATCGATCGTCTCAAGATCTGAGGCCAGATGCATGCAGCCGGTAAACTCAAACAGGATGGTTCTGTATTGAGTGACGACCAGATAGCGGGCAGGGTTACGTGACGAGAAGACTTGCATGTTGCGAGCGCCACTCGCATAGCGAATGTTGACCGGATCGAATAACAGACAGGCCGCAATCTGATGCGACGCCATCTCCTCACGCAGTCTCATCAAACGGCAGGCGCGTACCGCAGCATGATCGATACTGTCAGCCGCGGGATCGGGTTCTAGTGTCATCAATGGCGGCAGTTCACCGCTTTCTACATGCCAATCAAAGTTCATCAACCCCTACCCGGCGCGACACGCCTGATAATTCTCAAAATCCCGGACGCATATTCAAAACACAAAACCGGATAACCCACCGGCATGTTGCAGCTAGCGATCGTCACCGGCTACGTTATAGCCGGGAGATGCCGCCGGATCGATGGCGCGAATAATGTAGTCATCGATTTGCGGTTTGTATATTTGCCAGAGTTCATGAAGGCGCTCAATCGGCGCATCGTCAAAGTCGACCCTTAAGTCGACAACTGGCCATGACATGCGGTCCACTACCATGAGGCCGGCTGAATGAATATCGCCAGCTTCGCCGCCAGCGTCGAGCCCGGCTTTAAGGGCTTTGAGCAATCGATCCCCAAGATGTCCTGATGTCGCGTTAAATGCGTTCACCATCTCAGTGGGCACACGGGCATTAGCCAATAAATTACCGGCGCAGGCGACATCGGCAGCGGACGCAGTAGCGTATGTTCCAAGTGTATTTTCACCGCTGAATATTGCGCTGATACCATTAGCATCCACCGCGCCTAGCTGGCGATACTCGATGTCATCATTGGAATTCGTGACAACTTCAAGTGCGGTTTGCGCATCGGCACCGAGTTCCATCAGGTCAAGGCACTGCGGACCTAAAGACGGATCGGTGATATTCTGGCTTGATACTGCGCCGACACCAGCACGCGCGAATGCACAACGCGCCGCGACTGCCGGGGAAGATGACGAGACTGCAACACCGAACTGGCCGGTTTGCTTGCAACGGGCAACGATGGAGAAAGTCATGGAATCACCGCGGTGGCATCGATTTCCACCAACCATTCCGGACGCGCCAGGGCGACCACTACCAGACCCGTGCATACCGGATGCACGCCACGAATGTACTCACCCATAACCTGATAAACCGGCTCACGATGACGCACATCGGTGAGGTACACCACCAGCTTGGCAATATGTTCCATGGCGCCGCCACATTCGCTGACAAGTGTTTGTATGTTACGCATCACCTGATGAGCCTGGGCGATGGGATCACCAATACCGATATTCTCGAAGGAATCGAGATCCTGAGGGCATTGTCCACGCAGGAAAACGACCCTGCCGCTGGCAACCACTGCCTGACAAAGATCATTATCAAGACACTGCTCAGGATAAGTATCACGGGTATTGAAGGGTCGAATACGTTGATGAATCATGCCTTGCACTCACGTTTTGGTAACGACATTCGGTGTATGACTTTGTTGTCAGTTATCCGTTTTCGATTATGTCATTTTGGTTAGATAGTGGATCGGCAAGCAGCCTTTCGTGTTTAATCTACCGACAGTTCCACGATTTCACCAGATCGTATATTTAAAGAATGAAGCATAAGTTCAAACAAATAAAGAGCCGATCGCATTTGATCGCGATTAGCGTCCTGGCCTTAACTGCCATCATCGCTGTTTTAGTACTGTATACCGGTCCCTTCAGCCGAAGCGGGGAGGCAATCGCCAATGTGACCGTGTACAAGAGTCCCACCTGTGGCTGCTGTTCGAAGTGGGTGGATCATCTTGAAGACAACGGCTTCAACGTCATCGTCAAGAATCAATACGACGTGTCACCGATGAAGCGTCAGTTGGCCGTCCCGGAACCATTACGTGCCTGTCATACAGCAACTGTTGGAGATTACGTGATTGAAGGTCATGTGCCAGCGACCGATATTATCCGTCTGCTCAACGACAAGCCGTCGATACGAGGCCTTGCCGTCGCCGGTATGCCTCAAGGGTCGCCGGGCATGGAAACCGGCCGTCTCGACCGCTATTCGGTCATGAGTTTCAATGAGCAAGGTGTCACACGAACCTATAATACGTACTAGAACCTGGCGCTACACAGCAGATGGAAATCCCTTGCAATCGTCCGACCGATAAACGGTTCAATTCGTTGTACCATTGCCTGCGTCCATGAATGTAATTCGCAAACTATTTTTTGCGCTATTCAGCGTCATACTGATACTCAGCCAATCGACTGTGGCAACCGCCTCATCCAATATTCCACCTTCTCCAGTCAACATGGACGCACCTTCCACATCGAATTTTATTTCGGTAACCGTAAACCACTCCTTCCCCGATTTATCAAATCAACTTACAGACCGTATCTATCCTGTTGGTTCACAAAGTGCATCTATTCAAACCTATGAAAACTGCGATCAACAGGACGATTGTGATAATGACCATTGCCTGATTTGTGTCTCTGATTCGAATACCAGGCCACTGAAAACACCATCTATAGGTATCCACTTCTTCACTCGTCATAGTCAATTTGACGATGTACAAAATACGTTGAATGACGCCCCATCCACGCCACCTCCGCGACGCTCCTGAACTCACTGTCTGGCCACATACGGTTAACTCTATCGACTCCGGCGACATCAAACAAATCACCAAAAACTTCTCCCAGTGTCGCCGCTGACAATACATCAGGAACTATTCAATCCCATGAAAAAACGTATTCATCTCACACTTCTTTTTTCCATCGGGGCAGCCTTCTCATCGATGGTAGCGGCGCAAACATCATCCGACGATTCATCTCGCTGGTACAACAGCGCGCAGGTGGAATCCGGTAAGGATCTCTTTGAAGCTAACTGTCAAACATGTCACCTTAAGGAAGGCCGTGGCACAGACAACTGGCAGACCCGTGACGCCAACGGCAAACTGACACCGCCCCCTTTGAACGGCACGGCACATACCTGGCACCACGATCTTGGTGTGCTGTCACGTACGATTCGCGATGGCGGCGCCAAGTTGGGCGGCACCATGCCCGCTTTTGCCGAGAAACTCTCCGACACGGAGATTGCCGAGATAATCGCCTATGTACAATCCCTGTGGTCCAATGAAATTTTCGCGGCCTGGGCAAAGTCTTATCCCGAGGATGCTGCCGCCGGTCTGCCGACAGGTAAATTAGCACAAGCTGGTAACACGCAAACAAGTACCATCACAGCGCGACTCGCCAGGGCGTTGTCAGCAAGTACTGCTATCGGCCAGCCTGAACAGACTCCTGTGGATAACCTTTACGGTGTTCAAGCAGGAAATCGTTATTTCTACCTCGATGCCAGCGGCCGTTACCTGATCACCGGCGATCTGATCGACCTTGAGACCGGTGAAAATCTCACCCAGGCCCGGTCAAGTGACTTTCGGCTCGATCGCCTTGCCGGCTTTGCCGTAAAGGACCGAATAAACTACCCCGCGGTTGGTGATGAAAAGGCCCGTATTACGGTATTCACAGACACCACCTGTCCATACTGCCGCCGTCTCCATAAAGAAGTGCCGATTCTGCAGAAGGCGGGAGTCACGGTCAGCTACATCCCATTCCCCCGCAGTGGCACACGCGGTGCCGGCTATGCCGAAATGAGATCAGTATGGTGCGCTGATGATCGCCAGGGGGCGTTGACGGCCGCCAAGTCCGGCGGATACACGGCTGACGCAGGCGACTGCGAAGCTGCCGATGCGGTGGATGCGGGTTACCGTCTGGGCGTTGCAGTAGGGGTAACCGGAACTCCTGCCCTGGTGTTAGCGGACGGCCGAATGATTCCAGGCTATCAACCTTATGACAAATTGCTAAAAGTTCTGGGTATCAGCACCGAATAATCCTGACTGACTTGAACCTATCTCAAAAGGTAGATTCCGCCGTCATGACACGAATGCCCATGACGACGGAACCGGATTTTCCTGGATCATTAGACGTAGTCACCTTTGCCAGCAGGCTTAATGATAATCAGCGTCAACAGGAGATAGGTAACACCACCCACCACGGCTGCCGGCAATGATGCTGTCAGTATTTCATAAGGAGATTTACTGACATACGTAAGCGGATTCAGAAGATAAACATATGTGACAAAACCTGCTGCCATGCCGATCAATGCAGCCGGATTAAAACCACCCCAATAATAGTAGGGCGAATCTACAGATCCGTCATACAACGCCCGAACGTTCAGTCTTTGCTTCCGGAGTATGAAGTAGTCCACAATTTGTATCGCACATAATGGCGCAAAGAAGACGCCGATAAATGCGAGAAACGTACCAAAGTTATTAAAGAATAAATCCGGTACAATGATGCTGATAAATGCAACCGGTACCAGTGCCAATAACAGCGTTTTCCCCCATGACATCCTTGCAAGAGCCGGCACGCTTTTCAGGCCCACTGCGGTTGCATAGACACCGATGATTGCCGTACCCAGATTAGCAGCGATAACGAACAACAAGGCGATCGTGCCATAGAACGTACCACCCAATTGCACCATCCAGGCAGATGGATCGGATGTTTCAAGTGCGAGGATTGCGGCCAGACCTATAACACTCAGGATGGGTACCGGCAGACCCATTCCCAGCATCGCAGGCATGGCGGCGGTACTTGCATTCGGTGCGACGCGAACCATTGCGCCGATGTATGGCCACCATGACAGCAAACTGACGATACCGATTTCCAGACCCGTTATATAGTCCCACTGCAGATTGCCAGATGCATATGCTGGCTTGGCATTGACAAGATCGATTCCATCACTCGTGAGTAGCAGATATACCATCCACAAACCGACACCGACAATGAAGAAGAACAGGATATTGGATACCCTGGCAATGCCACTGGCACCACGCATCAAAACCCCGTAGACAACGGCACAGGCCAACAAGGTTGCAATCGGCAAAATGATGCTGCCAGCGCCCTCATTGATGGCACCGATTGTAACTAGAAGCTGTAATATCGATTTACCGAAGAAAATCAAAAGCAGCGAGTTCCAACCGATAATTGAGACGTACAAGAGGAAAACGGTTATTACCCAACCACGGCTCCCGAACTGGGGACGTGCCGAGACGATTGAGTCGATTCCGTATCGGGTTGCAGCAGGCACGACAGCCAATGTAACGAGAAGCATGCCTATCATTGATCCCGCAGTCATGGTCGCGAAACCCTGCTTGAGATTCAGGTAATAGCCGACATACTCACCAATTATGTAACACCAGGTTGCCGAGGCCGCGACGAGCAGTACAACACCCAACTCGATTCTTCCCCAGGTACGTTCGCTCTTTAATAGTGGCCAATTGCCTTCATCAGCCCTTTCATGTGTAGCTTGAGTCATCAGTTCCACCCCCAGATCAATAACAGGACCGGAAATACCACCCCGGTGAGTATAAGAAGCAGCCAATCCCGGCCGGTGAAACCGGCTCCCTGATTCTCGGGTTTTTCAAGATTCGATATTCGGCTCTCAAGATCACCATGTGAATTTGCTTCATTCATAACATCCTCCTCCTCTTAATAACTTATTTGTCGGGATACATCTCGGAATCTGCATATGGGAACCACCAGAAATCCTGTGGTTCACATTCGGGATCGATCATTACGGTTTTGGTCTGGCGGAATGTTTCTATTCCTTCCGGACCAAGTTGGCGACCCATGCCACTTAACTTGGTGCCGCCGAACGGACCTGCGTCATTGTCCAGAAGCGGTGCATTAACCCATACCATTCCGGCTTCAATCTCTTCTGTTGCGCGTATCGCCTCTTTTAAGTCTTTTGTATAGATATTGGCGCCGAGACCGTAGTTTGAACGGTTAGCCAGTGTTATGGCTTCATCAAAACTACTGACACAGGTTATTGGTGCAACCGGGCCGAAGCTCTCATGATTAAAAATTTCCATATCTGCGCTGCAATTAACAAGGACAGTCGGTTCGACGAACCAGCCGGTATTCAGTCCGCCGGGTCGCCCGCCGCCCGTTAGCACCTTTGCTCCCTGCTCAATAGCCCTGTTAAGTGTGTTTTCATATCGAGCGCGCTCTTTGGCAGCAACCATCGGACCCATGTCCACTTTGCCAAGCCCATTACCAATGCGAATCTTTTTAGCTTCTACTGCAAGCTGTTCTATAAACTCGTCATGAATATCCTGGTGAACAAAGAACCGTTCGGCCGATACGCATATCTGTCCACAGTTCATGTAAGCCGAAAATGCAGCAGCACGAGCCGTCAATTCAACCGGAGCTGATGGCATGACGATGAACGGATCATTACCGGATGTTTCAATCAAGGAAGGTTTCATCAACCGACCACAGGTTTCAGAGACCAATTGCCCGACAGGAACACTACCCGTGAAGGCGACAACATGTGTGCCTTTATGCTCTACCATGGCACGGCCGACATCACCGCCACCACTGACCACCTGGAAAAGCCCATCGGGAAGGATATTAAATGCCTCAGCAAACAGCAGTGTACTGAGTGTGGTGTACTCGGACGGTTTAACAATGACAGCATTACCTGCAGCAAGTGCCGCTCCTGCCTCCCATGCCAATAACACCAACGGATAATTAAAAGGCAATATCAGAGCCGCTACCCCATAGGGCTGCTTGAGCGTGTAATGAAATTGTCCCTGCGTCGCGTTCCCCATCACACGCCCGGCATCACTGCGACCAATCTCAGCGCTATAACGAATGGAGTGTACTGACCAGTCGACCTCGTCCACTGACTCTTTATAGGTCTTACCCATTTCACGGGTAAGCGCCTCAGCTAGCAATGGCTTTAACCGTTTCATTTTATCTGCGACATCATGAAGCATCTGCGCGCGCTCAAGTGCAGATTTGCGGGCCCACGATTTCTTAACGGTATTGGCCTGATCCACGGCATCATCAACTTCTGTCATCGTGGTATCGGCAATCTCTCCTAACTGTTCCTCTGTGGCCGGATTGATTACATCGAACCTGTTAGATGCCTTGCTCGATCTAAACTCGCCACCGACAAATACTTTGCCGCTTAAATTCCTAAATCTTTCCAGAACTTCAGACATGACTAACTCCTGCTCACTTAGTGTTTGATTCGTGTATTGGCTGGATCGAAAAATGGCGCGA
The DNA here is from genome assembly GCA_021604525.1 of marine bacterium B5-7. Taxonomy (GTDB): domain Bacteria; phylum Pseudomonadota; class Gammaproteobacteria; order Arenicellales; family CAJQKF01; genus BQJD01. Next base: position 36,098 of record BQJD01000006.1, on the reverse strand, counting down.
ACTGCACATCAACAGGATATCGCTCACAAGCCACTTCGACCTCAAAATTGCCGCTGTCGACATAAGACTTGTTAATGCCATCCTTCGATTGAATGTAGCCCATGCCAAGAGATGCATTCAGTCGATGGCCGTAGGCGCCGGATGTAATCGATCCGACAATCTTTCCTTCACGCAAGATCGGCTCATCGTGGTAGAGAAACGGCTGTGGTTCATCACAAGCGAGACGAACCTGTACAAGTCTTTTGGTGGACGGTTTTTGAGCACGTTTTGCAATGAGCGCTTTTTGACCGATGAAGCCCTCAGGCTTATCGTATGCAACCGCAAATTCAAGACCTGCTTCTATGGGTGTATCTTCCTCACCAATATCGTGTCCCCAATGACGATATCCCTTTTCCATTCGAAGTGAGTTGATGGCGAAATACCCAGCGTGGCCGAGTTGATATTCACTACCCGCTTCAATGAGTTCATCGAATACGTACTGAGAAAATTCAGCAGGTATATAGATCTCCCAGCCAAGTTCTCCGACATAAGTCACCCGGGTAGCTCGAACCCGGGCGTAACCAATCTCAAGCTCACGAGAAGAGCCAAAGGGAAAAACTTCGTTGGATAGACTTTCACCAGATACCTTCTCAAGCAATGCTCTTGAATCTGGTCCCATCAGGGCAAGCATCGGCAAACCCGAAGTCATATCGGTGATGACTGCGTGGGCAGTATCGGGAATGTGTCTTCGAAACCAGCCAAGGTCGCGGGTCTGGGATGTCCCGATAGATACAATGAGAAATGCATTCTCCTGCAATCGCGTCACGGTCAGATCTGCCTCGATTCCTCCGTTCTCATTAAGACACTGGCTGTAAACCAGCCGGCCGGATTCCACATCGATGTCATTGGCACAGATAGTGTTCAATATTTTGCAGGCGTCACGACCTTCTACGCGAAATTTTGAAAAACCGCTTTGATCGAACAACGAAACCGCGTGTGTTGTATGCAGACATTCGCGGGCACAGACATCGAACCAGCTCTGCTTGCCGTACGAATATTTAATCTCGTTGTCGCCTCCATCGAGAATAAAAAAACCGGGTCTTTCAAAGCCCGCCGCCTCCGTCATAAAGGCGCCCGTTTTAAGCAGACGATCATGAAACGGACTTCGTCGAACACCCCGGGCAGTCTCGTACTGGCGATACGGCCAATGCATCTGAAATAAAAGTCCCAAGGTCTCTTTGGTTCTGTCATATAAATAGCGTTTATTGGCTTGGAAAGGTTGCATCCTGCGAATATCAACATCGGCCAGCTCAAATGGAGGGTAGCCATCGCGAATCCACGCGGCCAGAGCTTTGCCAACCCCACCTGAGGAAAGTATTCCCACAGAATTAAAGCCGCACGCACAGTAGAGATCTTTTATCTCGGGAGTTTCACCAAGAAGGTATCTGTCATCGGGTGTAAAACTTTCCGGACCGTTGAAAAAAAGCTGAATACCGGTTTTCGACAGTGTCGGCACCCGTTTAATGGCCATTTCCAATATCGGCTCAAAATGCTCGAAATCTTCAGGCAATGAGTCGAAGCAAAAATCCTCTGGAATTCCTTTATGCCCCCAAGGCTTGGCATGGGGTTCAAAGCAACCCAGAAGGAGCTTGCCAGCATCTTCCTTGTAGTAAGAGCATTCGTCGCCGAGAAACATCACCGGCAAATTAGCGGGCAAGTCCCTGATAGGTTCTGTAACAACATAGAAGTGCTCCGCCGCATGTAATGGAAGGCTAACGCCAATTTCTGCGGCAAGCTCGCGAGACCACATGCCTCCGGCAATTACGACCTTCGATGCACGAATATCACCTGCTTGTGTTATTGCGCCAACCGCACGTCCGCCTTCTACAAGAATACGTTCAACACGAGTGTTTTCGAATATATTTACACCTGACGCGCGCGCGCCCTTCGCCATCGCCATGGTTACATCTGACGGATTGACCTGACCATCGTTTGGCATCCATATGGCACCTGTCAGGTCATTCGTTTCAGCGAGCGGCCAACGCTCTTTAACCTCGTCAGGTGAGATGACGTCAGCATCAAGCCCGAAAAGACGAGCCATTGAGACACCACGCTTGAGTTCCTCCAGGCGTGCTTCGGTTTTAGCCAGACGGAGTGAGCCATTTTTCTTGTATCCTGTTGCCTGCCCCGTTTCTGCTTCGAGATCGGAAAACAGTTCCCCCGTATACTTGGCAAGCTCTGTCATGTTACGGGTAGCGCGTAGCTGCGTCACCAACCCGGCTGCATGCCAGGTCGTTCCGCATGTCAATAATTTACGCTCGCACAAGACCACATCAGTAATTCCGATCTTTGCCAGATGATAGGCAATGGCACAACCGGCGACTCCGCCTCCAACAATCAATACATCTGTGTGACCGGGAACTGACAAGATAATATTTCAAGTAAATTTTTTTGAAATAATAATCATATATGTAAAAATTACAACAGAAATATTCACTTTTTTGAATATTTTATTGAATATTACTTGCACACATGGTTATGCTGTGGCGAGAAACGGCCAGAAATTTAAACCCCCTCTTTGTTGTTTAGTGCGATGTCGAAACCTAATAAGCTCCCAAAATTCATCAGACCTTCCAATAAGTCAGGACTTGCAAACCTGGATGACCAGAAAATTAATGTTTCCAAGCTTCTTGAAGGCGACGAGCGGATTGGAGATGAAGTACGAGATCTGCGAAAAGCGCACGATATGACGCTTGCCCAACTCAGCAAGCAGACGGGATTGTCACAAGGTTATCTGAGTCAAATAGAGCGAGGGTTATCGAAACCTTCCGTAAAGGCGCTGCATTCTGTCAGCCGGGCGCTTGGTGTAACCATCAGTTGGTTTTTCTCACCCGTTTCAGACGGTGATAATGGTTTACAGGATGTTGTTGTCAGGGAACATCAGCGACGTCATCTCACATTCAACACCGGCATTACCGACCAGCTCCTCTCGCCGAATCTGCGGCGTGAAATTGAACTGTTGCGATGTATTTTTCCACCGAAGTCGGCAAGCGGTCCTGAACCCTATTCGCATCAAGGTGAAGAAGCCGGTATCGTCGTCGCCGGCGAGTTGCGTTTGTGGATAGATGAGCGTGAAGTACTTTTAAAAGCAGGAGACAGTTTTGCTTTTGAGAGTGACAAGCCGCATCGCTATGACAATCCCTCCGACGAAGAAACCATCGTCATTTGGGCCATAACTCCGCCAAGCTATTGACTGTGAATTTAAAAAGATCCGGTGTATTCATGAGTGGCACCTCCACAATCATTTGCAAATTGTGAAACCGGATTCTTTTCTGCGACAATCGAACCACACCAACATACCGTTCAATTCGTCGCGCCGTTACGAATAAATACACCATGACCCAATTCAGCATTAACCTCAACAAGTTTGCACTGCTTCGCAACGCCCGCGGCCGGGATTATCCAAGCGTGCTTAACATGGCGCGGCGGGCGCTGGCGGTGGGCGTTAACGGCATCACGGTTCATCCCCGACCCGATCAGCGGCACATCCGTTTCGCCGACGTTCCGGTACTGGCCGAACTGTGTGCAAAGTACGAGGATGTTGAGTTTAATATTGAAGGCAATCCCACAGCTTCATTCATCGCACTTGTTCGGGAAACAAAGCCGGACCAGTGCACGCTGGTACCGGACGATCCAAATCAACTTACCTCAGACCACGGCTTCGACTTGGGTCGTGATAACAGCGCGCTACAACGCGCCGTCGCCGAGCTTGTTGATAATGGTATTCGGGTAAGCCTGTTCATGGATCCCGAACCCACACAGATCGAGCATGTTCCATCGACCGGTGCCCAGCGTATCGAGTTGTATACGGAAGCCTATGCGCGTGCATTCAATACGGCTGATGAGAACACCGTTCTCGATCAGTATGTCAGCGCTGCTGAATATGCTGCAAGCCTTGGTCTCGGTATCAACGCGGGCCATGACCTGAACCTGCTCAACCTGGGCAACTTCCTCAATGCCGTGCCCGGCGTTGAGGAAGTCTCTATTGGTCACGCCATCGTGGTGGAGTCATTTGATAGCGGTTTCGAGAACACCTTGCGCCACTATCTCGATATCATCCGTGAGATCAATCGCAGGTAGTCAATGAGTTTGCAGCGGATCTGAAACCCGGATTAATCCCTGCCTGATTATCTCAGGATGCCTTCTTCCAGACCTTCTTCTGAACTGACTTCGGCAAACTACGCAGCCCGTCATAGGCGGCATATTTATAAATTTCCGATAAGGTTGGATGGTTGAATACCGATTGGATAAAGTAGTCGATCGCGCCGCCGAACTGGATCACGCAAGCACCGAGATGGATGAGTTCTGTAGACCGCTCACCGATGATGTGCACCCCAAGCAGGCGGAAATCCTTTGGCCGGAAAACAAGCTTCATGAAACCGTGCTCGTCGCCGATGATCTGACTGCGTGGATTGTTTGAATAGCTCGCCCGACCGACCGCATAGTCAATGCCCTTGTCGATACAGGTTTGCTCGGTCTCACCCACCATGGAAATCGACGGTACGGTGTAGATACCAAAAGGTAATTGCTTGTTTGCCTTGTTACGGAATTCAAAACCGAATGCATGGCACGCCGCAGTGCGTCCCTGATCCATGGAGGTACTGGCAAGTGCCGGGAAACCGATTGCGTCGCCTATGGCGTATACGCCAGGTAGCGCGGTTTGAAAATTGTCGTCGACGACGATATATCCCTTGCCATCGAGTTCGATACCCGTTTCTTCCAGTCCCATCCTACCGGTGGCCGGACGTCTGCCGGCGGCAAACAGAATGCTTTGCACTTCGAAATCGGCGCCGGATTCAAGAATTACTTTCAAGGTGGTATCAGCGATTCGCGTCACCGAAACCACTCGTTCCTCGGTCAGCATTTCTATACCGCCGCCAGCCATTTCCTCGAACAACCGCTCGGAAAGCTCATTGTCCAGAAACGGCAGCAACAGCTCGCCACTGTTTATCAATACTACCCGGATACCCATGGCTCCCAGGAAAGTGGCGTACTCGCAACCGATGACACCGGCGCCGATCACCGCCATGGATTTCGGCAACTCGTGCATCTGAAGTATGCTGTCGCTATCGTAGACCGACGGATCTTCGAAGGGCAGAAACGGCGGATGTCGGGGCGTACTGCCAGTGGCAATAATGATTTTCGCTGTCTTGATCTTGCGAACATTGCCAGCGCCACGCACGATTACTTCCGATGCACCTGCCAGTTCGGCACGCCCCTTGATGACGTCGACCCGATGACGATCCATATTCCACTGGAACCGCTCCCGCTGACGGGCTACGACATAGCGTTCGCGGTACATGAAGTCATCGGCATCGATGTCACGCTTGATGGTTGCATTAACGCCGTGTAAACCACGGCTTTGTGTGCCAGAAAGATACAGAGCCGATTCGCGCAGGGTCTTCGAAGGTATCGTCCCGGTGTTGATCCCTGCGCCACCGGGATCGGCTTCTTTTTCGACCAGCGCTACACGATAGCCAAAATAGGCTGCCTGGGCAGCAGCACGCTCGCCGGCCGGGCCGGAGCCAATGACAATGAGGTCGTAATGATCGTCCTGCATACTTAAGTTTGCGTATCCTTGGAGTTCGGGTTCTTTGGCGAATTATAATGCGGCCACTATGGCGATGTTTGAAATGAATGACCAATTACGTCGTTTGTACAGGAAACGATCGCTTTAACGTTAAGGAATTTATCCATGGTCAAGATGCACACATTATTGTTGTTTGTAATTGTTTTCACGGGATCAGTATTTGCTCAAGACACGCACGCGCAAGACGACAACAATGCTTTAATCACTTCAGGATACTTTGTCCGCGAAGGAAACGACAGCGACCTGGCCGAACTGTCCGGGGCCAACCAATATATCCGTTTCTTTTCCAAAAACCGCATCGTACGGCTTTATATTCCCTACCCGTACTCCGCAGAAGTTTCAGCGGACGCGATACGCAAGGTGTTCGAGTCAGTCAGCGCACAAACCACAAAAAGTGCTTACATTCGGGGCGATTTCGGCATCCTCGATGAAGCGATAGTTGCTCATATCGATAAGGTCAAAACAATCGATGGCCGGGTTATGTTCGACTGCTCTCTTTCGGCTCCATGCGAAATCATATTCTCTGACAACGAGATGATTATCATGAACCCGGGCATAGTCAAAAAGCTGGAAGTCCATTATCGACTCGTACCCGATTGAACCCGTAGTCTTACGTCTCTCAAACCACTCAGCTCTGTAAGCGCTCCTTAGAATTAACTCCCCCGCCATCGCACCAAGTCGGCAATACGGACCTTAATAATCCAAATTATTGACTTTAATCAAGGATTTTATACATACGGAAGTGTACTTTTTGTAACACGTAGAAGAGGCAACGGCTCCTTCGGTCGGAGTTTGTTTCGCCGGACGTCGCAAATGGAATACGCGATGTCCGGGCTCTGCGTTTTAAACCAAAACTGATTCTGTTTAAACCGGCTATCTCGGGGGAGAATAAATGAGCGACCCTACCGACAATACCACCCAAGAACCAGAAGAACGCATCCCTGCGATGCAGTCGTTACTGGATAACCCGTTCCTGTTGCTATTTATCGGTGTCACCATGCCCACAGTGTTCTACATCATATGGGGAATCATGGAAGTCGTCACCCTGCCTGTTGCGCCATAAATTCATATTTAAGATCGGGAGACCGTTATGACTTCCTATATGCCCCCTGCCGACAGAATCTGGTGGAAGGTTCCCGTCGGACGCGTAGAACTCGTCTGGATCGCGCTTGCATTGGTCTGGTGCGTGATCATGTTCCTGATGATGCCGTACTGGCATATATACGGAAAACAAAATCTTTCCACCGAGGCATACCAGACTACTCCCGCAGCGTACGGTGCGAAAGTTCAGGCAATGGTCGAGCAGTACAAGGTACGCGACGAAGCCAACTTGCCCGTGGTGGCACCACCTGCCGGCAGCGATATTTATATGCTGGGTCGATTGTGGCAATGGTGGCCCATTCTCGAACTGGAGAAAGACAAAAGCTATCGGCTTCATCTCTCTTCCATGGATTGGCAGCACGGCTTTTCATTGCAACCAACCAATATCAACCTGCAGGTTGTTCCAGGGTACGAGATGGTCATCGAGATCACGCCAGACAAGGCAGGCGAGTATGGCGTGATATGCAACGAATACTGCGGTATCGGCCATCACACCATGGTCGGCAAAATATACGTGAAGGAGTAATTGATCATGGCTAACTTCAGAGTCTGTCCCGATTCGGGATTCTACTTTCACAAATCGGCCGAAAGCCTGATCAAAGTGAATGCTGTTGCGGGTGTGGTAGCGTTGCTGCTCGCCGGCGTGCTTGCCCTCGGTGTCGTACTGACAAGATGGCAGCAGGTTCACCTGCTTCCGCCGCAGGACTTTTACATGGTTCTCACGGCGCATGGCATCAATGCGCTGATCTTCTGGATTATCTTCTTCGAGATGGCGATCCTGCATTTTGCCTCGTCCACCTTATTGCGATCACGGTTGGCAACCCCCGCTTGGGCATGGTTCGGCTTCGCACTGATGGTGATTGGCGCGGTGATGAATAATGTCGCAGTATTCCAGGGCAGGTCCAGCGTCATGATGACGTCATATGTACCGATGCAGGCCGAGCCACATTTCTACCTGGGCCTGATCCTGTTTGCAGTCGGCGCGCTCGTACAAGTGCTGGTGTTCTTCGGTACGCTGGTGGTCGCCTACCAGGAAAAAACCTACGAGGGGTCTGTCCCGCTGGTGACATTCGGTGCGATTACTGCCGCCATCATTGCAGTTTTCACCATCGCATCGGGCGCCATCATCCTGGTACCGACATTCCTGTGGGCCATCGGCTATATCAGCCATATCGATGCCGAAACCTATCGCATCATCTGGTGGGGACTTGGGCATTCATCACAACAGATCAACGTGGCGGCACATGTATCGGTTTGGTATCTGATTGCCGGCGTCCTGTTCGGCGCACGGCCGATGTCGGAAAAGGTCAGCCGTACCGCGTTTCTCTTGTATATCCTGTTTCTTCAGCTTGCCTCCGCCCACCATATTCTCGTGGACCCGGGTGTTGGAACCGAGTGGAAGATATTCAACACCAGCTATGCAATGTACCTGGCGGTACTTGCCAGCATGGTTCACGGGCTCACCGTACCCGGTTCAATCGAGGTCGCGCAGCGTCAAAAAGGTTTTACACGCGGTTACTTCGAGTGGTTACGTAAAGCGCCGTGGGGTAATCCCGTGTTCTCCGGCATGTTCATTGCGCTGGTCGTCTTCGGATTCATTGGCGGTATCACCGGTGTGGTAATGGGCACTGAGCAGATCAATCTGATCATCCACAACACGATTTATGTCCCAGCGCACTTCCATGCAACGGTAGCGGTTGGTACAACACTGACATTCATGGCGCTGACCTACCTGTTGATCCCGGTTCTGTTCAGACGAAAAATCATCCTGCCGACGCTCGCCAGGTGGCAACCCTACCTGTTCGGCGGTGGCATGACGATCCTGATCCTGTTCATGCTGGGCGCAGGTACTCTGGGCGTTTCACGACGTCACTGGGACATGGATTTCACCGGGGCTGCGATGACATTCGAATATCCGGGAATGGCCTACACGCTCATGGCAATTGCCGCTATCGGCGGTCTGGCTGCGATTGTCGGCGGTGCGGCTTATCTGTTGATCACCGTGGGATCACTACTGTTCGGTCAGAAACTCGAGCCGTCTGCAGGATTTTTGCAAAGCTTTCTCGGCAAGGCACTGGCCCCTGGCGTCTATAACGTCGATCGTCCGGAGTTACTTGCTCGTGCACCGCGACTTACGGTGGAAGAACATGGTTCTGCCGGGTTCGAGGCACCAGGCACCTTCGCACTCGCAATATTGCTGCTGGTATCTTTTGTTGTGTATTACTTCATCAACTGGAAATACCTGGCATCCGTCTGGCCGATGGGTTAACACTGTGTTCGGGCAGGCAAATGATATCGCTTGCCTGCCCGACGGTTATCATCGTTGGATTAGTCCGTATCCGGATACGGACACAAGCACACCGACAGGCACGGGCATTTCCACTTTTATGTGGTTACGCTATGGCAAATTGAACCCGGAGGAGTTACCAGAATGATCGCTCAACTGGTTAACGTTTTCAAAATCCGCATTGGCGTGGTGATGGCCATTACCGCGCTCGTAGCGCTGCTGGTGACGCCGGGTGATTCGGTGTCATTGGTGCAAGCCATGGTTCTCACCCTCGCGGTTCTGCTGGCTTCAGCCAGCGCCGGTGCATTCAATCAGTATTATGAACGGGATCTTGACGCGCTAATGCCGAGGACCCGTAACCGGCCATTTGTTACCGGTGATTTCAAGCATGGAACACCATGGTTGCTGATCATCGCGGCGCTATTGATTGTCAGCGTGGGCGCTGCAGCAATCGTTCTTAATATTACCGCAGCGCTGTTCGTATTCCTCGGTGCGTTTTTCTACGCGATCGTCTATACCGTCTGGCTGAAACGCCGCACCTGGATGAATATTGTCATTGGTGGCGCATCCGGCAGCTTCGCGGTACTCGCCGGCGCGGCTGTGGTCGATCCGCAACTCGGACCCATACCGGTAATATTGGCAGTCGTATTGTTTCTTTGGACACCACCGCACTTCTGGAGTCTCGCGATTGCCGGTCGCAAGGATTATGCAGCCGCCGGCATTCCCATGCTTCCGGTTGTGGTGGGTGATCAAAGCGCAGCCAATGCGGTGCTATGGAATGCCATTGCCCTGGTGATCGTGTCAATTCTGCCATTCTTTTTCGGTCTGGGATGGTTCTATTTGTTGGGAGCCCTAACGGGTGGTGGATACTTTATCTATCGCAGCGCCCAACTAGCGCACGCGCCTTCGCGAAAAACGGCAATGAAAAGCTTCTTCGCCTCACTCGTGCAACTAATCGTATTGTTGACGTTCGCTGTGCTGGATATCCTGTAGTCGCGATTTTCCGGCCATAAAACCGACCTGATGCTTGATGAAAAAACGCCCCACCCTGTTTGCCCTGTTGCTCGCCTTGTCGCCTGCCATGCTGCATGCCGACGATGCTGGTAATGCGGTAAAAGACTTTCAATATAAATCAGCACTTCAAGCAAGTCAGGATGCCATAGGCCGACAGGTCTCGACATGGCCGCTGACCGACGCTGACGGGATGGCGCGTTCCTTTGCCGGATTTCGCGGCAAACCCCTTATCCTGAGCCTGGTGTTTACGAGCTGCCATTCAATTTGCCCAACCACAACGCGTTACCTCGCCGGCGTTATCGAAAAAGCCCGTGAAGCGCTCGGTCCTGACACTTTTAATGTAGCCGTACTCGGCTTCGATGCCGCCAACGATTCACCTCTTGCGATGAAGCAATTCGCCCAACAGCAAGGTATCGATGAGGACGGCTGGCATGTGCTGAGTGCCGATGCAAAAACCATTAAAGGTCTGACCGATGAACTCGGTTTTGAATTTTTCGGCTCGCCGAGCGGCTTCGATCATGTTGTCCAGGCCACGGTAATCGATGCGAACGGACGGATATATCGACAGGTCTACGGCGAAGTTTTTTCAACACCGTTACTGATAGATCCGTTAATGGAACTGGTATTGAACCGTCCACAACCGCAGCAATCGTTCCTAGATAGTGTGGTCGACAAGATCAAATTCTTTTGTACTGCCTACGATCCTGCACGGGACGGATACTTCTTCGATTACTCACTGTTCCTGGAACTGGTCATCGGTGCCGTTGTCATTCTCGGAATCATCGCATTCCTGATTCGCGAACTGGTGGCCGGCCGGCGGCTTGGAAATGCATGAGATTCCCGACACAGCGCGCGCCATCTCCTTGTCCTGCACATGCCAGCTTGCCAATCCATCGAATTCTGTCTGGAAACTGATGTGATTAACCCGGTCAAGAGAAGCTATCGAGCACTCGAAGCGTGGTTCAATTTGTCGTTTGGTCCGGCCTGGAACCCGCTTTATAACCTCGGCACTCTGGCATTCTTTTTCTTCTGGGTGGTGCTGGTCAGTGGGCTATACCTGTTCATTTTCTTCGACACCAGCATCGCCGGCGCCTATGCGTCGGTGGAGTACATGACCCATGAGCAATGGTACATGGGTGGGGTGATGCGCAGCCTGCATCGTTATGCATCGGATGCAGCAGTGGTCACCATTTTGCTACATATGCTGCGCGAGTTCTCGCTCGATCGCTATCGCAGTTTCAGATGGTTCTCATGGTTCACAGGAGTGCCGGCTCTATGGTTCGTGATCACTTTGGGTATTACCGGCTACTGGCTGGTGTGGGACGAACTTGCGCTGTACGTCGCCATATTATCCTCACAGCTTATGGACACCCTGCCGATCGTGGCGGGCTCGATGACCCGTGATTTTCTTGTCGGTCATCTGACCGACCGGTTCTTTACCCTGATGGCATTCCTGCATTTGCTCGGTCAACCAATCATCCTGGTTGTTGCCATATGGATTCACGTCAAACGCCTTTCCCATGTAAAGATCAGCGCGCCACGGGGACTTGCAGTGGGAAGCTTGCTGGCCTTGCTGGTGTTATCGATCATCAAGCCCGCCGAAAGCCACGGACCCGCTGATCTGTCGAGTGTGCCGCTCGTTCTGAATCTCGACTGGTTTTATCTCAATGTTTATCCGCTGGTGGACCAGTGGACAGCCGGTCAGACATGGATGCTTACCCTGGGTGTCACCTTCCTGTTGATGATTTTGCCGTGGCTGCCACCGAAAAAAAGGGGGCCGGCAGCACAGGTCTATCTTGAAGCGTGTAACGGCTGCGGACAATGCGCGGATGACTGCCCTTTCGATGCGATAGACATACTGCCACGTACTGACGATGCCAGATGGAGTCATGAGGCTGTGGTCGATCCAGACTTGTGTGCGTCGTGTGGTATCTGCGTCGGCTCCTGTCCATCATCTAACCCATTCAGACAACGCAATCAGGATCTGGTAACCGGAATAGACATGCCGAATTACTCGGCTAATGGCATGCGTACGCAAACCGATGCCGCACTCGCGACGCTCATCGACAAGGATACCGGCATCGTGGTCTTCGGTTGCGACAATGCCTATGAGGTCAGTCGGCTCGAGTCCGAGGGTATCGCTGCAGTCAGCGTGTTCTGCACCGGCATGCTACCGGCAACATTAATAGAGTATGCGCTTAAAAAAGGCGCCGACGGTGTGTTCGTTACCGGTTGCCGCACCGGTGATTGCTATTTTCGATATGGCAATGTCTGGCTCGACCAGCGCTTTGAAGGTCATCGTAAGCCAAGATTACGTGGTGGCGCAGAGCGACGACGAATCAGGATATTTCGTGGCGCCGAAACAGACGGCAAGAAAATCACGCAAGCGCTGGCCGCGTTTCAAAAAGAGATTGCCGAGCTTGATGACATACCGGCGTCAAATGAGGTCGCCGCTGACGATGCCCGGGTGAGTCAGGATGGGTAGCAAGATATTCAGGCTGTTGCTTCAGGCAGTGAACTACTCCGTCTTCATGGCGCTCATCTGGTACTTCTCGCTTTATCCCACCTATCGGCATCTCGATGACAATCAGGCGGTGCTGACACTGGCGTTCGGACATGCAGCAAAACGCATAGCCGAATGCGCTACACGTTCAGCGGATGAGCTTGCTGAATTGGCACCGAATATGCGCATGGCCATAGACTGCCCGCGCGAGCGATCGCCACTGGAGCTGGAAATATCATTGGACGACGAACCCGTGACACGTTTGACCATCGACGCACCGGGTCTGTATCAGGACCAGGGAGTCGACGTATATCGCGACATCATCACCGAAGCCGGAAGACATCACCTGTCTATATGGATGAACGACGATATCAATATCGAAGGTCCCACGTATCGTTTCGATAAAACGGTGAATATCGAACCGATGCAGCGCCTGGTTGTGTCATTCGATGCCAATAGTGGAGGGTTTTCGCTGCAATGATGCGCTATAACCTCAAAACACGAATGATGCGCGAGATGGCCCGCTTCACTATCGCAACAATATTAGTCAGTTTCATTTCCGGAGTCAGTTCGTTGTGAACATTGAATCAAGTCGCGAAAGCGAAGACCTGAATGGCTTCACCCTCGATATGCCGGAACACAAGATGCTGGCTGTCAGCACAGGATGGATGCTGCTCGCACTCGGTGCACTCGTCGGCGGCGGGCTGCTAACGCTCGTTATCGTTCTCTCGCGTACACCCTACATTCAGGACATCTTCCCCTGGATCAATATCTTTCATACCGCCCTGGTAGTACATGTGGATCTGACTGTGCTGGTCTGGTTTCTGGCCATGGCCGGTGTGTTCTGGAGCATCAACAGCACTGCGAATCGGGAACAGCTTCATTGGCTTGCACTGGTACTGGCGGCAACGGGAGCGGTGATCATGGCGCTATCGCCCTTCCTCGGCGCCGGCAGTCCCATGATGACCAACTATATCCCGATTCTTGACGATCCCATTTTCTTCAGCGGCCTTGTCATATTTGCATTGGGTTTTACCATCCTGGTAGTACACAGCCTGATCTCCTTCAGACCGATAGGACGAATCATCAGTGGTCAGGGTGCATTGAGATTTGGGCTTTTCTCATCGTTGATCGCGTCACTGGTGGCCATCGGCGCTTTTGCCGCGTCGTACGTTGGGTTGCCTGAAACGATTACGGGACAACGATACTACGAGTTACTCTTCTGGGGCGGTGGACACGCGCTACAGTTCCTGCACATTCAGCTCATGCTGGTGTCGTGGTTATGGCTGGCAACCGTATCCGGTATCAACTCGCGATTGACCCCCCGCATCATTCTGTTTCTTTTCGCCATCGGTCTGTTTCCGGTACTCATGATACCGCTCGCCTATCTCAACTTCACGGTCGATTCACCCGATCATCTGCAAACCATGACCTGGTTGATGCAATACGGCGGCGGGCTGGCAGCGGTACCCATCTCACTGGTCATCCTGTTCAACATGGTCCGCTCTATAGGCCATACCGGCGGCTTTGGTGCGGAGCGTTCGGCGTTGTTTTCTTCGATGATCCTGTTTGGTGCCGGTGGTCTCATCGGCTTCATGATCAATGGCAGTAATGTCACTGTCCCCGCTCATTATCATGGTTCGATTGTCGCCATCACGCTCGCCTATATGGGTGTGACATATCACATATTACCGCTGCTCGGATTCAAGCGACCAGTGGGTCGACTGGTTGTTGCACAACCCTGGTTGTATGGCGGCGGTCAACTTTTACACGTCATTGGGCTGGCCTGGTCAGGCGGCTACGGCGTGCAGCGAAAAACCGCGGGCGATGCACAGGTTTTAGATGGCATCGAGAAAATTGCCGGCATGGGACTTATGGGACTAGGCGGCCTGATCTCCGTGATCGGTGGTCTTGTCTTCCTGGTTATTGTGTTTCGCTCGATGTGGCCGAGGTGGCGTCATCGGTCGAACCGCCTGCCTCGATCGGACCGCGCCACATTTGAATTGCCTGAAATGAGACAACCGCCAAAACCATGATGATGACGAAGAACAACAAGGAGCGATGTTCGAGGCGTTGGCCGCGGCGGATTTCAATGCGATTCACAATCCAGTCCGAAACCCAATACAGAACCAACGCAACAACAGTATAGACAACCATTTCCATGTGAATTAACCCTTGGGGAATGTCAGATTGATTTTCATCGAACAAAACTACTTCACATAAAAACCAGGATACATGCGTACGTGAACTAGCCGGTATAGATATGAAACGCCATCAAATAAATAATGACACCGCTGACGGATACGTAAAGCCAGACCGGATACGTCCACACCGCGACCCGTCTGTGGCGAATCGTTCTGCCGGTGAGGGCGAGTCCCGCGGTGAACAGTGCAAGCGGAAAAAGTACCGCTGCCAGTATCACGTGGCTGGCAAGCAGGGAGAAATAAACAGGACGAATGACACCGCTACCCGCGAATGGGATGTTGCCGACTATGGAATGATAGTAAAGGTATATAACCATGAAAATCGTGGAGACCATGAGGGCGCTAATCATGCAATAGCGATGAGCTCGGCGACGGTTATTGCGAATGAGCACAAACCCCGTAGTGATCAACGTGGCGGCAGTTACATTAAGGGCGGCCAGAACGGGTGGTGCGACGGTGACAAAGTTCATACGGGTTCAGTTGTCATGATAGCGATGGTTCGATGGTCCGGGTGGCTATCGCCATTCGATGTATTTCAGGAACAGGGAAGAGATGGTTTTATAGTCATGCGGCGGCGAGAACGCCGCCACCAGTTCGGTCTTCGGGCTGACGAGGAAGATAGAACTGGTATGTGCCATGTAGTAGGCATCCGATGAGCTGTCGCCCTGCTTTTCGAACATCGCGCCGAATTGTTTCGCAAACGCGAGCAATTCATCAGGCTCCGCTGTTACACCGATGTAACGATCACCGAAAAATGCCAGATACTTGCGAATCTGTTCCACACTGTCACGTTCGGGATCAACGGATACGAACACCATCTGGAAATTGTCTTTGCCAAGTCCTCGCGATTCGAGGTCGCGAGCAAGTGATGACAATATCGTCAGAGTTGCCGGGCAGATATCCGGGCAATAGGTGTAACCGAAAAATACAAAGCTCCATTTTCCGTCAAGATTATCAAGTACGAACGGATCGCCAAACTGATCAGTCAGCTCGAACGACTTCAGTGGCGTTGCGACTGGACGCAGGATACTCGCCAGATCCATGTCAACAGTGTCCTCATTGAACCAGAATAACGCGGCCACGAACGCCATGATAACGATCCATGCAACCAGCAAAACGGCAGTTCCTTTCGGCAGGAGCTTCATCGAGGCGGGCTTTTCCCTGAATGTTTCCCGGCACTCTGACGCCATTGCCGTATGAACCATACGGCGAATAACACCAGCACGATTACATTGATGGCAATGCCGATGATAAAGAATCCGGACATTAGACTGGAACCTGTCTCAAAATGGCTGCAATCCCCCAATACGGTGTCAAATGCTCGCTCAAATGCTTATTTATCCAGGCAAACTTCGCTTTTCTCTCCCATTTGCCTACTCTTGGCGACCTTCTCTCATTTTGAAACAGGTTCGAATGAGTTCTGGCCTGGCGGTCAATGCGACTTAAAAAAATAATGTTCGGGCTGTTGATATGCACATTGGAACTTACATGAATACAGTTGGAAAAACGAAAGGTATTTTACAAAACTTGAGCAGGATCAGGCCACGCCATGCTTTCCCATCGGTTCCATGTTCAATGCAATTGCTGATGCCATCAAACCAGTCGGTATTACATGCGTTTCTGGGCGGATTTTGGGCTGTTATTCAGTCCTGCGGCGGATGGAGCTCACATTCATACGTGCAATTTCAATCACGACCTTCGGAGGTGGCCGATAGTGTTTAAGAAAAAATCAGAACTCACGACGCCGGGCGCGCACTGCCTGCTCAAAGACGTTGGAGTCAATGCAATTAATCGTCAGCATCTACGTCTGGCGACCTATGCAATCGAGTTCAACCAGATTGCCGACGAGTTGATCGGCAGGGAGCCAACCAATCAGGACTGGCGAAAGATGGATGCAGTGTTCAGTCGTGTCATGCGCTATGTCGAGACACACTTCAGGGAAGAGGAAGAACTCATGCGCGAACACGGTTATCCCGGATTCGATTCACATAAACGGCTGCATGACAGATTTATTGAAGATCTGGTCAAGGTGCAATCGCAGATAAATAACCGCAAAGTCGCATTCAAGAAGAAATTTGGAACCATGTTATGGGATTGGTTGATTCACCATATCAATGAGGAAGATTACAAGTATCGTCAGTTCTTCCGCGACAAGGGGCTGACGTGATTATCGCATCCGGTATTTGATGAGATGGTTTCCCACGATCACGGGGTAGCGGACAACGTGACCACACCACCACGTTCCATGAACAGGGATACGGTTCTCCTGGTCGATGAAATGGATAAAGTGATCGGTCAGTGTGAGAAGCTTTACGCACACCGCAAGGGCATCCTTCATAGCGCATTTTCAATATTCGTTTTCCGCCGCCGGAAATGTATCCTCGAACTGCTGGTGCAAAAACGCGCATTGGTCAAATACCACTGCGCCGGGCTATGGAGTAACACATGTTGTTCTCACCCAGGACCTGGCTGGACAATCCGGGATTCAGCCATGCAACGCCTTCAAGAAGAAATGGGCTTTAGTGTCGACCTTGGCTGGTTGGCTCGACATACCTATCGCGCCGAACTCGACAACGGATTGGTCGAACATGAAATCGACCATTTGTTCGCCGGTTGGTTTCAGGATGACAAGATTTATCCTGACCCCATGGAGGTCGAGGCATACCGTTGGCTACCGCTTCCGGAATTGAGGCTTGACATGCAGCAATCGCCCGGCGCCTATACACCGTGGTTTGCCAGCACCCTTGAAAAAGTACTGAACGAAATGCGCCATGCTACGACTCGGCCGGCATACACCCCAGCCAGTGAATTAACAGCAACCGATTATTGAACAATGTCAGCCAGAGGGACGCGACGAAATCATGTCGTTACCCGTTGGCATTTGAAGCTGGCTTTTGGATACAATAATGCGCTGCATTGCCATGGGCACTTCTCCTTCATACTTTTCACTGAACGCTTCGTTTGAGGCAAGGATTCGCCGTGATACGCCATATTGTCTTCTTCAGCGCTGCCACTGAGTATATCGACCCAATCGTTACAGACCTGTCTGCCCTGGCAAACATCCCCCATGCGGATCATTTTGAAGTGCGCAAGAGTCTCAAAATCGACGCCTTGTCCAGCGAAGTCGATGTGGTCGTTTATGCAGAGTTTGCCAGCGAGGCAGCACTTCACGAATTCAAGCAACACCCGATCTACAGCGAAGCGGTCCGCCGGGTGCGGCCGTATCGCCAGCTTCGCATGGCGGCGGATACCGCAGTCTGACCGGATAGCATGATGGCGACGCCTCTGTTCTGATAATATCCAGCGGTCATTTTCCAGAGAATCATCGCAGTTGTCCGTAAGCCAGCCAATCGAAGATCTCGGCAAGGGAATGTTGTTTCGCCGTCTTGCCGTTCCGCAACTTGAGCGAGTCGCAGAACGGGCTGTTCGGGTTCACCTGAATGAAGGCGAAACCCTGTTCGAACAACAGGATCCTGCAGACCGATTCTATTTGCTGCTGAGCGGACAGATAAAATTGTATCGTCTGTCGGCAGAAGGCGATGAAAAGGTAATTGAGGTAATCAACCCCGGCGCGACTTTCGCCGAAGCGCTGATGTTTCTTGAAAAACCCACCTTTCCCGTTGGCGCACAGGCCCTTAAGCCATCTGATCTGGTGAGCATCGATGCCAGGGACTTTATCGACATGCTGCGCGATTCCGTCGATACCTGCCTGCTATTGGCGGCGGACCTGAGTCAACGTCTGCATGGCTTGCTGCGCGAGATCAATGACCTGAGTCTTAATTCCGGTACTTGCCGCGTGGCCAGCTATTTTCTCAACTTGTCCGACACGCATAGCACGGATGAAGCAGACGAATTTGATCTCGGCCTACCCAAACAGGTTTTGGCATCGCGGCTGTCAATTAAACCGGAAACCCTGTCACGAATTTTTCGAAGTCTCGTTAACGCCGGCCTTATCACCATGCGCGGCAATCATGTGCGGATACTCGATCGTGCCAGTCTGTCGCATCTGGCCGAGCGCTGTGATGCCAGCGATTCATCACTCGAGTCGACGTTTCATTATCCGCGATAACGGGACATTCGTAATACAGGAGATTATCTTAACTGGCAGATTGGGTTAGAGATCGGTACCTTGATACGCCTGTTGTTATCCGATTGTTACCTCGGCCTGGTCAAACAGATTCATTACCAAGTAGCGAATCTATCCACGCAGTCGGTTTATTCGCGCGTCTCAGACGATCGGCATGTAACTCGACATCGCGGCGCCAGGTGGCCTGATCCGGTTTCGGTGATGGTTCGCAATCCTTTATCGCGGTTTGTGGGAGATCATAGAATACACCGCCATCGGTTCGCTCTATTCGGTTGCGTGCCAGATTGAAGACCCGCGCGTCTGCGGTGATATCGGTCGCCCGTTCTACATTTCCATACAGGTGTAACGAAACGAAAGTCACCGACTCTTCCGGGTTACCCATTTGGTGAACCAGTTGTCCATTAACCGGTAGTACCTGCCCGGGTGTTATCCGTTCAATGGACGCGGTGCGAATACCATCCGTGTCAACGTGGAAGACGGCATGTTCGGCCGGGCCAAAAATCTGCACTGCGCCCCACTGAGTGTGACCATGATCGTGAATCGCGGAATAATCACCCGCTCGCCAGCACATCGCCATTAACTCAAAAAAACCGCCATCGTGAATCAGACAGCGGCCATAGGAATCTGTTGTCGGATAATTAAATAATGTCCATCCTGCAAGATCATCGGCGCTAACGTTGGCGACTTCGACAATCTCCCGGGCGCATGAAGAGTCGGGGTCCGGGTGTTGATTGACAGCATCGATGATACGGCTTAACGAGCGTGGCGGGAAAGAGAGCTCGTTATCGGATGAGCGAGACTCAGGCAAACAAGAATCCGTTTGCACAAAGGGGGTTGGGTTCAACTGCATACGATTCTTCGCTCGTCAGGTTCAAGAACAAATGAAGGCCCGCCATGGCAGCAGGACCTCTTAAAACCTGTGACACTCGAATACTTGAAAAAGTTCTATGTGCGAGCAAAATCAATCCGAATTGTCATCCATGAAAGTGCGTCTTTCAATTCAGTGACTGGTGCCGGACGAACGCGTTATCTTGTTGTGAACGTTGTATTTACCGGAGGGCTTGACCATTGGCAGGCGCTTAATCTCTTTGAGCGATGCGGTGTCATAGACGACCACCGCGCCATCCATGTCCCAGATACTGACCAGTGCATGGCGTCCATCGCGATCGAATTCCACATGGGCTGCAGTCTTGCCGGGCTCAGGTCGTAACGTTTCGACTATTTCAAGGGTCGCCTTGTCGATCACATGAATCGCGTCGCTGTCCTTGCCAAAAAATACATCGACGAATGCATAACGACTGTTCTCATGACTGCGCATGAAAAATCCCGGTCCGAGTGTTTCGATACGCCTGATGGTTTTGTATGTTTCAAGATCGATTACAGTCACCTCACCCTTGCGCAGGTTGGGTGTGGCCAGTACGGTTCGACCCTGGTAGTCAAAGGTGATACCCGAACCGAGGTGCGGCATGCCGTCGATGTCAAGCTCGGCGATTTTTCGACCAATGTCCATCTGCACGACCTGACCTTTTTTCGAATTGCGTGCCGTACCAAATAACCGGCGGTAGTCCTGACTGAAAAAGAAATCGTCGAGATAGTCGTCAAGTTGAATTCTTCGTACCGGAAACATGCCCTGCTCGGCGAGTCCTTCGGCAAGGCGATAGTCATGCATCAAGCCGTTGTATACCGGTAAGGGATTATCACGATACTGAATCTCCCAGACCTCGGCAATGTCCTTCAGGGCAACAACAAAACTTTCGCGTGGGGGGGCAACGTAAACAGCACTTGCGCGTGAAGAATTGCCTTCAGCATCACGTATATCGATAACGCGAATCGGCGAGAGATCCTCGGCATCGAGTATCACCAGCGTATGCGGCAGATAGTTGGCCACCATGACGAAACGATCATCGGCGGATACCGCCAGGTTGCGTGTGTTGATTCCTGCACGCACCTCCGACACTGTAGTGAGATTCCATAAATCGTATTTGCTTATCCAGCCGTCGCGCGAGGCGAAGTAGACGAACCTGCCATCAGAAGAATACTTGGGCCCGCCGTGAAGTGCGAAGTGTGTCTTGAAACGATGAATCGGTTCCATCAGGTCGCCATCGAGTACCGTGGCATGATGATCGCCAAGCTCTACGACAATAAAAAGATTGGTTGGATCGGCATCGAATATCGGACCGTCGAGTGCAGGCGTTGGTGCGAGTATTTTATGGCTCGCCCTGATCGCCTCGATATCCCACACCGGTATGTGCGCAAGCGGCGTATAAATCATCTCCACCAGGGCACGGGCCTTTTCATTGTCGAGGATATTGCCGAATGCCGGCATCTGGGTAGCGGTACGGCCATTGAGAATCACTTCAACTGCCTCGTCTTTGGATACCCGTTTGAGGTTTTCCGGCAACAAGGCAGGACCCATGCCACCGAGCCGGCCAGCACCATGACACTCGGCACAATGTGTCGTATAGTCCTCTTCTATCGTGTCTGTTGTCGCGCGTGCATTACCAGATAATAAAGACGTCCATATAACTACTCCTGCGACGATGAACAGCAGGATTTGATTCCACTTCATCGACCAAATCTCACCCCGACTACAGCGCGGTTGCGCAACTTCGAGTAAGGCGTCACATCGATTCGAGGCGGCATTTCACTCACGCCAATCTCGTCGTCGTGAAGATAACAGCCGGGATCCTCTGCCCATGGATTACCCGTCAACTGCCACGCACGGGTGCGGCTGTTACCGCCGCAAATATCAAGATGCGTGCAAACCGCACAGCGACCCTCAAGCGGTCTTGATTTTGACTTCAGACCACGCATCAACGGATCGCGCGTGTCTTCCCAAATCTCGGAAAATGGTCGCTCACGTACGCCGCCTAGTGAATAGTCCCACCACATGGTGTCAGGATGCACCATGCCGAGATTGTCGATATTGGCAATGTTAACGCCGGATGAATTGCCACCCCAACGCCTGAGTATGTCTTCAAGGCGTGTAGCCTGATCAGGCATGCTGCGTCGAACCCAATGCAACAGATAAACGCCATCGGCATCGTTATTGCCAGTGACGAATTCACTGTGACGCCCGCTGCGAATATCGTCAAGACAGGTCTCGATCAGTAAATCGATTGCATCGCGAGTCATTTTCACCTGAGCATCGCGCGCTCTGTTACGGTTACCACGACCGGCATAGTTGAGATGGGAGAGATAAAATTTGTCTACCTTTTCGTCGCGCATCAGCTTAAGCAGCGACGGCAGATCGGCATGATTATCACGCGTCAAGGTAAAACGAAGGCCAACTCGTATACCGGCATCATGACACAGGCGAACGCCACGCAACGCTTCATCGAAGGCACCCACGCGGCGACGGAAACGATCATGTATTTCACGCATGCCATCGATGCTGATACCTACATAGTCAAGATCAAGCGCAGCAATCTCAGCAATGTTTTCCTTATTGAACAGCGTCCCGTTTGAAGACAGTCCAACGTAAAAACCCATGCCCTTGGCGCGTGCGGCGATGTCAAGAATATGTGGATGCATCATCGGCTCGCCGCCCGACAATATCAATACCGGCACGCCATAGCCCTTAAGGTCATCCATCACCGTGTTTATCTCGTCGAGCGACAACTCGCCTTCAAAGTCCCTATCTGCCGAGGTGGCATAGCAGTGCGTGCAGGTGAGATTACAGCGACGTATAAGGTTCCAGATCACCACCGGTCCGCTCGGCTTATAGCGAGGAACATCCGGCTTGACGGCGATAGTTGGTCTTGATGAGGCGTCAGCTTCAATCGCTCTTAAGTAACGGCTCAATCGGAACATGGTAACTCCCTTGTTAATCAGGCGGCGAGGCGCAGTCCGACTTTTTTAAGACACGCACTGGACACCAGCATTTCTTTGGATTGACAACGTGAACCCAGTATTTCCTCAATCTGGATTGCCTTATCGATGACCCCTTGACGATGCGTGTCATGTACCATGGCAAACAGGTTATAGGCCCATATTCCCTGGTAGCGTGGTCGCTGATAACAGTGGCTTACAAATGGCAGACGCGCGATATCCGCACCGGCACTTTCAACATCGTCATCGGCGACATCCCAAACCGTCATGCCGTTCGCCTTTAAGCCAAGACGATAATGGTTGGGGATAGCACCTACACGGCGGATCGCGCCACTATCAAGCATCAGTCGAAGCCGGCTGATCACTTCTTTCTCATCGAACCCAACCTGCTCGGCAACCAGCGCATAGGGCTCGGCTGTCAACGGCAATCCGTTTTGTGTGGCAACGACCAGTTGTCTATCACGCGCATCCAGATGATAACCGCGACCCCTGTCAGCATCGGGTGAAGGCACGGTCTTCACACTGCCGTCATCTCCAAGCTCAAGATACAGGCCCAGATAAAATTCCTTCTCCTTTGGAAAATTATAGACACGCACACCGCATGATCGCTCAATCGCTGACAGTACCGGAGCGATCTTGCTACGGTGCTCAACGGATAGCACAAACCACATATTGAGTTCATGTTCACGACGATAGTTGTGAGCGACTTCGTCAAAGCCGTTGACTATTTCGGCTATCTCATCGAAACGCTCAACAGGCGCTGTTAATGCAGCCAGGGTTTGCGCACCACCGAGGCGCGAGGCGTCATAAAGCGGACCGAAGCGCGACAACCATCCTTGCTGAACAAGTGAATCAACCATCTGGATCAGGGTGGCTTCCCCCATTTCAAGCGTCGCCGCGACACGACAGAAGGGATGCCTGATCAAAGGGAAGCCGCCCTGAAACTGGTTGATGAAACGACGTTCGAAACTGTTTAACGTCCTCATCGAATATCGTCCATCGATGTTTGCATTAATAAATTTACCACCTTGTTATCACTTGACGTATCACCGCGATACCTGGCGCCACGCTGCTTGAAGCGACGCCCGCTAAAGAGTATTTCATGGGGCAGTGGCGTCGGTGCGATATCAGTGTTCAAAATCCGCACCATGGCCAGGACACGATCACGATCACCACCGTGAATCATCGTGAACAAGTTGTATGGCCAATCGGGAAGACGTCGTGGACGCTGGTAGCATAAGGTAACGAACGGCATATGGCCGAAGCTTTCACCCAATTCATCGATCATGTCATCGTCAACATTCCACACAACCATTGCATTGGCGCGATAGCCCAGCTCATGATGGCGAACAACCACACCGATACGTTTGATTACACCACTGTCGAGCAGCTCGCGAACGATAGAGATCACCATCCCTTCATCGGTACCGAGCTGTTCGGCGATTGCAGCATAAGGCCTTTCAACCAACGGCAGACCACCTTCAATTGTGTGTATCACGCGATCTTTAAGCGTTGATCGAGATTCGGCCCGGGTATGAGTGGATACCGTCATGATGTTTGCCTGAAGTCGATGCGAAATCCGAGATCGATGAAATAATCTTTCAGCATGGGTAATTCGAGTACGCTTAACTCTGAACGCAATTCAATTTCTTCGATAACCTCGAGAATTCGTTGACGACCTGGTGCGGTTATGACGAACCACAAGTTATAGCGATGCTCGCGCTCGTAGTTGTGATTCACCTCGGGATATCGACTCACCAATGACGCAACCCGTGCCAGTTCGTCAGGCGGTACGCTTATAGCTGCCAGGGTGCTCGCTCCCAATCGGTTGGGTGCAAACACTGGACCCACCCGGCTCACCGTACCGCTTGCCTTCAACTTGCGAAGAAAGTCCAACACCTCAGCTTCACTAACGCCGAGCTGCCTGGCAATCAGCTCGAAGGGTCTTGGCACGGGCGGCAGATCGCGTTGAAAATCATTAAGAAGCGATCGTTCCATTGTCGTGCCTTGAAACTGTTCTTCAGACATTGAAATATCGCTCGGTCAAAGACCGATTTTGTGTGCGCGCGCGGTAAAAAAAATGCCACTCGGCTTATCGATATCAAGGGTCGCGATTTTCTCAAGTGTGGTGGTATCGTAGACCTGTACCTGATCGAGATCTCGAACCGACATCCAGACCTCCTGGCCGCGCGGTTCGAACTCCATGTGCAGAACCCCTTTGCCTGGCGTCAGGGTGCGAAGGATTCCCCTCGTTTCAGTGTCGATGATCTGGATGGTATCGTTGTCAGGCAGGGCGAAATTAACCCACACGTGACGTCCACCGGGTTCGGACATTACGAATACTGGCTGGCCTTTAACAGCGATCCGGCCCGCTTCGCTGAAGTCATCGAGATCGATGATCAATACTTCGTGAGCACCGACCGCAGGCACATAAGCATAGCGGCCGGCAACTGCCCAGCCTTCAAGATGCGGCATCTTGTAAACGGGTAATGGGGCCTGACCACGACCATAGCCGGGCAATACCCTGCGAACACCCTTGTCGGGATGCCACAAGTCGACCATCGCCAAGCCGTCTTCTCCGAACAGGCCGGCAATGTAGTAACGCCCATCCGGTGTAATCAACGCATCATAAGGATTCTTGCCGACATCAGTGAACCGGGTAATCTCGGGCTGTTCCTTATTGGATAAATCTGCGATCCAAATCTCACCGGCATCCCACAGACTGAAAATAAAGCAGTTACCAGGTGCGTCGACAAGGCCGACGACCTTGGAAAATTTGCCCGGTTCATATTCGGCTGGTATGTTGGCAACCGCCTCAAGTGTTGCGCTATCAAAAATACGCACACCGCCGGGTTCATAGTTGGACACCGCGACCAGTCTGCCATCCTGCGAGATCGCGCCGCCGATACTGTTACCTGCTTGTATGGTTCGAAAATCGGTTTTGCCGGCAATCATGTCCACTCGGGTCAGTCCACCATCACGACCGAATACATAGGCATAGCGTTCGTTGCGTGAATACACCACTGAGGCATGTGACAGATCACCAAGACCGGTAGCACGCGTCAATGTCCGATTATCGCTGGTGTTAACTATACTGACCGCCCCTGCCGCCCGCTCAATAACGACGCCCAGATCACCGGTGGCGATGATTGGTGCGGCGAATACCGCATGTATTACTGCAATCTGAACCAGCAACAAAAGTGCACACAGTATTAAAGATGTTTTGATAGCGGACATGTTCACTCCATTCCCTTGATCAATTGTTCGGCGAGCCATCGGGCATCGTCAGAGGTCAATAATGCGCGCCATGGCGGCATGGCCGTACCGGTGCGTCCATCAAGGATTACTTGTGCCACATAGTCGACGGGATAACCCTTGAGCGCTTCGCGGGTCAGTGGTGGCCCAAGACCGCCCTTCAACTGCATGCCGTGACACGATCCACAATCATGGGTAAGCAGGTAGCGAAGAGAATCACCGGGTGCTGACGACTCGCTGGCCAAGGCTATCGACATCAGTGCGCTAGCGACCAGCCCATACAGCCATCGATTCATCTTCATACTCCGTTTGCGGTGCAAACCAGTTGAGTTCATCCGCCAACGCGACGGTTTCGCCGATAACAAGAATTGCGGGAGGTTGTATATTCTCCATGCGCACACGGGCAGCAAGACTGGCGAGCGTCGCCTTGACCACATGCTGCTCGAGCGTGCTGCCGTCCTGGATCGCCATGGCCGGAGTACTGGCCGACAGACCGGCAGCGATCAGGTGAGCCGCCATCCGATCCACGCTGGCAAGACCCATGTAAATAACCAGCGTGGTCTCGGGATCTGCCAGGCTTTGCCAATTGAGATCCAGCTCGCCATCCTCTTTAAGATGCCCGGTAACCACGCGAAATCCGCGACTGATACCCCGATGAGTCAGAGGCACGCCGGCATAGGCGGTACATGCCAGCGCCGCAGTGATTCCTGGAACAATTTCAAAGGCGATGCCACGTTCCTTAAGGAATAACGCTTCCTCACTACCGCGCCCGAATACGAAAGGATCGCCACCCTTAAGTCGTACAATCAGACGGTGGTTACTCGCAAGCTCGGCGAGAATTTGATTAATCTCCGCTTGCGGCACGCTATGACGACCGGATGACTTGCCTACCGGAATGCAGATAACCCCTGCTGGCACCAAAGCCATGACCGTCTCGCTGACCAGACGATCATGGACAACAACATCGGCGCTTTCTAAAAGCCGCAACGCGCGTATCGTCAGAAGATCCGGATCTCCGGGACCGGCGCCAACGATATAAACGGTTCCTTGCATTTTATTATATTCTCCGCTTGACTCGATCGCCGTTGGCGGCGGCCGCGACTCACGCCGCGACCGCCTGACACCGGTTAGTAGATATCGTGCACCGTGTTATACACGTTGAACTTGCCGGTTGGAGTTACCAGACGATCGTCCTTGATGACATGCTTTAACTCGAGCGTCGTGTCGTCCACCACCACCAGCGCGGATTTCTGCTCCTTGCCGTTCCACACCGAGAACCACACCTCGTCGCCGGCCTTGTTATATTCCGGTTGGACGACCCGTTTGGGTCCTTCACCCAGGTCAGCCCACTCGGCAATCGGCAGAACCTTGAAGGGTTCGTTGATATTCTTAAGGTCGAATACCGCAACCGATTGACTGATCCTGGCATCCGGATTGAGCGCAGTGTCCACGTACAAATGGGATGAGTTGGGATGCGTCTTGATGAATAACGACCCACCGCCCTGACCTTTCAATGTACGTACCACCTTCCAGGCTTGATCCGGATGACCTTCCGGATCAGTACCAATCAAAGAGACACTGTCATCACCCAGATGGCTGGTAGCCCAGACCGGTCCGAACTCCTGATCGACGAAATTGGCGCCCCGACCAGGATGAGGAATTTGCCCGACATCGACCAATGCGGCCAGCTTATCTTCACGGGAATCGACGACAGCAATTTTGTTGGACTTGTTTGCTGCGGTCATGAAATACCGCTTGTTGGCATCCCAGCCACCGTCATGCAGAAACCGTGCGGCACCGATGCTGGTAACCTTGAGGTTTTCGATATCCTCGTAGTTAACCATTAGCACTTTGCCGGTTTCTTTCACGTTGACGATAAATTCCGGGTGCTCGTGAGAGGCGACGATTGCCGCAACGCGGGGCTCGGGATGAAATTCCTGTGTGTCAACAGTCATGCCGCGTGTCGACACCACTTTGAGTGGCTCTAGCGTATCGCCATCCATGATGACGTATTGTGGCGGCCAGTAGGTACCGGCAATCGCATAGGTGTCTTCCCAGCCCTTGTACTTGGACGTCTCGACCGAGCGTGCCTCCATTCCGACCTTGATTTTGGCGACCGTCGCCGGTTTCTCCATCCACAGATCGATCAGGTTCAGCTTGGCGTCACGGCCGATGACGAACAGGTAACGACCCGACGCGGAAAGCCTTGAGATGTGCACCGCATAGCCGGTATCGATCACCGCTACAAATTCCTTTGAATGACCATCAATGAGTGCAATCTGACCGCTGTCACGCAGCGTGACAGAGAACAGATTCTCAAGATCAAGATTGTTCATTTGCTTGGTCGGACGCTTCTCCGGAGGAATTGCGACCACCCAGGTCGACTTCATATCCTCGAGACCATACTCTGGCGGGACCGGTGGCTCGTGTTGGATATAACGTGCCATCAGGTCGACTTCTTCCGGGCTCAATTCACCCGAGGTTCCCCAGTTGGGCATACCGGCCGGTGAGCCAAAGTTAATGAACACCTTGAGATAATCGAGCGACTTTTCGCGGGTAATATCCGGAGTCAGGGGTTTACCGGTTGCACCCTTGCGCAGCACGCCGTGACAGCCGGCGCAGCGCTCGAAGAATATCTGTTTGGCGCGGTCGAATTCGTCATGGGTCATGGCCGGCCCATCACCGTCAATGAAGCCCCTGGTACCGGAGGCATCCATCGCCGTGGGTGCCCCTTCGTAAGCGGCCTCGGCTTGGCTGCCCTTCACCGACGTGCCGCCCTGTGCATAGAGCGCACTGGCGGCGAACATCAGTGTCGACAGCATCACCGTGTTAGCGGTTATCAATCGACTTTTCATCGTTTGTCTCCTGGCGTATTTCAGCTGCAAAAGTAAATCTGAGTGAGTCGCGGCAGGAGAATAGTAGGTGGGGCGTTGCGTCAACGCATTGACTTAAGTCAACGATTGCCCGGATCCCATGAACGAATCCATCGTCAGCTCAACAATCCGTTAATTGTTGAGCTTTGGGGCCGTTGCCAAAATCGCCATCAGTAACAGCGATCCCGGCCGAGGAACGTTACATGGGGTTCAGATCAACGCATAACCGAATAGATAACCGTGCAACCAGGTGAGTAACAGGTAAGCGATGGCGCCGGCGGCAATGACGATGAGATCGTTGCTGAATCGGTAGCGCACATCGGATTTTTTCGCACCACGAAGATTAGCCGAGACCATTGATGCAAGGCTGTACAACACGAAACTGCCGAACAGCAGAATCGATGCGACATCGCCGTTGGCCAGCAAGTGGCCGATACCCCAGAAAACCACGCCCCATGACATCGGGTGGCGTGTGAATCGTTTGATGTTGGTCTTCATGTGCGCAGCGGGCAGCAGGATAAAACCGATCAACACGAGCAACCGGGTTACATGTTGTGCTTCTTGTGGTGGCTGCCAGATGGCGATGAATGGAGCCCGCGACATACCCATGACAATCAGTACGAATCCTGCCAGTGATATGGCAGTGAAGGCCAGCTTGTAGCCATTCTCACTGAAGCGCGATACTAGCGAGCCACGCAGGGCTGGCGAGAACGGTACCAAATGCACTGCAAAAAATATCCCAAGACCGACAATCAAAAGGCTCATGTTTTTTCTCCATCGATGTGATCTGTTTGATGTTTTGCAGGGAACGTGTCCGACTTTATATGAACTGGATCACTAATTCGCAAGCGCACCCCGCCAAGGCGCAGGGCTACCGCAACGGTGGCAAATGCCTGGGCACAGATTGCTACCTTGCGTGGTGCATTGAACACGCCCTTGTTGTCCATAATAACGGGCGCATCGGAGTAGGGAACACCCATCGACGATAGTGCGCGTTCAATGATGGTACGCACCTGGCCATTGTCGGATTCCCAGAAGTAGAGTCTGGCTGAGCGTGTACAATAAACGGCTGTATCGCGGCTGAGGAGATGAACCAGGCGTGATTCATAGACACGCGAGCGATCCACATCGGGCATCAATTTTTCGATGCCCGACATGGTGACCTGAAATGACGCCTTGGTAGAATTCACCTGGCGCATTGTGCCACAACACCTGAATGTCATAACACCATAGGTGAGTATTGAAAGCATCCAGTCATACCACACGCCAGGGTGTCGGTCGGCTCGCCGATGACCTGCTGTCATGTTGCGATCAAATTGCCGCAGCCATCAGCCTGCCGCGGGTCGAAACGGTTCTCTTGCCGCGGACGGGTTCGGTGGATAACGGCAAGTCCCGCAAATTTGGATTGGTGGTACTTGAAGACCACAGTACCGGATTATTTTTTACCCGTCTCAGCCAGAATCGTACAGAAACAAATGATTCAACGCTCGCCCACATCGAAGTCGACAGATTTGACCTGACATTGTTACCGCGTGATGTGCTGGAACTCGCCGCCTGGTATCGGTCTGACAATCTGGAACGACGCGCGATGGGCTTGGGAGCAATCTCCGCCATCACCCAGGCCCTGTTCCGACAAAGCGACTACCGACCGCCTGATGCAATCAATCCAATTGCCAATCTCGAACCCGAACCCGGTGATCATTTCGGTATGGTGGGCTTTTTCCCAGGACTGGTCGACAAGTTGCGCAATGCCGGGGTTCGCTTGACCGTACTTGAGCTTGACGAGCGTTTTGTGCAATCGGACAAGGACTTTGAAGTGACTCTCGATCCGCGACGTCTGTCGACCTGCAACAAGGTGTTATGCACCGCTTCTACGCTGATTAACGACACCGTCGATGACATTCTGGCCTGTGCGGGTGATGCCCACGTAACGCTGATTGGGCCGTCAGCCGGCTGTATGCCGGAACCGTTATTCAAGCGCGGAGTGATCGTGATAGGCGGCAGTCGCATTGTCGATTTCAAGGGGCTTGAGATTTGCCTGCAAACGGGAGTCGACTGGAGTGCGTGCGTTGAAAAATATTGCCTGACACCAAGCACCTACCCGGGTACTGCATTACTCACTGAACAGGCGATGATCCGTTCTGCACAACCCCGCTGATAAATACAGGACGACATATCAACTGCTATCAAGGGTGGATCACCAGACAGCTTAATGTAGCGGCATCAACCGATGAGCATAAAGCATGTCATAGTAATCTCTTCCCGCGTCAGTAATTAAACGCGCGTCTTCATCGAGATCAATGGTGTGTGGCTTATAGGGCATGAATCCGGTCGAGCGCTTCACTGCATCATACCAGTACTTTGACCAGACACCGTCGGAATCCCGGGCGCCCGCCGGCCAGTTCAACATGGCGGGGCTGAACTCGATACCGAGATGCGCGCACAATGCATTGAGCATGCCGCGCGGATCTTTCAACACATCGGCGCTATCAAGCACAGGCGGCACTTCGCCACTGCGTGACCTGACATATTCAAATAATTCGAACTGCCGTTTGAAGCCGAGATCCGAGGCATCGAAGCTTTCCCGACGCTGCCGGTACGATGACAAAACCTCGACAGGATCGCGAATGAGAAAGCAATTGGCGAGCGTGTCCATGAAATCGAGTGAAATGTCGTCAAGCATATGGTGGGTCATGTGCTTCTGGTACCACAATGACGCCGATTCTGGAATCGACCCTTCGATCCTGCGAACCACCTCGCGCCAGTTATACCCCTGGTCAGCAATAACCTCGGCTGCACCTGGATGCGTTTTACCGGTGAGATGCAAGTAAGGCCCGTAGAACGGCTCATCCCACACAACGCAATCGGATCGATTCTCGAAGGCGCGCATCATCGCCGTCGATATATTCCGCGGACCCGACCACATGGCGATTTTTAGTGTAGATCTCACAGGATCCCAGGGTTATGTTGCAGCACACTGGTCATCGCACACCAAACTCCGCATTCATTAATCAAAATCCACCGCCTATCAGGTTGTTTTGTTACTATAACCTCATTTAATCGCTGAAATGGTGACTTTGTGCAGGCAAATATGGAACATGGCCTTTACGGCCGAAGCCCTACGGAAAGGGTATATATAATCTGGCTCGTCGCCTTCTTCATGGCATTGGCCTTCTCGAATCGCAGTGACGCCGACGATTTCGTCTACACGGTTCGAAGTGACGATACGCTCAGTAGCATCGGACGCGATGTTCTCCTTGACTCAAAAAGCTGGGCTGATGTTGCCAATATAAACAGCATCAGCAAACCCTACGCAATCATACCGGGTCAGGTGCTCACCATTCCGCATGACTGGCTCACGATTGTCCCGGCCCGGGCGCGGGTGGTCAAATCCAGCGGTAAGGCACAAATGTCAGCCGTCGAATCCGGACATGTAAAACCATTGAAGCCCGGTGTTGCACTTGCAGCGGGTGATCGGATTAATACTAATGAAAAAGCCAGTGCAACTATTGGTTTTGATGATGGCTCAAAGCTGACAATCGCTGAAAATTCCAATCTCGAGATAATCGAAATCAATCGTATCGGTAAGTCCGGCTACAGCCAGATAGTCGTCAATCTCATCGAAGGACGCGGCGAAGCCGACATTAACCCGGAAGGTTTGGCAAATCATACCTTCGATGTGCATACACCATCGGCGACGACCTCGGTTCGCGGCACCCGCTTTCGGATTAATGCACAAAGCGATCAAACATTCTCCGAAGTCACTGAAGGCCGGGTATTTGTAGTAAACCGCAATGGCGTCATCAAGCTTGGTGAGGGCTATGGCGTTGTTACCCGCAAGAATAATGCGCCATCACAGCCGCAAGAGTTGCTGCCACCTCCCGATGTTTCCTTCCTCCCGGATCGTATCAGCACGCTTCCCTACACCATTGCCCTACCTTCAAACGAAGGCATACTCGGCTATCGTGTACAACTGGCGCGAAACAATTTGTTTACTATTCTCGCTTACGACTCCGCCGCAAGCGATCAGCTTCTGATAGATACCGACGTTCCTAACGGTCGCTATGCAGTCCGCGTTCGTGCCATTGATGATAAAGGTCTGGCCGGTCTCGATGCGATGGCTGAGATTGAAGTCGATGCACATCCACTGGCTTCAAGAGATGTCGAACCCGCCGATGGGGCGGTAATCTATGGATCGAGCCTGACAGCGCGCTGGCAACCTGGCGAAGGCCATAAGGTCCGTCTCGATGCAGGCACGGATCTTCTTGGTGAGGGCAGTATTGCGACACATTCGGTAGAGACGGAAGCAGCCACCGGCGAGGCCACAATTTCAGGTCTTGCGCCGGGAAGTTATCAGTGGCGGCTGATCGCTTCGAGCGCCACCGGCCGAGCGGGCGCGCCGGGTGAGATTCACGAAGTTGAAATCCGATCAATACCAGCTGCACCCACGCCGATTGAGTTCAAGCTCGACTTTCGTCGGCTAGCAATCAGTTGGGCGAAGCAACCAGACAACATGCGTTATCGTGTTGAATTCTCGCGCGACAGTGAATTCAAGGAACTCATCGACAGCGTTCTCACTGACAATACCGACTACGTAATAACCCGACCTTATCCAGGCAACTACTTCGTTCGGGTTGCCAGTATCGATCAACATGACTACCAGGGTAAATGGGCAACCCTCCCGATTGATGTTCCGGTAGGCATGTCGTGGCGAGTGTTACTCGGCGGCGCGGCGCTGTTACTGCTCGTGTTGTAGCCGTTTGTTGAACATTTCACTCATCGCACAGGATGTTAGCGAACACGTAAATCAGGATTCAACTTCACTACGACCACGCGGTAATAAGGATAAATTAACCGGCGCGTCATCGTCTTACAGCCGACGGCGCAATTAGCGATGGTCAATCTTTCCCCGATTTCCATAATGCGTGCAATCGCTGCACTGCTGCTGGCGCCTCTGGTTGTCATCATCGTCACCTTCGCTGCCGATACACAGCGGGTGGACATGTTGCTCTATGACTTTCAACTGCCTTGGTGGAAGAGTCCGGCGCCAGAGGACATAGTCATTGTGGCTGTCGATGACTACAGTATAGATCAGCTGGGCCGTTGGCCTTTTAATCGTAGAGATCATGCCCTGCTTCTCGAAACCCTCAGCGAGTATCAGGCGAGATTTGTCATCTATGATGTGCTGTTTGTGGAACCTGCTACCGATGAAGGCGGTGATGCAGCCCTTGCCAACGCCCTGCATAGTACTGGCAATGTCATACTGGCCATGACTCGGGGCAGCGATGAACGCCGCGGCGGCGCATTCGAGTTATTGCCCCTGCCGGAACTGGCCGAAGCATCCGCCGCGATCGGTCACAGCAATATCACTATCGACGAGGATGGCCTGATCCGCCGGGTGCATCTTGAAGAAGGCGAAGGTCGTTCACGTTGGCCTTCATTGGCGGCTGTAACCGCCTATCTCGACCATGCCTTCGAACTGACAGACGACAGTAAGGAGTTAAACAGCGAAATCAACAAGCCACTGGCCGGTAACTGGGTTCGCAAAAAAGCTATTCTTGTGCCTTTTATCGGTCCCCCGGGATCATTCCCGACACTGCCCTTTGTCGACGTAATGGAAGGTCGGGTGGATGCCGAGGCATTACGCGACCGTTATGTATTAGTTGGCGTGACAGCCAGCGGATTGGCACCACGTTACGGGATCCCGGTGGCAGGTAATCGCGGCGCCATGAGTGGCGTCGAAATCCAGGCAAATGCACTCGACGCGATTTTACGCAATCGCGCCATCAGAACCATGCACACGCATGCCAATGTTGCCTTCAACGGCTCCCTCGCAATGCTGGCAGGTCTCTTGATCCTGGCGCCATTACCGATATTACTCATACTTCGACTGGTACTGGCAGTAGTGCTTATCATTGGCACCTGGCTTGTCATGTTGTGGCATTTCAAACTGCTGTTACCCATTGTGCCGGCACTGCTCGGCCTGTTGTCAGTCTATATCTATCAGGTATGGCGACAGTATCGTCAATACGCCATCGGTGCTGGTCGGGACGGCTTGACGCAACTTTATAACAGGGGCCGGTTTGACCAGATACTCGGTGTGGAATTTGCCCGTGCAAAATCCGATCACTCCGACCTTTCGCTACTCCTGATCGACGTCGATCACTTCAAGAACTATAACGATTATTATGGCCACCCCATGGGGGATCAGGCTTTACGGACGTTATCGCGACTGTTGCATCGCAAGGCAAAGACTTGCCGCGGCATTGCCGCACGCTATGGCGGCGAAGAGCTCGTGATGGTTTTACCGAATACCAGCAGTGATGACGCAATACATATCGCCGGGGATATTTGCTCCGAGATAAAAGCCCTTGGCATTACTCACGAACGCTCTACCACCGCTGATTCACTGACGGTCAGCATCGGTGTTGCGACCATGGATGAAGAGCGTGATTCTTCACCCGGCGACCTGATCGAGATGACCGATCGCGCATTGTATGACGCCAAAGCCAACGGTCGAAACTGTATCCGTAGTTACAACTCCGCAATCCGGCCACGCACCGAACAAGCTGAGTGATCAGGATAGATCGCTTACCTCACCGGTACCAACCTGACCAGCTTACTTTTATCTTCGTCGGTTAACAGATAGACGAATCCGTTTGCATCGACGCGAACATCGCGTATCCGGCCTATTTCATCTTCAAGCAGACGTTCCTCTGAGATAACCTTGTCTCCATCCATTTCAAGACGCACCAGCAAATTAAACTTCAGTGAACCGACAAACAGGCTGCTGTTCCACTTTGGGAAAGCGCTACCACGGTAAAACGCCATGCCCGATGGCGCAATTGACGGATCCCAGTAATACAGCGGATCCATCATGCCTTCCATGTGAGTGCTCTCACTAACGGGCATACCACTCACATACTCTTTGCCAAAACTGACCACTGGCCAACCATAGTTCGCACCCGGTTTGACAATATTCAATTCGTCGCCACCACGCGGCCCATGTTCTATTTCGTACAGCCGACCACTTTGCGGATGCCTCACCATGCCCTGGGGGTTTCGGTTACCCAGTGTGTATAGTTCAGGCAACGCGCCCTGCTGGCGGATGAATGGATTATCCGCCGGTATCGAACCGTCAGCATTCAACCGGATGATGCTGCCATGATGGGTGGCAGGATTCTGGGCATTGTCCCGTTGGCCACGATCACCCAACGACAAATACAAATAGCCTTCGTTATCGAATTCAATTCGACAACCGAAATGACGACCACCAGACACTTTCGGCACCGCCTTGAACAGCACCTCGACATT
>BQJD01000005.1 GCA_021604525.1 marine bacterium B5-7 | reverse complement strand
CCCGTGCCCGCGGGGATGAACCGATTGATAACCGGCGGTGTCCTGGGTAACAATTGTGTTCCCCCGTGCTCGCGGGGATGAACCACTATCTTCGCCAAAATATGTACGTGTAACCTGCCTATGTAGATCCATTCAACAAGCCCGACATATCTCGAGATTTCTACCACGGCAAGATCGAGAAGCGGGATTCAATAGCGAATGCTGTGGCATCACTTTTAATCATTACAATTGGTTACTATTCGTATACATGATGGTAACCTTTAGTATACTTTTGACTAATTAATGGATTAAATACTCACAGGAGATTCCATTATGGCCAAAGCAGATATGACAACCACCAAAATTGACCGCAAATCGTTGTTAAAACTTCGTATGCTGGCCAATCGCGAGAATCGTACTTCTCCGGGCCAACTCGCCGTACTAATCGATTCCGCTTTTCGTGCAAATCCCGCTGAGCTGACTGACCAGGAATTCCTTGGTGGCATGATGGATTCAATTGTCGAAAATATCGAAGCCGGGATTGCCACTAATGCTGGAATTCAAAATGCCAGGGCTTTTAGTGCTGCTGGCCGCATTAGCTGGGGCGAAGAAAACGGCAAAATCATCGGCGTATTGGCCGATGGATCTTGCTGCGACGTTGATGGCAACATCTTGAGCTCATAATGGATTTATTGTTCTCTCATTCTTTCCTCTCTTGTTATCCTTATCTGCGGTTGATTGTTTTGTCGAAGCCATAACTAGTGTGACGCCAGACCGGTTTGACTGTAATGATGGCTAATGACAAACCTGTACTGATCCTGATTGGCGGTATCAATGGCGCGGGGAAAACAACTTTCTACTATGAGCAAATAAAGCCCAATGTGGATAAATCCGGGCGACGTTATCCATTCGTTAACGCAGACGAAATGGAGAAGAGCAGATACCCTGACGAAGTCGGAAAACACAGTCTCGAAATGGGTAAGCTGGCTGCGAAAATCCGTTACCAGTATATAGACGCTGGCCAGTCATTTATTACTGAAACGGTTTACTCGCATATATCAAAAGTCCAACTGATACGGGATGCTCAAAATGCCGGGTTCGAAGTGATACTAAACCATGTTCATGTGAGTTCCGCAGAGCTTGCTTATAAGCGGGTTCTGGATCGCGTCGGAGCTGGTGGCCACTACGTACCCAAGGACAGGGTTTACTCTCGCTATGATCGTACCGTGGCCAACATTCTAATGGCATCGATGGCCGCCGATCATACCTACGTCTGGGATAACTCTCGCGAATCCGGACACAAAGACGCCACACACCAATTCGTTATGACGATGGCCAAAGGTCAGATCATCAAACTATCGAATAAATTACCGGCATGGGCGCACCAGATGTACCGATCACAGATCAATAAACTCAATAAGAAGTGTTAGAAAAAGGTACCGGCAAAAAAACATAACGAGCAACACAATGTTCCAAAGACTGAGGGATGAACCATGCTCCGGTGCGTATTGGAGGTAGCGTCTCGATGTGTTCCCCGTGCCCGCGGGGATGAGGTATTTGCATCCCGTGTGTATCCGGTTGAGGCGATGTGTTCCCCGTGCCGCGGGGATGAGGCATAACTGATACTGATCGTGACGACAGATAATATTTTGTCTCTACTGAAAATGTCGTTTGTATCAATAACTGTCGCTTCCAATGCCCGGACATCTTTTAACGTTTATTCCCGGTTCCAGGCTGTTTGTTGTACTTCGTGCTCAACACAAATCAGATGGGAATCTTCGCGAGTCAGGCGCTCCTGTGTGATCCCGCACTGAAACTCACTTTTCCCCAAAGTATGGAAAAATCGGCAGGTGTGACAGATACCGAAACTCTTCGAATCGTTGCGTCGTTGAGCGCGTCGCAGGAGTTCGGCCAGACCTTTCTCTAACCCGTCCTGTTCCTTCTTTCCCAGATCACTAATTGCGGCAACAATACTCGACTTGTGAGCGGGTCGATCCAGAAGGCGCAATCCTTTCTTCAGGAGTCGCAGCCGAACAACCCGGCCGTCATTTGCATCCGGGTACTTACTAATGAGTTTCTCGCGCTCCAGTACGTTGATGCTCTGCGAGACTGTCCCTTTTGTCGTATTCAGGTACTGTCCAACTGCCGCCGGTGTATTGCTATAGCGATTGCAACGTGTCAGATACCGAAGTACATCGAGGTGAACTGGTTGGAGTCCCTCAAGGCCCGCAATTTGGCGATTTTCTGCCTGGGTAAGTACGCCTAACCGTTTCAATAGTTCAAGAATGGTATCCATCTCGTAATCGTATCGAGTCAAAACTATCTTGACAAGTATCTGTTCGCCCCTTTATCGTATCGACTCGATACATTGTAGAAACGCCGAGGTCAAAAATGCAAACTATGTCTTCTCGCAATATCGGAACTGATCTGGCGCCTGCGCTTAAGACGACTCGTTGGTTCAATATGGACGGATCGCTCTCACTTGACGACCTCCATGGTCGCGTTGTGGTCTTGCTTGCCTTCCAGATGCTATGCCCCGGCTGTGTGGCGCGTTCCATACCATTGGCGCAAAAAATGCAGCAGATGTTTGAAAACAGGAATCTTGTCGTAATCGGCTTACATACTGTCTTTGAACATCATGACGTAATGACACCAAACGCGCTGGAGGTCTTCTTATCAGAATATCGGGTGAGTTTCCCGGTCGGTGTGGATACGCCCAACGAGCATGGCGGTACAATACCCCAGACAATGGAAGCTTACCAAATGCAGGGTACGCCAACCTGGGTGTTAATCGATGTCAACGGGCGGCGGCGTGGTCAATACTTCGGCTCTCATGACGAACTCGCCCTGGGTGTTGAAATTGGTGCCCTGTTGAGCGAGATGCGAGAACCCGTTGGAAAAAGTTTTGAGAGTGTGAAGACTGACTCGGAGCATTGCGATTCGAACGGTTGTCAAATCGGCGAGAGCTAGCGGAACACTATTTCTCGAACTATCAAATGGCCTTTGCGTAGGCAAAAGTGGCGGACTTCAGCGGGAATTCTTTTTTTCTCGTTCTCGATCTTGCTTCACCGCATCCTGAATCATCATTCCGGATCGATTAGGAATCTTGTTACCGTGCTCGTCGATGAAAAACACATCGCCCGCATAACCGGTTTCCAGTTGCGCCGCCATCTGGTGTGCAACGTGTTCTGGCATGTTGTATTTTTTCATAATCGCCTTAATTTTCGGGTCAATCATCTTCCGTCCACCCTCATTTTCGTACTGGTTGCCCATGTTGTTCTGATAGGCCTTAAGGATCTATTTATTGTGAATACTAGTCAACTATTCCAGATTCGGTGGCGCTTCTGTCATGTTCGTTTTTCGAGATGATCAAGTCTTGCATACGCTTCGTAGCTCCAAATATTCTTTGTCATGAGTAGATAAAATTTCATGTCATAAAGCTATTACCACACTCATATTGGCTCTTTCCGGGGCCACTATATTATAATTTACAATATAATATTTTAATTGGAGGCAACCAATGGTAAAGCTCAAGATCAGGGCCGTGGGCACTTCTGCCGGTGTCATCCTGCCCAAAGATGCCCTGTCGCATCTTGGCGTCCATGAAGGCGACGAGTTGTTTCTCATTGAAACACCGAGTGGTTATGAGGTTACACCATTCGATCCTGAATTTGAGAAGCAACTGGAAAGTGCTCGCAAAGGTATGGACGCCTACAAAAATACACTCCGTGAACTTGCCAAATGACGGAATCGATCTGGCTCCTGAAACAGGCCGTTCTTGCGGTCCATAACATGGTGATTACCAGATTCGGCGGACCAGGGGGTCTTCGTGACGAAGGTCTTCTCGATTCTGCGCTTGCCCGGCCCCACAATCTCTATCACTACGAAAACTGTACCGAACTCCCTCGCTTTGCCGCTTCATACACTGCCGGCATCATCCGCAACCATCCCTTTGTTGATGGCAACAAGCGTACAGGCTTTTTAGTCGCCTACATGTTCCTCGACCTCAACATGATGCCTCTGCAAGCGGACGAGGTGTCCGCTACAGCCATGACCCTCTCGCTTGCATCTTCAGAGATCGATGAAGTTGATTACGCTACTTGGCTCACTCACAAGACCAACTCTTAGCCTCTTCCAATCTCAAAGACCACGCTTCGGGCACTTTCTTCCCGCAACTTATTTCAAGCAGTCTATTGTGCTGAGTCACGCTAAAACGTTATGGAGTTGTGAATTGATCCATGTGTCCCTGGATCAATTCATGTTCAGTGGTTTCATCAATATGAATGATTTAATTTGTTGCTCTAGGAGCATGGAATAATCATGCAGGGTGATACCATATCGTTAATTGGAACCCGTACCCCTGATGACGAATATAGTGTTTATCGACGAAGGGCTATCCAACAACAAACAGGCTAATCGAAACACAGGAGTTAATATGGCTATTCAACATTTCAAAGGTGGTTGCCAGTGCGGTGCGGTGACTTACGAGGTTGATGTAGACATCGACGAATCGATTACCTGTAACTGCTCACGTTGCCAGCGCATGGGCTTTGTTCTGGCGTTTGCACCACGTGAAAATTTCAGGCTGCATTCGGGTGAGGACAATCTGACTGAATACCTGTTTAACAAAAATACGATCCATCATCACTTTTGCAGGACATGCGGCGTACAGAGCTTTGCCTACGGACAGATGCCCGATGGCTCTTCGGTTGCTGCAATAAACGTTAACTGTCTCGAAGGTGTGAATCCGCGGGAACTATCGTGTCAGCACGTTGATGGCGCCAGTTATTAACGCAGCAAATTTGTCACAAGCAATTGGAGTAATCAAAGCATCATGTCCGAATTCAAGGATTTGAATGAAAGTTTGGGTGACTCGATAATTTGTTGCTTATAATGTTTTGCAATTACGTGGATAAACCGCTCCACACCAGTCGTGCACCCATAATCAGGAAAGTGATCAATACGATTTTACGAAATGCTTCATTGGCTAGTTGTTGACGAAGCTTTGCGCCGATACGAAACGCAATCAGCGCAACGGCCAGACATATCAGAGACAAAACGAGGGCATGGGAATTGAGCACGCCGGATATGAGTAGTCCACCCGCCAATGGCAGGCTGCCGATCATGAACAGGAAGCCGCATCCGGAGATAAACTGCTCCTTGTTAACGTTCTGTGAGATCAGGAACATGGCAACCGGTGGTGCCCAGATCGCGCTGAGCCCGCCACATATTCCGGCCGTCACGCCGACCCCTACTTGCCAGGGTATGCTGTCGCCAATTGGCAGGCGAAATCCCATCAATACGTGAATCGCGAACAGGCACATCACCACACCAATTGACAGTACCAGAAATGATTGTGGTACTCGGGTTATGGTCAATGCGGTAATAAATATCGTGATACTCAAGGCGATAGCTATCCAACGGTAACGATACGCTGTTTCCATGGGTTGCCCTGTTGTAAAAAACTGTTGGGCGTTGGTGGCGATGATGGCCGGCGTCACCAGCGCAATCGCAACGGTTGGCTCGATGACCAGGGTCATGATTGCCATTGCAGTTGTCGGCAATCCGATACCGAGAATACCCTTAACAGTACCGGCAATGAGAAACGTGAATACACAAAAGGCAATCAACCAGGGATCGGTCAGCACAGGCGATCACTCCAGGGTGTCATATGCGGCATTGGTCTCGATTCTAAATTATGAAACATCATTGGCGGATGCGCTTGATGGTTACAGCAACGGTCATATCGAAAGAGGCAAGCGGATGCGAAAACAGGTGCCGCTCTCGTCGTTTTCAACCAGTTCCAACCCACCGCCCATACGAATGATAATCTGATGACTGATGGGTAGGCCCAGGCCACTACCCGGCTTGCCACGCACGGCCTGACTGCGTCCGCGTGTGAACTTCTCGAATACCCGCTCGCCGTCGGCAATACCCGATCCATTGTCACGAATGTATAGTTCAAAGTTCCGGCTCGAGACCTTGCCAAACACTTCCACTTCCGGATCTTGATTGGTATTGTACTTGATGGCATTGGTAACCAGGTTAATGATCACCTGCTGCAGTCGATCAGAGTCCTGAAGAATAATGGCATCGCCATGAATATTGCTGGTGGTCAGTTTCACGTTCTCCTGGCGGGCAATGCCCTGACAAATTCTAATGGCGCGATCAATAACCGGACCAACCGGTGATGGTTGGCAATTGATGCGAAGTTCGCCGCGCTCGAGGTTGCTCAATTCAAGTATCTCATCGAGCAACCGGGTGAGTCGCAAACTCTCTTCATGAATGATACCGAGGAAACGACGCGTCAACTCTGAGCTGAGGTCTTCAGAATCTATCAGTACTTCCGCGAATGATCTGATGGAAGTCATCGGTGTTCTAACCTCATGACTTACCTGGCTTAAGAATTCATCTTTCATCGCATCAAGTTGCTGCAGACTTTCGTTGGCACGCCGGAGTTCTTCGGCAGTTTGTTGAAGCTGCCTCGACTTGTCTTCAAGGCGATGACTGTATTCGACTACCTGCTGGGTCTCGTCTACCAGTTTGATAATCTCATCAAGACTGATGACCTCTCCCGTGGCAATTTGAGAAACCAGTGCCCGAGCGGTCGAGGCACCGATGTTGCCTGCCAGACGGCGTTCGATCTGGGCAATAAAATGTGCGTCCGGAGGTGGTAGTGACTCAAGTGACGTATGTCCACCGGTTAGCTCGTTAAATAATTGATGCGTCTGTGCCGGACCGAGGATACGCTGGGCGAGAATATACAAATCCTTGGTGGCAGCGCGGCGCTGTAACACTCGTGATTCAGTGCCGGCCACGTTGCGAAACACATCTACGAACAACGCGCTTTGCAATCGTTCCAGCGGTTTCTGTTCGCTCCAGTTGGAACACACCAGAAACAGGGCAATATTAATACCGAGACTGAAGTAAAGGCTGTGAATCAGCGGGTCAAGTCCCTCCAGACCAAACAAGGCATAGGGTTTTAACAAGGCAATTCCGAATGGCCCGTGCTCGATAAAGCTCGATAAAAATACACCGCCGGCAAGACTCGGTAGAAACAGGGTGTAGATCCAGATGACAAAGCCGCCGAGCAGACCGCAAATGGCGCCGGTGCTGGTGGCGTTACGCCAGAACAGTCCACCGATGAGAGCAGGGGAGAACTGTGCGACACCTGCGAATGCGATCAGGCCGATGGCTGCCAGCGCATCAGAACGGGCACTGTAACTAAAATATAAATAGCCGAGAAACAGGATGACCGCGATGGATATCCGTCGACTAACCAATAGCAGTTGTTTGATATCACCGCTTGCCTGCAAGGAGAAAAATGGCAAGCGGATGGCTAACGGCACGACGATCTGATTGGAGACCATGATCGACAAAGCAATGCTTGCGACGATGACCATGGAAGTGGCGGAAGAAAAGCCACCGATAAATGCAAACAGGGCCAGCACGTCATTATCAGCCGACATGGGCAGGGTGAGTACAAACATATCCGGATTGGAGCCAACCGGCAGGGTGGCGAGTCCTGTCAGAGCTATTGGTAAAATGAACAGGCTGGTTAATAAAAGAT
Source organism: marine bacterium B5-7 (assembly GCA_021604525.1). Taxonomy (GTDB): domain Bacteria; phylum Pseudomonadota; class Gammaproteobacteria; order Arenicellales; family CAJQKF01; genus BQJD01. The sequence goes on along the minus strand of BQJD01000005.1, from coordinate 152,772 downwards.
ATACCGGAAACGCCCACGACGCCGTGCGTAGATGTTTTTCGTCAGAATTTTCAACAACCGTTATCTGGAATTGCCTTGGCAGGCAGACAATGGCGATGCCCGAAAGTAGCGTTAGTGTAATCCAGCGTGCGCCGAAGTCGTCGGGTTGCTGAAGCATCTCGGCAGCGGCTGGAAAATCGAATACTTCGCTGAATCCGCCGGCAATCTTGAACACTACAAAAAGCCCCACCGCGATTAATGCGAACAGCTTTACCAGTGCCTCGAAGGCGATTGCCGCAACAACACCCGGATTGTGCTCATTGGCATCCAGATTACGAGTGCCGAACAAGATTGTGAACACAGCCATGGCAGCAGCCACCCAGAAACCGACAGTGGTATCGCCGGTTTGCAATGGTGCGCCCAATAACGCCGTGTGGGTTACATTACTGACGACCTGAAAACTGGTTGTTACGGCTTTAAGCTGTAAAGCAATATAAGGCGTGGTACCCATGACGGCGATGGTGGTGACCAGCACGGCCAGTGTCGTGCTTTTACCGAAACGTGAGGAAATAAGGTCAGCGATTGAGGTGATGCGATGAACGTGACCAATTCGAACCAGCTTGCGTAACAGAAACCACCAGCCGACGAATACCAGTGTTGGACCGAGGTAGATGGTGGCGAATTCAAGACCGTTGCGGGCGGCTGAACCGACTGCACCATAGAACGTCCAGGAAGTACAGTAGACTGAGATCGACAGGGTATAAATTAATGGAGAGCGTAGTAACGCATCGCGTCCACGTCGTGCCTGACGATCGGAAAAATACGCCAATACGAACAACAACACGACATACAACAACGCGGTGATAAGAACAAAATTGGTTGTTAACATATTCGCATGTAAAGCGTGTGCTTAACCATCAGGGCGCGACAGAACACGCGATAAAACAGCAGTGCCAAGTGCCAGGAGTAACCAGACACCAAATACATAGAAGACTACAAGGGGAATCCCAAATATCCGGACTTGCACATTGAATATCCAGATAACAGGTGGCATCAGCAGGACAACACCGCTAATCACCAACAGGAGTAGCGTATCAACGGGCTTGCGAATCATTGCCTGAGTGATCTGGTTCGTATCATGATCAAGGCTTGTCTAACCGCGTGTCATCATTTTAGTTCAAGACTTGTCGGTGTAGCGTTTCAGCAGACCGTCAACGCATGACACGACATCACGATTGGAAAATGGTTTGGTGATAAATGCTTCAGCGCCGAGACTCAGGGCGGTGGCGCGATCCTGTTCCTGGCCCTTGGCAGTAAGCATCAATATCGGTATGGAGGTTAACTCGTTGTCTGACTTGAACTGCTTGAGCAACTCGAAACCGTTACGATTCGGTAGCATGATATCCAATACAATCACATCGGGCCGATACGATACGACACGATCGAATACGTCCTTGCCATCGGTTACCGCGGCTACTTCATAACCGCAGCGTTCGAGGATGAAGCTTAACGATTCCACCAGATGTGGTTCGTCTTCGGCGATGAGAACACGTTTAGTCAATGAAGGCCCCTGTGTGGACTTGCCTACTTGAGTTTTTATATTGAATGTTTATAGTCCTGGCATGGCCCGCTGTAGGAGATACCCGCCCGGTCACTTTAATCTAACAGCATCGGCTGGCAGAGAGAAGGATTTCACTCACCAAGTATCGATATCGCCGGTTCCTGTCGGTGTGAGCATTCGTGTCTGGCACATAACCGACAGGTCGGTCCGACCGCGGTCGCGGTGCCGGGCGAATCGAAATCGATACCATCTGAATACACCGTGCGATCGGCATGTAACACATCGCACGCAACCATTACCGCGAACAGTACCGGTTGTGAATGAAACGCGCCGGCACGCTTGGTGACCGTTCGCGAGATCATCAAAAATCGTCGGCCGCTTGGAAACTCGGCTAACTGTCGGGCGACTCTGAATGGTGTCTGGAATGCGCTGAACACGTTCCACAGGGGGCAGGCGTGTCCGTAACGTGGCAAGGGAAAACCAAATTGAGGAAACCGTTTTGATGTATGTCCGGACGGGTCGGCCCGTAGGAAAGCAAACGGGATACCCTCAGCTCGAGGGTCGCGCAAAGTAACCAGACGATGACACACCTGCTCGTACCCGGCATCGTATTTCTGTCTCAATATTTCTATGTCGTAACGACACTTTTCAGCATCTTCAAGAAATTGGTCATAGGGCAGGATGACAGCACCAGCGATATATGAAGCCAGTGCCTGGCGGGCGCGCTCGCGCGACTCGCTGGATGACAGTCTTTGATCGGTAATCAGAACATCAATGAGATCGGCACTGGTTTCCAGGGCGGCTGCGCGAATCATTTGGAAACGACGCGTGGTTGATGGCGCATTGGCAAGAAAGGCGAGCCGTTTTCGGTTACGGTCGAACAGGCACTGATTTTTATATCCGGCGGTTAACTTCTCATCGCTGCTGCTGTCGATGATATCGATAGAGATGCCAAGCCTGTTCTGTAGGAATTCTGACACCGCTCCACCGAGGTTGCGCCGACCTTGAGTATCGAACGAACGTCTCAATTCATTGGCCGCGGCCTCGAGTTTTGCGAAGTAATTATTGTTGGCGATGATGAAATCATCTACTTCTTCTGTGGCGGCCATTGAGCGATTACCCATGTCGCCTTGTTCGAAGTAGGAAACAAGATGTTGAGCGGCTTCACTGAGTTGCGTGCTCTCGTCATGAATGGCTGATACGAATCGCGTTCGTCGAGTCGGTTCCAGATCGGCTACATCGTTGAGGATCTCGGCACTTGAGCGAATGGATGAAATATGCGTCAGCATTCGATGGACCGATTCCTGTAACAGCGGATCGCGATTGAGTCGGTCACTTAACATCGCCACCGATTGGTTATTGTCGAGATATGCGCGATACAGCGTTAGCATGGCGCGTGACCAGTCGGGGAAGCGCGCTACCAGTTCGTTGGCCGTGTCTGGCTCAAGCCGGATATGACTCAAGAGAGGATCGGCAGGAAGTTCTCGCAGATCATCGCTTAGGCGACGTTCAACGGCACCGGTCAGGATGTCTGTTTCAAGCTCCAGCAAGTGCGCCAGTTTCGCTAACAGGGTACCGCCGACGGCCCGCTTGTTGGATTCGATCAGATTCATGTAAGAAGCTGAAATACCCAACCGATCCGCCAGATTTACCTGGGTAATACCCAGCTCGCGGCGTCGTTCGCGGATACGATAACCGATGGCGGATGCACTCATATATACCCCGATGCAGTACTTCACTGCGGTTCACGAAACGAATGAATTGTAAATTATTTACACAATCTATTCGCTAACTTTACAGATATTTACAATAAATCACATTGAATAACAAATGCTTATTGAGGTTAAGCGGTAGCGTTTTTACACTCAGGCGGTCGAGAATGTCGGACATTACGATTACCGGTATTTAACCGGTGTATGCGCCATTCCGATGTATTAGAACTTGCAATAGGAGGATTCCTGACTATGAGTGATTTGAAATTTACCCGACGCGGTGTACTGAAATCGGGCGCAGCGCTCGGCGCGGCGGGTGTCGCACCAAGCTTTTTCGTTCGCAATGCCTGGGCCCAGGACTTCACCAATAACCCTGGCAACGGATCTTCCGTAGTGCTTGGGTTCAATGTGCCGCAGACCGGCGCATACGCTGACGAGGGCGCAGACGAATTGCGTGCCTATCAGCTTGCGGTCAAGCACATCAACGGTGAAGGCGATGGTGGCATGCTTAACACCATGACTCCGTTGTCCCTGAAAGGAAACGGAGTACTGGGCAAGAAAGTCGAGTACGTAACCGGCGATACCCAGACCAAGTCCGACGCGGCCCGTGCATCGGCCAAGCGAATGATTGAAAAAGACGGCGCGATCATGATCACGGGTGGTTCATCCTCGGGTGTTGCCGTAGCGGTGCAATCGCTGTGTCATGAAGCCGGCATTATTTTCATGGCCGGATTGACGCATTCCAACGATACAACCGGTAAGGACAAGCGCAAGTACGGTTTCCGTCACTTCTTCAATGCCTATATGTCCGGCGCCGCACTTGGTCCGGTACTTGAGGCACGCTACGGTAAGGATCGTAATGCCTATCACCTGACTGCCGACTACACATGGGGCTGGACCCAGGAAGAGTCGATCAAGAATACCACCGAGGCGCTCGGCTGGAAGACCACGGCTGCGGTACGTACGCCGCTTGGCGCAGGTGACTTCTCGCAGTACATCACTCCAGTGCTTAACTCCGGTGCCGATGTGCTGATCCTGAATCACTATGGCAAGGACATGATCAACTCCCTGACCCAGGCGGTTCAGTTCGGTCTGCGTGACAAGCAGGTCAACGGCAAGAATTTCGTCATCGTTGTGCCGTTGTTCTCACGTCTGATGGCACAGGGTGCCGGCGAAAATATCAAAGGCATACTAGGTACCACCAACTGGAACTGGTCATTAACTGACGCTGGCTCACAGGCCTTCGTAAAATCCTTCGGCGCCGAATACGGCTTCCCGCCGTCACAGGCCGCGCATACCTGTTACACCCAGGCGTTGCTGTATGCAAATGCTTGCGAGACGGCTGGTACGTTCTATCCCTGCGAAGTGATCAATGCGCTTGAAGGCTTCAAGTTCGATGGCGCCGGAAACGGCCCGACTGAGTATCGTGCAGCCGATCATCAGTGCTTCAAGGATGTACTGGTCGTAGAAGGTAATGAGAACCCGTCGAGCCAGTTCGATCTTCTGCAAGTGGTGCAGGTTGTACCGCGTGCCCAGGTCGAATACGATCCCGCCATCTTTGGTGGCGAGCTCGGCACCTGTTCTTAAGATAGTTGTCAGATAGTCGGTCCGGCGAAAGCCGGGCCGATCCTGGACGCAGGGCAGAACCGGCGGGCTACACTGCCGGTTTCTGTAACGGATACCAAGACAACACTGATCGGTAGACGCTGATGGACGCAATTTTTCTGCAAGTACTGAACGGCCTTGACAAGGGTGGTGCTTACGCCTTGATCGCGTTGGGACTGACGCTGGTATTCGGCACCCTCGGCGTCGTTAACTTCGCTCACGGCGCATTGTTCATGCTCGGCGCTTTTTGCGCAGTGACCTTTCAGTTCATGATGACAGCTTCCAAGCAGATCAAGGACGAGAGCATCACGTTCTTTGACGCATATAAGGAAGTTCCCTATCTTGAAATCTGGTTTGGCCATGTGGGTACCGTACTCATCGATTGGGTGGTACCGTTGTCGATTATCATGGCCATACCGGTCATGTTGTTAATCGGTCTCGCCATGGAGCGGGGTCTTATCCGTTATTTCTACAAACGCTCTCATGCGGAGCAGATACTGGTGACATTCGGTCTTGCGATTGTTCTCCAGGAAATCATCAAGTCATTTTTCGGCGCCAATCCGATTCCCACACCTGCCCCCGAAATCGTCGCCGGCAGCGCCAACATTGGTGCATTATTCGGTTTGGGTGATTCAGTCGTTTATCCATACTGGCGTCTTATTTATCTTGCCTTTTCTGGACTCGTGATCTTTGCAGTATTTGCATTTCTGCAGTTCACAACATTCGGTATGGTGGTGCGAGCGGGCATGGCAGATCGCGAAATGGTCGGTCTGCTCGGAATTAATGTGGAAAGACGTTTTACGATTGTATTCGGAATCGCCGCAGTCGTAGCCGGACTTGCCGGTGTGATGTACACGCCGATACTGCCACCTGATTACAACATGGGCATGGAATTTCTGGTGTTGTCATTTGTTGTAGTCGTAGTCGGTGGCATGGGCTCACTCGGTGGCGCGGTATCGGCTGGATTTTTGCTCGGCATATTGCAATCGTTCGCTTCGATGAATGAGGTCAAGGCGATCATTCCCGGTATAGATCAGATCATTATCTATCTGGTTGCGGTGATTATTCTGCTCACCAGGCCGCGCGGCCTGATGGGACGCAAAGGCGTTATGGAGGATTGAGCAGATGAAACTTTTCAAGCTATCTGCGAAGGACGCCATCATGATGGCCGTGTTCATTGCGGTGGTCCTGACCATGCCTATATGGCTTAAGCCGATCGGTGCGGGTTATCCAGATCTTCTACAGAAGTTTGCGATCTTCGGATTATTTGCGATTGGTTTCAACATCCTGTTCGGACTGACCGGCTACCTGTCGTTCGGCCATGCTGCCTTCCTCGGTGTTGGTTCCTATACCGCCGTATGGTCATTCAAACTGGTATCGATGAGTGTAATTCCCGCTGTTATATTCGGCACGGTGCTGGCAGGACTATTTGCAGTTGTCATTGGATATGTCAGTCTCAGGCGAACAGGTATTTACTTCTCCATACTGACTCTCGCTTTCGCGCAGATGTGTTACAAGATGGCGTATTCGGTACTCACGCCAATCACCAATGGCGAGACTGGCTTAAGAGTCCTGAGGGACGATCCTCGGGTAGTCGATGCCATGTTCGGCGTTGAACAGAATGCCGTTCCTGTCGGTGAATTATTTGGCATCAATATGCAAGGTTATCCTGGATTCTATTTCTGTGCGGCCATGTTGATTCTCGGATTCTTTATTGCTTTGCGGATATTCAGATCCCCTTTTGGCATGATGCTGACTGCTATTAAAACCAATCAAACACGCATGCGTTATACAGGTTTTAATACACGGCCATATCTTCTGGTTGCATTTGTGATATCCGGTATGTATGCGGGCATGGCAGGTTCTCTGATGGCAGTGACGGATCCATTGGCCGGCGCTGAACGCATGCAGTGGACCGCTTCAGGTGAAGTCGTATTGATGACCATACTCGGTGGCGTCGGCACCCTGGTCGGACCGATATTGGGCGCCGGTATCATTAAGTATTTTGAGAATATATTCTCGGCAATCAATGAGTCGACGTTGCATCAGGCATTCGACTTTCTACCTGATTCAATTGATAACGTCGTGGTTGCGATTATTTCGCCATTTGTTGGCGATGGCTGGCATCTGACACTTGGAACATTGTTCGTAGTGATCGTGATCTTCCTGCCCGGAGGCCTGGTCGACGGCATCTCACGAATTCGAAAACGCTTCAGTAGAAAATCGCACGCGTCTTCCACAACCGGCGCCAGCGAGGGATGATGAAATGACTGGAAACATCGTTCTCAACATCTCTTACGTCGATAAAACATTCGGCGGCCTGCAGGCATTGTCTAACGTTAACCTCGAAATTGAGGAAGGCAAGACACATGCGATTATCGGTCCGAATGGCGCCGGCAAATCCACTTTGTTGAATGTGTGCGTTGGACGTATCAAGCCGGATCGAGGCACCGTGACTTTTAACGGTGAGATTCTAACTGGCAAGGAACCGTTCGAGATTAATCAACTTGGCGTTGCGCGAGTGTTTCAGACACCTGAGATATTTCCGCAGCTTAGTGTTCTTGATAACGTGATGATTCCCGCGTTTGCGAGCCGTGATGGATCATTCGAATTTAATCCGTTTACTTTATTATCTGACGAAACAAAAATTCGCGACGAAGCTCTGCGCGTACTCAGCGACCTGGGTCTTGGTGACCAGGTAAATAATGTTTCAGGCAGTATGTCCAGAGGTGACAAACGTCGTCTGGAACTCGCCATGGGGCTCATCCAGCGTCCGAAGTTGTTACTGCTTGATGAGCCTACGGCCGGTATGTCGCGTGCTGATACCAATCGCACCATTGAGACGCTTATCAGGATCAAGGAGCGCGGAATGACCAAGGTCATCATCGAGCATGACATGCATGTGGTATTCAGTCTTGCCGATAAAATTTCCGTACTGGCGCAAGGGGCCATCATCGCTGAAGGAGCGCCTGACGAGATTCGCGGAAACCCGAAAGTTCAGGAAGCATATCTTGGAGGAGCCCAGATATGAGTCAGCCAGACATGAATCAGACCGTTGAAACGATCCACACCGACTCCGCATCTGATGAGGCGTTTTTCTCACTTAAGGATGTGCACTCATACTACGGTGAAAGTTATATCGTTCAGGGTGTCAGTTTCGAGCTGAAAGAAGGCGAGATCATAGCCTTGCTCGGCCGTAACGGCGCCGGTAAGACTTCAACTTTGCGCTCGATTGCACGAGCGAGTGTTCCCGAAGTACGCCAGGGTGAGATATGGCTGGATGGGGAAGCAGTGCATGACATGGTGTCCTATCAGGCTGCCCAACTGGGTATCGCGCTGGTTCCGGAAGACCGTAATGTGATTGCCGGTTTAACAGTTGAAGAGAACTTGCAGCTCGCCCAGATTGCGCCACCGATTGGTTGGTCGCTTGACAAAATATACGAACATTTTCCGAGGCTTGCCGAGCGTCGTAAACAGGATGGCGTCACTCTTTCAGGCGGTGAGCAACAGATGCTTGCTGTGGCTCGTGCACTGGCGAGGGATATCAAGTTGCTGTTGCTGGACGAGCCGTATGAAGGTCTTGCGCCGGTTATTGTTCAGGAGATCGAACGAATACTGGGTGGTATACGTGATCTTGGCATTACAACGATTATCGTTGAGCAGAATGCTGTCGCCGCGCTCAAGCTGTCGGACCGCGCGGTCATACTCGATATGGGCAATGTCGTATTTGATGGTAGCGCACAGGAAGTGCTCGACAATGCCGAACTCCGCCAGCAATACCTGGCTATATAAGCTGGCTTGGTAGTAACAACAGGTTACGATCCCTTTCGAATCCAACGGTTTTTGCCGTTGAGTTGACTCATCTCATGCTTTCAACGTACGAGGCGGGCTGTGCCTGTCGACGTTCATACGGTCGATCACGTATCCTCAACATACTTGGCGACAGCTTGAAATGTCATTTTCCGTGTTCTAATGACCGTGAGATTTATGCGTTAATATGGCACCAGTGTCCGGAACACTCTTCCACTTTATCGATCTGTGCAGGGAGTTATTATCATGAGTGAATCCAGCTTCAACGAACGGATCAATTTTGATCACGACAAGCAGATAATGGAAGTTGATTTCAGTGAACTGACTTTCGATTCGAGCCCTATGGTGGATCAGTTCTATGATGCTCTCGAACACGGTATTGCCGATAGCGGCAAAGACAAGTGGTACTTCCTGGTTAACTATCGTGATTGTAGGATATATGAGCTTGCATGGATTCGTTTTGCACAACGCGGCAAGCGCCTTAACCTCACTCACTCCCTTGGCTCGGTACGTTATGCAGTACGTGAAGACCTGAGTGAGACCATTGAGGCAAGTGCACGGGTTGAACAATTTGATTCCAATTTGTTCGCATCGCGTCAGGCAGCGATTGAAGCAATCGGGAGAATGAAGTCCACTTCTGCTAACTGATAAAAATATTGTCAGGTCATCAGCAATATCGTCGAAAGTACGATCAGGAACCACAATACAAAACGACGAAAGCTCTTGTCATCGACACGCGGGAAAACCCGAGAGCCAAACCAGACGCCAGAGAAATAACAAGGCGCCAGCAATATTGCGATCAGGCCACTTGCTGGGTTGAATGCGCCGCGAAGCAACAGGACCATGAGTGCAATCATTGAGATCGCGATGATGTACAGCGTCAGATTGGCGCGAGTGGTGGCAACGCTATCAGGACCGGATAACAAGTAGAGGATGACCGGTGGTGCGCCGACGCTGGTTGCAGAAACCAGTAAGCCACTGACGCCGCCGAGTATTGCTGATGTTGTGATCCGCTGTCGCCCTGTGTAGCGAAAACCACGTAGCATGAAAATGGCGAGTACAAGCACAGTGCCCGCGATGAATCGTTTCAGAACGCCTGAATCAAGTTCGGTGAGAAGGTAAGTACCGAACGGGATGGTCAGACAGGCAGCAAGGCATAGCGGTGCTATCACGCGTGAAGAGCATTTTTTCAACGCCTCGGGCAACATGTTCAGCGCGGCGAATGCTTCCAGAACGAGTGCGATCATAACTGCGATTTTCGGTTCAACCAGCAGTGCCATCGGGGCCGTAAATACCATTGCACCGCCGAATCCGGTCACACCACGCACGAAGCCTGAAAGCGTGGCCAGTGGCACTGCACCCAGAAAAATCCACGCATTCAACGATTCAAGTCCATTGCCAATTTACAAGTTGCCGATTCAACTCTGCCTGGCCAGGTGAGACAGCGAAGATCATCACCGCTCACGGCAGCTCTGTAACGTCGCTGAACAATGCTAATCCACTGATGTGCGATGGTAAGAATCAGCACTTTGATCGCCTCCCACGAGTTCAGATAGTGATAATTATTCTCTCAAAATACGATGTTATTGATATTACTATGGTTGCTTTGGTTCATACCATAGTCGTTTCTGGCTTTGATTGTCGTGAGGTGTTTTGTATGAGGTAACGATGAACCGTGTCTCCCGTTGAATCGAGTGTTCGTCGACCTATCCTCAGGACTGCAGTAGCAACATTCTTGACACTCAGTCACAAAAATTAATACACTTACTATCATATAGTGATATTCATTCACTTGATGTGAAACATAACGAGACGTTCGTCACCCAGGAGGAGAGAGTCATGCAAACCAGTTCCAATCGTTCCTTTTGTTCGCGCTTAGCGACAGCCTTGTTGGCATTGTCGACGTTAGTCGTCGTTTCCGCCCAGGCGCAAACCGTCGTCCCGATGCTCGCCTGTCCTTTAGGTTGTGGCGTCGTACAAACCCAGACAGTTCTCGCGGCACGAATGGCCCGGGCAGACTCCAAAATACTGCCTGCAGCCCAGGAAACCCCCGGTTATATGTATAACGTACGGGTTATGGCCGAGGAAAACCGCTGGAAGAAAACTGTATTCGGCACTGAAGATATCGTGATGCAAGCGGCATTACAGGGTGGTCGCCCAGAACTTGCGAAATATATGCCGGTTGAGGTGCCGATCCGCTTCAAGCTGTTATACGGGGATGGTCTGGTGCAGCAGGGTAAGTTTTTCGTTACTCTCGATCCGTCCATCAACAGCATTGCCGATCTCAAGGGTAAAAGAATCTCAATTGGTCTGCCGACCCAGAGTGACTGGGGTATGTCGGCCAGTCTGTTACTTGAATATGGTTTCGGCATCACAGCCGAGAATACCGATATCCGCCACGTTACACCGCCAGTCATGACCCAGGAATTGATCGACGGGAATACTGATGCCTGTCTGCTGGCGCTGGTGACGAATTCGGACGGTGACATCTGGTGGACTGGTAGTCTGACCAGCAAGATTGCCGCATCCGGCAAGAAGATGAAATACCTCGGCATGAGCCAGGAAGCCATTGATACTGTCAACAAGGAGATAGGCATGTCGATGGTGTCGGTCACGGTTCCCAAGGGTACATTGCCGGGACAGGATGAACCGTTTCTTGCTGGTTCGGCGAGAGCGTATCAGGCAGTCCATCCGGAATTCCCTGAAGAAGTCGCTTACGAACTTGTGAAGAGTGTTGTCGAGAATGGCCCCGAGCTTAAAGAATCCGGTCAGGGATTTTGGAAGTGGTGGTCAAAGTCTAATATGGTGGCTGGGCTGAGTGAAGAAAATGCTCATCCCGGTGCCATTCGCGCCTACAAGGAACTTGGAATGTGGGAAGCACGGAAGAACTATCCTCCCGTTACATATCCTGAAAAGTAGGACTTGCCGAACTTTACTATTCGGTTTTTCTACATAATTCAGAAGATAAGTCAGTGGGCCGCTCTCAGTGTGTAGTCAAGAGAGCGGCCCTTGTGAATTTTTCGTATGTCGAATAATTCTGAAGCGTTCCGAAGGCGATCTGCCGGATCGTTGAATGAGATATTTTCACGCAATGCTGATTTGTCAATCAACAACATTGAAATCTGCGATGCGCGTCGTTTCAAAGGAGTTGAATTCGGTGATTCTGCATGAGTAAAGAAAGGATGGCCAGTGGGCTTGAGATTGTGCTCTGGTGTCTCGGGCTCACCTTGGTAGGTTACATCGTATTGAGTGTGTTCGGTCTGGTTTCTCACGGACCGGAGTTATACGTTAATTTCGCTCTGGGCGTGGTTGCGCTATCGGGTGTGCTTGCAATGATTGAAGCAAATAATCAAGCCATTGAAAGCGGCTATCGGCTGCGGGTTATTGTTAAATCGATGTGGGCGGTGTTAGCAACAGTATCCGGACTTACCGGATTGGGCTACTTCCGGATCAATGTTGAGTCCTTGGTACTCAATGCTCCGTTTTTCTCAACTACCGATATTACCTTCGGCTACTTTACGATTTTTTCGATGATCGTATTGACCTGGCTTCACTGGGGGTGGTTGCTAGCCATGATCTCTGCTGCTTCGATTGCATATTTTTTCTTCGGGGACCTGATACCAATTCCCCTGTTGCAACACCCCGGGTACTCGGTCGCATTTATCATGAACTACGTATCCCTGAATACGAACCAGGGCTTCTTCCAGTTCTCAGGGGTTGCAGCGGATCAAATTTATTTGTTGACGTTTTTTGGCGTCACATTGTTAGGCGTCGGTATGTTGCGCCTCGTCATTGAAGTAGGAAAACTGGCTGGAACCCATGTAAAAGGAGGTGCGGCATTGCCTGCGGTTATAGGCAGCGGCGCAATTGGCGCGGTGATGGGGCAGGCGGTATCCAATGTCGTATTGTCCGGTAGACTGACCATTCCGATGATGAAACGCTACAACTATTCTGCGGCCATGGCAGGTGCGATAGAAGCCACCGCCTCGTCCGCCGGACAAATTCTTCCACCAGTACTTGGACTGGCCGGTTTCCTTATCGCATCCTTTCTGGGTATTCCCTATGTAACCGTTGCCATGGCAGCCCTGATTCCCGGCTTGCTATACCTGGCGGGTGTTTGTACATCAATCACCGTATACGCGCTTCGCGAGGACCTGCCTAAGCTCGACGAGTCGATAGATCGGATGTTGATCTGGCGCATGTTACCTACCTTCCTGATTTCATTCAGTGTAGTTATCTGGTTGCTGCTGGGTTATCGATCACCCGGTTATGCAGCAATAGCCGGTATCGTTGTCGGACTCGTGCTGGCTTTGTTCCAGGGACGCTATCGGCCAAACTTTAAAGAAATCAAGGAAGCGTTTCGCGAGGGGATATTGCTTACCACGATACTTTCCTTGTTGATTCTAGCTATCGGTCCTTTGGGGCAGGTAATGATTAGCACGAATCTGTCTGGTCGGCTGGCGTCGCTTCTCGCAACGGTATTACCCGATATTGAGCTATTGTTGCTGATTGGAGCAATGTTACTTTCAATTGTGTTAGGCATGGGGCTCCCAACTCCCATTGCCTATGTGGTTGCTTCACTGGCGATGATTCCGTTCCTTCAGCAAGTGGGTGTCGAACTGTTGCAGGCACATTTCTTCGTGTTCTATTTTGCAGTCTTTTCGACACTAACACCACCCATTGCCGTATCCGTGTTGGCAGCTACCAAGCTATCCGGCGCTTCGTTTCGAAGTACTGCAATCCACGCACTGAAAATGGCAGCCACCACATTTATCATTCCTTATGCGTTTATTTTTAACAAAGAATTGTTGTCGTTCCCGAACGTGGATATGCACGTCATCATGCCGATCATCGAGGTCCTTGTGACCCAGACTGCGGTTTCTATCGCCGCATATGGATATTGCTTTAAACGTCTTAATTACTGGGAAAGAGGTGTGTTCTGGATCGTCACGGTTATTGGTTACTGGACATTAACCACATATGGCCGGCCGGTGATACTGGATTTAATCCTGGTTAGCTCACTGGTCGTTGCCTTTGTCTGGATGCAGATTTCTGCCCGGGCTCAGGCACGTATTGTTATCGGCGAATGAACAGGACGATAGGGTAAACGGTGAAAAAAATCGAGTATTCGGACATGCGAATTCGGCTACGCGATAATCACTATCGCATCATGAATTACATCAGGAGACAGGTACATGAAACCCATTTTAAATTCTGAAAAGAAAGTTGTTCTGACAATCGCACCAACCGGAGGGCTGCACGGCAAAGAAGCAAATTCCAATCTTCCAGAGCAGCCCAAGGAAATTATCGATGCGTTTGAAAGTTGTTATAACGCTGGGGCGACTGTGGCGCATATTCATGTGCGCGACAAACAAGGTCGGACAAGCGCTGACCTTGGCATTTACAAAGAAGTGATTGCCGGTGTGAATGAGCGTTGTCCCGGTATGATTACACAGGTAGGTAACGGTATTGGTATTCGCCGCGAGTCGGATGGAAGCTGGAGTGGTTTTACCCAGGATCAACGAATGGCTTTACTCAATATTGATCCGGCACCCGACATGTTGACCGTCAACGCTGGTACATTCCATTTCCAACTGAAGGGTTCAGCGGAGTTTCTATTCGATAACAGCCAGGGTTGGAATTCGGAATTCGCCGCCGGTTGTCGGGAGCGCGGCATTGTAAATGAACTTGAAGTCTACGATATCAGTCATATTGTCAATATGTTGCGGATGCGCGATGCCGGTTTGTTCGAAGACCCGATGCACTTCAGCTTCGTACTGGGAATTACCGGTGGGATTCCTGCGGAGGCACAGTATCTACTCACCATGCTGGATGCGATCCCGGAAGGTTCAAGCTGGCAGATTGTGTCAATCGGTCGGGCACAAGTACCGCTGACAACAATCGCAGTGGCTCTGGGTGGCAATATGCGTACCGGATTTGAGGATACCGTTCATTATCGTCGAGGTGAACTTGCCCAAGACAATGAACAACTTGTTCAGCGTGCAGTTCGTATCATTCACGAAATCGGACGTGAACTGGCCACAGTAGACGAAGCACGTGAATTTCATCACATGGCTCCCGGTTCGATGAGCAAGACAGCGAGTGCCTGATCGATGAACGATCCATTATTTGATATTACCGGACGCTCCATTCTTGTTGCGGGTGGCGCACAAGGGATTGGCGAGGCGCTTTGCGGCATGCTCGCCGAGCGAGGTGCTAGCGTCGTTGTCGCCGATCGACTTGGCGATGAGGCGGTGAAGGTTGCGGACTCGTTGCCTGGTAAGGGTCATTTCGCGGTTTCCCTGGATGTGACAGACGAGAAGAGTGTTGAGGCGGCGATTGAAGAAATCATTCATCGAGCCGGACGACTCGATATCATGGTGAACAGTGCCGGTGTTGCGGACTTCGGTCCGGCGACAAGCTTATCCAAGGAACTGTTCGAGCGTACTATCGCGGTCAATCTGACCGGTGCGTTCGTGCTTTCACGGTGTGTTGCCAGAAGCATGCTAGAGCAAGGTGAAGGTAGCATCATTCACCTGGCGTCGGTGTCGAGTAAAGTTGTCAATCCGCAGTACAGTGCCTATTCATCAAGCAAGGCTGGCTTGTCGCAGTTGGTCAGGATACTCGCCCTGGAGTGGGCTGATCAGGGTGTGCGAATCAATGCCATTGGTCCGGCTGTGACACAAACACCACTGACGGAGGGACACGTGCTGGCAAACGAGAAGATGAGAGAGACGGCACTGTCTAAAATTCCAATGGCACGTTTGGGTCAACCAGACGATATATTTGGAGTGGTCGTGTTACTCGCCTCACCTGCCAGTCGATTCATTACCGGGCAAACCCTGTACGTCGATGGAGGAAGGACACTTCTTTAAACATATATGTTCACCAAACGGTTGATCTGCCGTTCGGTATCTGTGGAACGTGGGGTCAAGGACACGGTCGCCTGCAATGCGAACGGATTGTTACTCGTGATGAGATGGCAATGCGTCCCGAGGAAAGGGTGCATGAGCCTTGGCTGGAACATAATCTGGATCATGTGCGTTCGGATTTTAACTGGCTCGATGAGCAAGTCAAAGGACCATGGATTAGCGGAGAAAAATTAACCCAAGCAGGTGTAACCACTGTCGTCATGTATGACTTTTTAAGATTATTCGAAAGGTGTGATATTACCGCTGAGTCGCACCTGTGATTGATGCGTTGGCCCGGCATGCGGGCCAGCTTTGTGGCTTTCTCACAATCTTGTCCTGTGGTTTAGTGAATGCGACAGGTTGCTCGAGACATCCATTTGACCATTTGCCGCGCGACAGATTTTTTGAAATGTAGGCAAGACTATGAATTCGAATCGGAACAGCAAAGTTGTGCTCGCTCGTCAACCCGTAAACCGACATTGTGAACCAAGCGATTTTTGCATCGAAGATGGAGAGATTCCGTATCCCGATGAAGGCCAGGTCCTGGTGCGAACCGGTTTCCTGTCTCTTGATCCTTACATGCGTACGCGAATGAGTCCGATCGGTACATATGTTGCCCATGTTGAAGTTGGTGAAGTCATGGTGGGAGAGGTAATTGGCGAGGTGATTCAGTCAAGACACAAGGAATTCAGTGTAGGCGATGTGGTGCTTGCACGTAGTGGATGGCAGCAATTTGCGGCATTGCCGATAGAAGATATCAGCAGAGTGGATACAACGGTTGCACCACCATCGTGTTACCTCGGCATACTGGGTATACCTGGTATGACGGCCTATTATGGCTTGCTGGAAGTGGCTCGACCGGTCAAGGGTGATACCGTGCTTGTGCCGGCGGCGGCCGGTGCGGTTGGTCATATTGTCGGACAGATCGCAAAACGATGTGGTTGTCGGGTCATCGGCAGTACCAGTAGCCAGGTAAAAGCCGACTTCGTTACTGCTGAGCTCGGGTTCGATGCATGCATCGACTATCGAGGCAAGAATGTTGACGATCTATCTGCCGAGATTGCTGAATTGTGTCCGCAGGGGATTGATATCTATTACGACAGTGTGGGTGGTGATCTTCATGATGCGGCGATGTTGAACATCGCGATCAATGCTCGCATTGTTATTGTTGGTGCGATCGCGCGATCCAGCCGAATGGAGCAACCTGATATCGGTCGAAGATGGACACGAGAACTTTTGAACAAGCGCGCAAGAATGGAAGGTTTTCTCGTTCTGGATTATGCGGATCGTGTAAACGAGTTCCACCAGACAATGTCAGCCTGGATGAGCGACGGTACTATGAGTTACCGGGAACATATAGTCGACGGCATTGAGTCTGCGCCCAAGGCCTTTATCGATATGCTGGCCGGTGGAAATATCGGTAAGCAACTCGTCAGGGTTGGTTAACATCAAGTAAGACGCGTTGTATCTGTATTAGGTAACGATATCAATTCGCAGGCACACCATGGATGAGCTTATTTTTTGGTCGCTGTGGATTTCTTCTTGCGGGCTGTAGTTTTAGGTTTGGGCGTCGTGGGTTTGACGATTGCGCTTTCGTTCTTATTGACAGGATCATTGTCAAAAGTAACCGCAAGCTTCTTCGCTGCATCCAGAAGTGCGGGCACATGTTGACGCGCATCCTCGACGGTAAGCCGAGCCTCGGGAGCTGAAAAAGCAACGCCGGCAATCACGCGCGAATCGGGTCCGAATACCGGCACCGCTAGACAGACGACACCCGACATGAACTCGCAGTTGTCGAATGAAACACCGTCTGCGAGGATTTGATCGAGATCGTTCTCCAGTGTCTTCACATCGGTATGAGTGGTTTCGGTATACCGCGTTAATGGCAGGGTAGTGAGATATTTTCGACGCTGACGTTCGGGCAGATAGCTGAGAAACATCTTGCCCAGTGCCGTACAGTGAATTGGAACACGGCTACCGACTTCAAACCTCAGACCAAGAGGCCACTTGGTTTCCACACGGTCTACGTATACGACCTGGCCCGTGGCCATGACCCCGAGGTTGGCCGTTTCTCCCGTTTTCTCGGCCAGGGCGTACAGGATGCCATGACGTGGGCCGCGTCTCGCGGCGGCGGCGAGGACGTTCAGGGCCAGGGATACCAGGCGATCTCCTTCAATCAATTGCGAGCTGCCGGGTTCTCGCTGTAAAAATCTGAGATCGCGCAGCGTGCTGACTACACGATGTGCGGTCGGTTTGGCGAGACCCAGTGCGTTTGCAAGTTCGGCGGTGGTGGGTGTGCTCAAGGGATGAACCGTTGCCTCGATGATGTTTAACGCCTTGATCAACGAACCGGATTGTTTTGCATTGGATGTTCCGATCCGGGATTTGTTTTTCTGCATTGGCCAAAGCTCCACGATGGTGATATCAGGTTCAGATTATTATAGGTTACTGCGGCCTCATCAGCTTTCAAGTCGTTGGAAAGATTGATACGCGTCACCGGGAGCGAGAAATAATGGTCACAAGGTAATAGCACCACATGACTCCCAATTTCCGGTCGAAGCCGCTATTCATAGTAACTGCTGCAGTGGCGTTCGCCTTCAGTGGAGAGACAGGGAGAAAACTCGTCGTTGGTGATTGACCGCATCGATGATAGCTGTCATGGAGCCCGTAATGAGGCCGCACAAATAACCGGGTGGTTGCCGCTATGGTTAACCGATCTCGTACTTATTCCAGTAATCGCTGAAAATTTCCGGGATCATTGGCTCATCGGGTTCGATAGCGCGCGAGATACGGGTGGTATTCAGGTAGTGGCGGTAGTTCATGTTGTCGCTGATGCTGTTTCCACCCCAGCTGCCACAGCCCATGGACAGTGAAAAAGGCAGACCATTGTCGAAGTTGCCGCCAGTTGCGTAACTGTGTATCTGGTTGACGATAATCCGACACACTGGCAGGTTTAATCCAAGATCCAGTGGACGGGCCTCATCGCGAGTATGCAGGCCCAGTGAATGACCCTTGCCCTGATAGTCCATGATGCCGCGAGCGATGGTCTTGGCGTGCTCAAAGTCCCGGGCTCTATAGACCGTGAGTACCGGTGACAGTTTCTCACCCGAGAAGGGGTGGTCGGGACCGTAGTCGAGCTCCTCGACCATCAGAACACGAGTGTCAGCAGGTACATCGAGATCCACCGCCAAGGCGATCTCTTCGGCCGAGTGGGCGATGAGACGTGGGTTGAGATGACCGTTATGCCACAAGACCTTGCCAAGGGCATCCTTGCCGGCCGTATCCAGTAGGTAGGAGCCTTCCATAGCCAGTGCGTTCATCATGGCGTCGTAAATGGGCTCAATGATGATCAGGTTGTTTTCTGACGAGCAACTGGTCGCATTATCAAAACTTTTTGAAGTGACGATGCGACTGGCGGCGGCGATCGGGTCGGCAGTCTCGTCGACGATGGACACAACATTTCCGGCGCCCACACCGATTGCCGGAGTACCGGAAGAATAGGCCGCGCGAACATTGTTCCGGGAACCGGTAGCGACGATCAGATCGACCTGGTGCAGCAATTCGATGGTGTGTGCCTTGTTGACCGGGCTAGGTAGTTTTTGTACCAGGTCGGTTGGCGCGCCGACGCGCTCGAGTTCATGGTGGATCATGCTGATGAGTGTGGCGCATACGTTCTGACCGCGAGGCGAAGGAGCAAGAATGATGGCATTGCGGCCTTTCAGTGCATTGATGGTTTTGTTGGCGGGTGTGGCAACCGGATTGGTCGAGGGCACGATGGCTGCCACCACGCCAACCGGTCGTGCAATTTCCACCAGTCCCTTGTCCGGGTATTCGGCAATGACGCCGACACTCCTTGCACTGGCAAGATCTCGCAGCAGGCCAAGCGTCTTGCGCCGGTTCTTGACGAACTTGTCTTTGACATTGCCAAGTCCGGTATCAGCTACAGCTTGTTCGGAAAGTCTCTGATTGTTGTCGTCATTGATCACGGCCCAACCGACGGCGGTGACCACTTCATCGACCGCAGCCTGATCGTAAGCATTGTAGATTTCCTGGGCGGCCCGCGCCTTCTTGATGAGTTCAGCAACTTCGATAACGACTTGGGTGGAATGATTGGTCATAGCGGATTCCTGGTCGATCGGCGTATGGGTTCGATGGCTGATCAGGCGGCATCAAGCGACAAAAGTTCACGTGCCTCGACGCATGTCGCCGGGCGGCGATTGTAATCATCGGCCACGTCGACAATCTTACTGACCAACTCTGCATTGCTGATGGCAAGACGATCTTTATCAAACTTGATGTTGTCCTCGAGTCCGGTCCGGCAGTGACCGCCGAGTTCGAGACACCATTGGTTGACCTCGAACTGGTGGCGGCCTATGCCGGC
Source organism: marine bacterium B5-7 (assembly GCA_021604525.1). Classification (GTDB taxonomy): domain Bacteria; phylum Pseudomonadota; class Gammaproteobacteria; order Arenicellales; family CAJQKF01; genus BQJD01. Next base: position 132,813 of record BQJD01000005.1, on the reverse strand, counting down.
AGCGGTCCAGGTGGCGTCAGGCAGGATAATGGCGAGCTCAGAGACTAAAAACTCGAGTAACGGGCGACGTGCCGGCATGGCGTTGGGAACGCCAAGAACGAATTGCAGATGAACCGGTGATTTGATCAGGCCGCGCTTTACCAGCCCGGCTGCGTTGTAGAGCATGGCACTATCGAACACCTCGACCTCGGGCTTGATGTCATATTTGAGCATGGTTGTGGCGAGCCCATCGACAAAATCCGGTGGGTTTTCGTAGATATTCCGAGGGAAATTGACGGAGCCTGTTGCCAGTGATGCCATGTCAGGCCGGTGATGCAACATCGCGCCACGTTCAGCCTGGTCGCGTCCACGTCCGCCGGTGGAAAACTGGATGATCATGCCGGGGCAGTGTTCACGCACACCTTCGCGTACAACGGCAAATCGGTCCGGGTCTGAACTTGGTGCCTGATTGTCATCACGTACGTGGATGTGTACCAATGTCGCACCTGCCTCAAAGGCTTCGTGGGTGGACTCGATCTGTTCACTTGGTATGACGGGTACTGCGGGAGTGTCCTGCTTGGTAGGCAGTGCCCCGGTAATGGCGACGGTAATGATGCATGGTGTGGTCATGATGATGTCTGTTATTTAGATGTTCCGGACTTGTCTATAAAATGAAACGACGTGATCGACCGCCGATCGGACAACTCCTTGACCAGCGTGAGCAGCGGCGTTTTCATCAGCGGGTAGTCAGTGGCGATAGGCCCGGCAGCCTTCAGGGCGTCGTACTGCGTGTCGTCATAGAATGCCGCGAGTAAAAGATCGTCGTCGGACTTGAACGGGCCGCGACGTTTGCGCAGACGTTCGAGTGCTGGAGCAACACGAGCGCCGGGACGTTCGGTGATGGGTTCGGCGCCACCGGTAATACGATCATAAAGGTTCGGATCGATGTGGCCGGCAATCTCGCCATAACCACCACGCACATAGAGTTTCACCTCGTTCGGTACATTGTAGTAGCGCTCGTTGCCATGGTCGCGAGCCATGACATTGAGCACCGACTGGGTAACGATGTATTGGGCGAAAGGGCTAACCACGATGGGATAGCCGAGGTCGGCGCGTACTTGTCCGGCCTCCTCGAGGATCTCATCCATCCGACCGTCCAGGCCCACGGTTTCAAGCTGGTAGCGCAGATTCGAAATCATGCCGCCCGCCACTTGGTGGTGGTAGTGGAATTCATCATATTCCAGTGGCGCACCTGTCGGCTTGTTCTCACGCTCTGCAATATAGGCGAGCCGATCGGCGACTTCAGTTATTTGGTCAAGGTCGATGTCAACCTCGTAACCGCGTCGACGGCAATTGCGCACGAACAATTCCGTGGGTGGATGAGAGGCTGCATTGGCCAGTGTCGATGTCGCGGTATGAGCGACCTCCACACCGTGCTGAATTGATTGCAGCAGCACGTAAGGTGCGAGTCCGGACAGGCAGTGCGTATGCATTTGCAGTGGCAAGTCGCCGATTGCTGCCTTGATGGCGGGCACCAGTGTTGTGACTCGTTCGGGCACCAGCAGCCCGCTCGGATCCTTGATAAACAATCCGTCGATGCCGAGTTTAACCAACTCACGGGCCTTGTTCGCATAGTAGTCGTCGGTATGTACCGGACTGTCGGTGTAGACCAGTCCCGGCACCGTATGGATGCCGTGTGAGCGCGCTGCGCGAATGGGAATGACCAGGTTACGTATATCGTTGAGCGCATCGTAGACGGTGTGATACCGCATGCCGTTGGCGGCGAAGCGTTCGGCTGCCAGGGTTACCACGTCATCGGAGAAGAACTCGAACGTGAACAAGCTTTGACCACGAGTGTGGATGATCAGCGGTGTCTCCGTGATCCAGGAATTGAGTATTCGCATACGCTCCCATGGATCTTCGCGCAGGTAACGTACGCACACATCGAATACAGCGCCGCCGACAAGATCGATAGCCTCGAATCCGGCGCGGTCGAGCCGCGGAGCTACATCCTTCATCATGGCGGTTGTCATGCGGGTCGCCCATAAGCATTGATGGGCATCGCGCAGAGTCACGTCGATCAGGCGCACGCGTTTGCTCATACAGACAATCTCACGGGTTCGTCAGCAAGCAGAACATCCTCAATCCAGCGCGTGTGTATGTTGTTATTCATGTAGTCATCGTGTTCAATCAAAAACCGGTGAAAGTCAATGGTGGTCGCGATGCCGCCACAGTGAAAGGCGGCCAGTGCAGCGCGCGCACGGTCGATCGCATCCATGCGGTCAGTGCCGTGAACGATCAACTTGGCAATCATTGAGTCATAATATGGCGTCACCATTTGATTGACTGAAACAGCGGTATCCAGCCGTATACCCTCACCACGCGGAACTTCCCAGGCATGAATCAAGCCGGGGGATGGCTGAAAGTCACTGTGCCAGTTTTCAGCGTTTATACGAAATTCGATGGCATGACCCTGCTGAATATCTGAACGCTCGAATGAAGACAATCCTTCACCGGCGGCAATTCGGAATTGGGCCGCGACGAGATCGATACCCGTACGCAATTCGGTAACCGGATGCTCGACCTGAATGCGGGTATTCATCTCGATGAAATAGAACGCCTTCGATTCGACATCGAGGATGAACTCGACAGTACCCGCACCGGTGTAGTTGATGCCGCGGGTGAGGGACAAGGCAGCCTGCAGAAGTTGTGTCCGTAATGCGGCGTCAACCACCGGTGATGGTGACTCCTCCACCAGCTTCTGATGACGACGTTGTACGCTGCAGTCACGTTCGTCAAAAGCCACGGCATGACCCAGCCCATCGCCAAGTACCTGCACCTCGATATGGCGGATGCGTGGAAGAAATCGTTCCATGTACATTGCCCCGTCACAGAAGGCCGATTCGGCTTCGCGTGACGCTTGGCTGAATGCATTGACGAATTGCCCGGACGATTCGACCACGCGCATACCACGCCCGCCACCACCGGCTCTTGCTTTGAGAAGCAAGGGATAGCCGATGTTATCGGCAACTGCGAATGCCTCGTCGTCACGGGTAAATGCGTTGTCAGAGCCGGGTACCACCGGCACGCCGAGTTGCGCCGCAGTTTCCCTCGCCTTGGCCTTGTCCCCCATTGTGGCGATGGTATCCGCAGATGGGCCGATGAACTTGATGCCATTATCCTCACATTTGCGGGCGAAGTCGGCATTCTCAGAGAGGAATCCATAGCCTGGGTAGATGGCATTGCAACCGGTATGAATGGCGGCATGGAGCAGGGCAGGGACGGACAGATAGCTTAAGGTGGCTGACGGCGGTCCAATGCATATCGCCGTGTCGGCAGCAGTAACATGAGGCGAGGTGGCGTCAGCGGTGGAATAAACGGCGACGCTACGTAGACCCAACGCCCGACAGGTATTCACCGCGCGCAGGGCAATTTCGCCTCGATTGGCGATCAATACGGTGTCGATGCATGATTCAGTCATGATAATGGTGATAAATTACGATTAACGATTATCATAATATAAGACGATTGATTTCATATTTTCAACCCTGCATACTTCAAGACTTAGGAAAATTATCGCCTATCGAGAGCGTGGGAATACCGGGTAAGGGTATTAAATACTGGCAAATAGCCATTTTTGATGAAATCCCCAATCACCTGATAATCAATTTCGACGTGCAATTCGGTGGATCCGGCGCTCTCATCGTGAGTGACGTGATTCGATAGGTTTACTGCGAGCTTGATTCAGATGACAGAAATCCGTATTTGCCCCTGTGACTGCCAAAGCCCGCGATCCCTGCACGAGTCAACCGAACTTGAATCTCTTGCAGGTAAAACGTTGATGGCAGATGTCATCGCCAATTGATGAGCGCAGTTAGTGCGAGTGAGTGATGTACAGTGAGAAAGTCGTTTTCGTGATGTTGATGATCAATGCCGCTCCAGGCGTGCCACCCTGTGCCGACTGGTATTTATTCAGGAGATTGCAATGAGTCTAAGCTACCAGGAAGTCGCCGAGATATTGAAAATAATCGATGCCTCCAACATGGAGGAAGTTATCCTGGAGACAGACGGTGTCAAGCTTATCGTTCGGCGCGGCACCGAGACGACACGGGTGGATAATGCCCCAACGTCCTCGGCCAGTGTCACTGAACCGACTCCTGCCAGGAAGCCAACATCAATTGACGATACTTCGTCAGGGGCTCCGGTTTCAAGGTCGACACCGACACCGGAAGTCGAGTCCACCGGGAAGCAAATTGTCTCTCCCATGGTAGGTACTTTCTATCGATGCCCGTCACCGGGTGAAGCGCCATTTGTGGAAGTTGGTAGCGAGGTCAAAGTCGGTGATCCTGTATGCATGATCGAAGTGATGAAGCTCTACACCACGATTGAGGCAACCATTGCAGGCGTCATCGGCGCTATTCTGGCTGAAGACGCCACACTGGTGGAATTTAATCAGCCGTTGTTCACCATCGAATAGAACCTGGCTCAAAATGGCTGCCACCCACCCATACGCCCATACGGTGTTAATTGCATGCCCATATGCTGCTCATTTGCCCATGCAAACTGCGCATATTCTCTCTCACTCGCCCTGTCTTGGCGGCCTTCGCTCGGTTTGAGCCAGGTCCCAGTGTATTCGTGAGCGGTGTTATAGTGGCATGATTAAATACCAACCATCGGTGTAGGAAGTACGGCAGGACTCGTGTTCGCTAACCGGACCCGTGATGCGCGAGTCGAATACAGAACAACGTGGTACAACGCGAGCCCGGGACACTGTTGTTGTGACGCCGTGTTCGGCCCTGGCATGATTCCACTCTAAGCTCGTTGCGATCTCCGTTCATCAGCTCCCGTAGTGTCGGAGTTGGGTCTATTCCACCGTTTCGACATTCAGGATTGCAGCAGGCGATATGGGCATCGTCGTTAATATCGATTACAAGCCACGTTTGGATTGTTGCGGATTCGCAGGGGCTCGCCTGGGTGACAAGAACTTCGATGTTCTGTGTCCGGTTGATCTTTTGGGGGGAGGTCAGGGATACGGTCGATTGTTGTTGAATCCGTAGGGCGGGCTCTACAATCGAGATATCCTTCATCTTAAAACCAGATCAAATAGCCAGTTAAAAGTCCTGGAATAAATCCAACCATAAACAGTGCGAGATAGTAGACAACTCGCTTGTATAGCGGATCCTGGTATTCGGATGTGTAGAATTCGTAGTGCTGATGCATTGCCAAAACTCCGATAACAGCGTTTCAAGCGTTGTCTTTACGGATAAGAGGGGCGGCTTGAACCGAAATGTAGTCAAATAACTTGAGATAAAGGTTAGGTCAGCAAACTTAAGATTAGATTAAGAACTCGGTGAACAGTCATTAACCCAAATTGCGTGTTCAGCGTGCCGATACTATGCCTGCTGCCTCCCCGGCGGATGATGACGTGATTCGCGTGGGCTGCGAGCATGGCGGGATTGTCGAGCAGATTTTATATATTTACGGGACTTAAGTGTTTCCGTGTCACGCGAATCCGATGGTGATGCCAGCTTGAATGTTACCGTGACTTTCAAGCCCCCGGCAGGACCGGCCTCATCGAGTACAACATCGCCCTGGTGTAGTTCTACCACGCGTTTAACGATTGAAAGCCCGAGACCGGTGCCGTAGATGTCCCGATCGGTTTGACGATGAAACCGATCGAATACTTTTTCGCGTTCGGTCGCGGGTATTCCGGGTCCTTGATCACGCACCGATAAAATCACACGATCTTCCGATGTGGTCAGCGATACGCTAACGGATGATGCATCTGGTGAAAACTTCACGGCATTATCTACAAGATTTCGGATCAGCATATAGAGCGCATCCTGATCGCCATGGATGACCGGACGTTCAGCGGGCGGCATATCGAATGACAATTCAATTTGACGGCGGTCAGCCGTATCCAGTGTATCGAGGATTACCTGGCGCACAGTTTCGGCAAGATTAACCGGTGTTGTATTGATGCTGGCCGATTCGTCCAGCCGCGACAGTGTCAGTAACTGGTTCACCAGATGTCCAGCGCGATCTACACCAATGAGTATGTTATTCAATGCGCGAGTGCGTTCGGAATCATTTCTGGCACCAAGGGCGACTTCCGCTTGTGCCTTCAAACCGGACAGCGGTGTTCTGAGTTCATGGGCGGCATTGCCCACAAAATGTCTCTCATTATCGATCTTGTGCTTGAGGCGACCGAGTAATCTGTTGAGTTCGGTAATTAAAGGTTGTGCTTCTGCTGGGGCATAGGGTGCAGTTATTGATTCTAGATGATCGGGATTGCGACGATGCATGTCGGCTGCGAGCCGTCTCATCGGCATCAGCCCCCGGCTGACTACAATCCAGATTAACAATGTCACAATCGGCAGGCCGAGAATGATCGGATAAAGTGTTTGAATCACCACGTGGCGAGTCAGATAGTCACGGGGTAGATAGGGTTCACCGACACGAATTGTGAGATCGTTGAGCTTGTCACGGAACGCATAAGTACGCCACGGCTCGCCGTCTATCATGGAATCGGCAAAGCCATATTTAATCTCTGATATGGTTGTATCCGGTGCGTTACGCGAGTGGATGATGATCTCACCATCGCCGTCCCACACCTGGATGGCGAGGTTTTTACGATATTGGCCGCCGGCCTCCTCTGATTCGTCCCCACGTTCTGCAGGCAGTCCGAACATGGTGCGCAAAGCGACTCGCGCTGATTGCTCCAGTTGTGTATCGAACAGGGCGCCGACTTCGCGGTTGGCGCCGAAGTAGGTGGCGCCGATAACGACCAGCCAAAGACTCACGGTTGTTACTGTCAAGCCTACCAGCAGTCGTCGGCGTATGGAGTTTTTCATGGTCAGATTAACGACCGATGGCGTAGCCAACACCACGAATGGTGCGTATCACATCGGGACCAATCTTGCGCCGTACATTATGCAGATGAACCTGTATGGCGTTGCTGTCCACGTCAGCATTCCAGCCGTATAACACCTCCTCGAGCCGCTCGCGTGACAGCACCATGCCCGGGTTGCGAATGAGTGCATGAAGCAGTTTGAATTCGCTGTGTGTCAGCTCAACCGGCTGGTCTTTGACACTGACGCGATAACTGGTTGGATCGACTTCGATATCTTCAAAACGCAGTACCGGTACCCGCCGACCCTCTTCGCGTCTGAGCAATACCCGAAGTCGCGCCGCCAGTTCACGGGTGTCGGCGGGCTTGACCAGATAGTCATCGGCGCCCCCATCGAGTAACGCCAGTTTATTACTGATATCTCCACGGGCGGTCAAAACGAGAATCGGTACCCTGCCGCCAAGGTCGCGGTAGGATTTAATCACCTGCGTTCCATCGCCGTCGGGCAGGCCGAGGTCAAATATGACCGCATCGAATGATTCAAACTTGAGTGCGTGCAATGCAGCCTGCCCATGACGCAACCAATCGACAGTAAAGCCATGCTGGCTAAGTCCTGTGCAAAGGCCATCACCCAGCAGGTTGTCGTCTTCAACCAGCAGTACTCGCACGGGCGAATTCCGTCGTAAACTTAGTAGGTGAACTCGACGCCGAGAAAGGCGCCGACTGAGGTGCCGGAAGGATCGCCGAATCCGGGCACGTTGCTACGATCAAGAGTGCGATCGAGTGTGAGCGCGCCACCGAGCAACCAGCGTTGCCCCAGCGGTATCAGGAAACCGGCCTTGGACTGTAACGAGAAGTGTCGGGTCAGGTCACGCTGAATATCGAATTCGTCGGTTAAGGCAAGATTGGTATCGGTGCCGACGGTCCAGAACCATCGAGCGCCAGCGACCCGCCGCTCGGATTGTTCCGGCAAGCGATAGGGGCTGATCTGGCTGGCGTTATCGTTCGAATAGAGATCAAATACCGGTAGCCAGCGAGAGTTGAGATGGTGATTATTGATCCTGTCCGTTGAAACCGGCAACAGACCGAGACTCATGCCGAGAGCTGCGTCGGCATCGAGTTGGTAACGAACGCGGCCAGCGTTATCAGTATAACGTTCGATAACGGGTGCGCCGTTCGCAGTTATGGCAAAACTTGTTCCATCAAATGAATCTGCCACCACAATGCTTGAGGCAATCAGGCCTGTAACAAGTAGCCAAGCAGCAGTGTGGGTTGGTTTCATCGATCACCTAAGACTAGTTACTTCTGTTACCCGGGCCGGCCGATCCGAAAATATAACCAAAAAACAGCCTTTTAATCGTGTAACGATACACCAAGCACCTTAAAACTACATTAAGAATTAACTTCAAAGGTCGGGTTGAGAGTATCCCTGGATGGTATGGTCGGGCAGTTAAATCAGGTATTTATGCAATATTTTGCGGTCGATGAATCAGTTGAGAGTAGTTGCATTGGCCGCTCATAAGTCCCGAATTAAACAGACATGGCCCATTATTGCACTAAGTGTTCAAATCGTTTGTCGGTGAGTGTTTTCAGGAAGGCTACCAGGGCATCGATACGCTTGTCGTCAAGGGCCGGGCCAGATTCGAGTTCCTTGCGTGACAGATTGCTGTTTAATTCCGGGTTCGCCCAATGTTGTCCTGTTTCAGGGTTAATCTGACGCTGTTTGTTCCTTGAATTATATTTGTTGTAGAACAATATGACGGTGCGTAAATCCTTGAACACACCATTGTGCATATAAGGACCGGTGACCGCGACGTTCCTTAACGTCGGAACCTTGAATTTTCCCGCCTGGTTTTCATCAATAATATCCGGTCGCGACAACAAGCCAACATCGGCTTCCATGGATTGTCCTTCGAATTTTACAGCGAGCCTGGAATTGGCGGGAGTGCCAATATTATGAAATTCGTAGTTACTGAATGTCTCGTTTGTACTCCCTGGAATGGGTTGTAGCTGATGACACGTCGCGCAGTTTGTGAATTGATCCGAGAAGAATAATGTCATGCCGAGATCTTCTTGCTCGCTTAATTGGTATTCGCCTTTCAGATAACGGTCGTACTTTGAATCGAAGGGGGAAAAATAGTCGGTCTCCTCAAACGACGCGATGGCTTGACCGAAGGCTTTAACAGCGGCATCGGGATCTTCAAGCACATCTTTATTGAACAGTGTTTCGAATGCGTCGATGTAAGACGGGTTTTCACGAATCCGGTTAAACATTTCACGGTTGTCCGGCAGATTCATTTCCAGCGGGTTAAAGGGTGGCTTAATGGCCTGATCCGCGAGTGTCGCCGAGCGACCGTCGAGAAACTGCCCACCGACGTATTTACCGTCTTTTGTTAGATGAAAGGGAGGGCTGAAGCGGGCGTAACTTGCAGTCGGGGTATTGCGAGTGCCGAACGATTGGCCATCATCACCCAACGAGGTATCGCTGGGTTCTGGAGACCCCCGGTGGTCCGAAAACCCCATGGATGGATCGTGACAAGTGGCGCATGATTGAGTTTTGTTGAGTGAAAACCTGGTATCGAAAAAAAGCTGTTGACCAAGTTGTTCAAGCTGCATCTCGATCGTTTCCGGCGCATTTACCGTGGTGCTGTCGCTATTATTCTGGATATCGGTAGCTGAAGCGGCAAAGGCGGCCATCGAAAAATTCAGGATGGTCGGTTTGCCGCAGATAAACAACGTTATCAAAGAAATTTTTATAATAGATCGCAATGTGTCAGGCATTCCGTGATGAATTTTATTGTTCTTAATGAGTATGATTCGCATTGGTATTTTATTGTGCGAAACCGATACTAACAAGAGCCCTGACTGACTAGAATCGGTCTCAAAATGGCTGCAAGCCACCAATACGGTGTTAAATGGTCGCTCAAATGCTCATTTACACCTGTAAATGGCGAGTTTTCTCTCTAATTTGCCTTGTCCTTGCGGACTTGGCTCATTTTGAGTCAGGTTTTAAATGTTACGATTTTATATGGCAGATCAAAAATGAAATCAGTGGGAAAACAGAGAAACAAACCCGCCCGATGAGGAGGTCAGGCGGGTGTTTTTTCAGTGTTCAGAAAGAATTCTGAGCATACGACGTAAGGGTTCGGCAGCGCCCCACAAGAGTTGATCGCCGACGGTAAAGGCGGATAGATACCCCGGTCCAAGCCCGAGCTTTCTGAGTCGGCCAACCGGTATCGACATGGTTCCCGTGACCTTTGCTGGCGTCAATTCGGTCAGTGATGACTCCCGATCGTTTGGCACGACATGGACCCAGTCATTGTGTGACCCAAGGATATCTTCTATTTCATCAATTGGCAGATCGTCCGTCAGCTTGATGGTGAATGCCTGGGAGTGACATCGCATTGTTCCAACTCTGACGCACACACTTTCTATTGGAATCGGCCGATCAGTGGCGCCAAGTATCTTGTTGGTTTCCGCACCACCCTTCCATTCCTCACGAGACACGCCTCCACCGAGGTCCTTGTCGATCCAGGGCATGAGGCTGCCGGCAAGCGGTTTGCCGATCTCGGTCAGCGGCAGGCTATCGGCCCGCATGGCGATTGTGGCGAGTTCATCGATATCGAGAATGGAGCTTTGCTCATCAACCATCAAATCTGAAACAGACTGATAGAGAACACCCATCTGCTTGAGCAGTTCGCGCATTTGTCGTGCACCGCCGCCGGAAATCGCCTGGTAGGTCATGGCGGTGATCCAATCGATCTTGCCAGCCTCGAACAGACCCGCCAGTGCCATCAGCATCAGGCTCACCGTACAGTTACCGCCAATAAAATCACGTTTTCCGGCGCCAAGTCCGGCCTCGATTACCGGCTGATTAACAGGGTCGAGGATAATCACCGCGTCATCGGCCATACGCAGGGTCGATGCCGCATCGATCCAGTAGCCTTTCCAGCCGTTTTTCCTTAATGCCGCATGTACAGGCGCGGTGTAGTCGCCGCCTTGACAGGTGACGATGACATCCATCTTTGCCAACGCATCGATGTCATTTGCATCGGCCAGCGGGGGAAGCTCACGGCCGATATCAGGACCAGGGCGCCCTGTCTGAGATGTCGTGAAAAATCGCGGCTCCTGAATTTTGGCAAAATCATCTTCAGCCAACATACGCTGCATGAGCACAGAGCCGACCATGCCACGCCAGCCGACGAAACCTACTCGATCGAGAGTCATAATATTCAACAGGTTAAAGAGGTTGTGATCGCGGAATTATACAACGCAGTGAACCCAATACGTTGGTAGATTTCGTACAGTCAAGCGGTGATGAAAATGGGTGTTCAGAAATGAAACGTAAATAGATTCCACCGGCTGACGAGTAAAAATCTCTTTCATCGTAATATTTGAGTCCGCTGTAAAAGGGGTGTTTCGAGTTTCAAAAATCAAATCCCAAAGCGAGACGCTATACGTTATAAATATCTTTACAGAAGTCTTGACAGTTTACGAATACGAACTAGAATAAGAACTATTCGTATTTATAGTAAGGAATAAAATCCGTGAAAAAGAGGTTATTAACAAGGCCGATCTTATGTGTCTCCTGTGTCGCTGCAATTGGATTCTGTACCACAGCCAGCGCGGTCGATGAAGGGTTGGTTATTCAACACTACATCGACATGGCATATGCCGGTTACAGTGATTCGCTTGCATCGGCGCAACAACTCGACAACAGGATTGATGCGTTGATTAATCAGCCAAATGACAGCACGCTCAATGATGCCCGGGAAGCATGGCGTGTCGCACGGGTTTCCTACCAGCAGACTGAGGCATTTCGCTTTGGTAATCCCATTGTCGATGAATGGGAAGGCAAGGTGAATGCGTGGCCGCTTGATGAAGGACTTATCGATTACGTTGCGCCGTCATACGGAGATACGTCGGACGAGAATCCATATTATGTTGCTAACATTATTGCCAACCCGCACCTGAATGTGGCGGGTCAACCAATCGATGCAAGTAACATAACGGTGGAACTTCTGTCGGATACACTTGACGAAATCGATGGTGTTGAAACTAATGTCGCAAGGGGTTATCACGCGATAGAGTATTTACTTTGGGGGCAGGATTTACACGGCACGGGTCCGGGCGCGGGTGAACGACCTGCCACAGACTACAATCTTGAAAATTGCACCCATGGAAATTGTGATCGCCGCGCAAGTTACCTTAAAGCGGCAACCACATTGCTGATTAATGACCTTGAATGGATGGTGCAGCAATGGGACGAAGGCGGTGCTGCAAGGCAGAGATTGATCGATGCGACTCCCGGTGAACGAATTGCCACCATCCTTACCGGTCTTGGCAGTTTGTCCTATGGTGAGCTCGCCGGTGAACGCATGAAGCTTGGCTTGATGCTGCACGATCCGGAAGAGGAACATGATTGCTTCAGCGACAATACCCACTGGTCTCATTACTATGATTCGCTCGGTGTTCGTAATGTCTATACGGGCACATATGTTCGTCCCGACGGAAGTGAAATGAAGGGGCCAAGCCTGTCGGCACTGGTTGCAGAACGTGACCCGGATCTCGATGCCAGCCTGCGTGGTCTGATTGATGCCACGGTTGAGGGCATGCAGAGAATTGTAGATAGTGCGGTGGAGGATGGCGTTGCATATGACCAGATGATTGCGTCAGGTAATCGACTTGGAAACGCGACTGTTCTAGCCGCGGTGAATGCACTTGTCGATCAAACACGCGGCTTCGAACGGGTAGTGAATACGTTGAAGCTTGGCGAGATCAAGTTCGAGGGTTCAGACTCTTTGGACAATCCGGGTGCGGTATCAAACTAATACCAATCTCAAAATGACTGTAACTCTTATAATACGGTGTTAAATGCTCGCCCAAATGTTCATCTACCCATGCAAGCCGTGAGTTTTATCTCCCTTTTGCCTTGTCCTGGCGACCTTCGCTCAGTTTGAGATAGGTTCCTGATTTGTTGATAGCATCGTTGAGTAGCCGGTGGATAGGGTTCCTGGTCACGGGAATACTCATGGCATCCCTTCAGTATATTGATCACGACAAAATGGCTATAAGTAATGCATCGGCTGACTCGTTGCCGTCTTCTGGCGATATTGCATCAGTTGCAAACCTGTCCGTTATTGATTCTGACCGGCAGCTTGATATTGCAGTAGGTCAGGCGTTGTTCGAGAAAACCTGGGTCAGCGCGCCTTCTTCGACGCACGCATCAGACGGACTCGGGCCACTGTACAACGCGCGATCATGTCAGGCATGCCATGTAAAAGCGGGTCGCGGCAGGCCACCGGTTGATTCGACGGATATATCGCCTTCATTCGTTGTGCAGATCAGTGTACCGGCTGGTAATAATCGGAATGATAACGACACCGACACCGACCCCGACGACTACGGTTTAAAACCTGATCCAACCTATGGATGGCAGCTACAGACATTCGCTGTGACGGGGCTACTCGCCGAAGCTCGCCCGAAGGTTACCTGGGAAGACGTTATGGTCGATTTTGATGACGGAGAAGAAGTCGATCTACGCCGTCCACGCATTGACCTGAGCGAACATGGCTATGGCCCGATGCGACCAGATATCCAGACATCAATGCGGGTAGCGCCAGCGATTAAAGGTCTTGGGTTGATTGAGGCGATCTCTTCCGAGGATATCAAAAAATTTGAAGATCCGTTTGACAGGGATGGTGATGGCATATCCGGCAGGGCCAATCGCACGAACTCATCGATCGGCACATCGAGTGCACTCGGTCGGTTCGGATTGAAGGCCACGTTTTCGACCATCGACGATCAGGTACAAAGTGCATTTGCAAAAGATCTCGGTCTGGGTGTACCGAAACATCCTGATCCTTCAGGTGACTGCATGAGTACGCAGACAGTATGTCGTGACCATGCCGCTGGGTATGCCAGCAATGATGACCTCGAAGTGAATGCGGACATGGTCGAATTGGTCGCACAATTTGTTGCATCGATCGATGCGCCTGTAACTGCTGACGATGATACGGCGGATGTTGCAGCGGGAAGAGAGTTGTTTAATGCAGCTCGCTGCAATCGTTGCCATCGTGAGCAATACCATATTCACTTGCCATCGGATAACGGGTTTGAAAAAACCCGCGTGATTCGACCCTATACAGATTTGTTACTGCACGATATGGGCGAGGGTCTGGCAGATGGAAGACCCGACGGTACCGCTAATGGGCGCGAATGGCGTACCGCTCCCTTATGGGGTGTTGGCGAATCCGGTCAAGATGGTATTGCTAATTATCTTCACGATGGTCGCGCCAGGACCTTGATCGAGGCCGTGCTTTGGCACGATGGCGAAGCGCGATACTCATCAGACCGTGTCAGGTCGATGGGCAAACGTGAACGACATCAACTAATAAGCTTTCTTGAATCATTGTAATACGTGAATGAAAATAATCCGCCAACTGTTTGTAACGATATTGTGTTGTCTTTCACCTGGCGTCGGTGCTGCACAACCTGATTCTGGAAAATACCAGGCAATCAACATCACATTTGTCGACCAATTTGCTGTACCAGCATACGAAGCCTTTGATGATGCCGCGACGCATCTGGCCAGATCTGCTGAAGCGTTTTGTGAAAACATGAATGACAACACCCGAGAGGGTTTGGTAGACAGCTACTATGAGGCCATGGATGCCTGGCAGTGGGTGCAAATGATCAGTATCGGACCGATATCGTTTGAACTCCGACGATTCCGGATACAACTCTGGCCCGACCGCCGAGGTAATGTTTCAAGGCACCTGGATCTTCTCCTTTCAGAGAAAAATACAGGGGCTTTATCTGGTGCCGAATTTCAAACGGGAAGTGTCGCTGTGCAGGGTTTGTCCGCGCTTGAGATTCTGATTTTTGACGAGTCTGGCGGACTGGCGACAACGACGCCGGTAGCAACAGAGAATGATGACAGCGGATTCAGGTGCCAGGTTATAAACGCGATTGCGCAGAATGTTGCATCAATTGCTAAAGCGGTTCGAACTGAATGGACCGAATCGGATGACGCATTTCGTGGTTATATTGAAACCGCATCGTTGGGAAATGCATTTTTCGACAGTGCTGATGGATTGTCCGCGCGTATATTGCACGATTTACGCGTTCAGTTGCAGACTATAGTCGAATATAAAATCGAACGACCATTGAGTGATACAGCAGAATCCACGCGACTCCGACGTGCCGAGTCATGGAGGAGTCAACGGACAATACATAATATACGAATTAATCTTAAAGCGATCCACAGTGCCTACGATGTTTCCTTTCGACCGTTCCTGTCGGAAGAACTTGCGTTACGTGTTGACGAGAAGTTTAATCAGGCTGATGAATTGCTCGCTCCTATTGGTGAATTCTCGACCGCAGCGCTAATTGATCCGGTTGAGCGTGAGCGGATCAACGCAGTGATTGAAGTTGTCGATGAGTTAGTGCAACTCTTTATTCAACAGATCCCTGCAGCGCTTGACTTAAACCCTGGTTTGACGAGTCTCGATGGTGATTAGCAGACGTGATGCGATGCTGTCGGTTGTGGCCGGCCTTATTGTGCCGTGGCAGACATTCGCGTTTGAAAAACAAGGCCAACAGGACAACGATATATTCCTTTCATGTCGGATCCTGACGAACGGGAGCTACACGCTGGCGTGTATGAATGCCGGTGGACATGTTTTCTGGGAAAACGCGCTCCCGGGTAGGGGACACGGGTTTGCAATAAGGCAGGGTACCGATCAGTTTGTTGTGTTTGCTCGACGTCCGGGACAGTATGCAATGGTCGTCGATGTGCGAACCGGGAAAACCATCAAGCGTCTTTCGAGTATTACCGGAAGGCATTTTTATGGCCATGGTGTGTTCGACAGACAAGTAAAACGACTATATACCAGCGAGAACGATTTCGAACGTGGTCGCGGCGTGATTGGAATCTACGATGCAGATTCGGATTATCGTCGACTTGGAGAACTGGATAGTGGTGGTATTGGACCTCACGAAGTTGTTATGTTGCACCATCGTGACGAGTTGGTTGTCGCCAATGGAGGTGTTCGCACCCATCCCGACTTCGGCAGGACGCCTCTTAACATCGATTCGATGCGACCCAATGTTGCCTGGCTTGATCCTTCAAGCGGCGTGGTGAATAACCGTCTCGAGTTGCCTGAGTCCCGTCGCCGGTTAAGCTTACGGCATCTTGCAGTAAGCGATGTTGATCGGGTTTGCGTTGCCGGTCAGATCGTCTCGGCGAACTCCGCTGGCGAAGACGACATGCTTGAGCCACTGGTCGCATTTAGTGACGGTGACTCACAAGAATTGGGTATAGCTCCAGACGCCGCTCAAAAACTCATGCGTCGATATCTTGCCTCGGTTGCCTGGTTGTCGGATCCCGGTTTGTTTGTCGTCACGGCACCCCATGCAGGCGTGGTGACGTTATGGTCGCAAACCGGACAATTTCAGGGATCCATAGAAGTTGCCCGAGATAGTGCAGGGGTTTGCTCCGATGTGTCAGGAAAAACCGCGTGGATATCGGCGGATACGGGAAAGCTTTTAAGTATTGATTTCCCAAGCCGTGTTAAATCATCACACCAGTTCGCACTTGTCGACGGCTATTTCGATAATCACATCACTTGTGTGCCACGAGCATAAGACTATAAAAACCCCGCCGGGTTGAAGCCGGCGGGATTGGGTGTCCTGAAGTTACAGAATTAAATTCAGTTTACCTTGTCGGTCTGTTCTTCGATTTTATCGCCGACATCTTCCACGGTGTCACCGACCTTGTTGACTGCATCTTCGACTGCATCCTTCACGTTTTCAGTCGCTTCATCGATTTTCTCGCCAGCATTTTCTGCCGGGCCCTCCTGCTCGCATGCAGCCAGGCCGAGTGCGAATAATGCTGCCAGAAATGTTCTGAATAGGATTGTTGAGTATTTCACGGTTGTCTCCCTTGAATAGGACCTGTTGATTCAATGTTGTTACGAATCGTGATCTTCATCATCGATTACATCGATAGTCTTGTTGTATGCCTCTTTTAGTTCGTCAGAGGCTTTAGTGAAACCGACTTTTACATCTTCCCAGGTCTCCGTGGAGCTATTGCGTAAAGATTCTGTCCATTCACCAACTTTTGTACGAGCCTTACGTAGATTTTCCATGGCAGCCTGTTGGGATTCTTTTGACGAGTCCTTCAGGTTTTCCCAATTTTTTTCTGTCCACACCTGCAGATCGCTGAATTCGCGATCAAACGAACTGAGTGACTCATCAGCGTTGGCAACCGCCTCGTCCTTTTGGTCGGCATTGTATCCGGACATCGCCTCGCCCATAGTATTTAGTTGTTCCATTACCGCATCACGGTTGTCGGCTGGGGTACCCTCGTCAGCCTGTAACAAGCCAATTCCACCAATTGTCAAAGCAGGAACTAACAACAGTGTTGCAACGGCTGACCGAAAGCTGGGGTTCAGATATAAATTTATCGTCTTCATTAAGTTTTCCTTTCACGTGAGTGGTTGCTCAAGTTGTTATATTTAAATTACCTGGTAACTTACATAAATCTTGAATAGGCGGATTGAACAGAATCGCCCAGGCGTTTCCAGGCGGCTTCCACTCCACTACGCATATCTTCCCAAGCATCATCGCTTGCGGCTTTCAGCTCATTCAGCTTTTCTCGAGCGGCTTGTTGCCTGGCACTCAAGTCCCCAAGTTGATCTTCGTATTCAATACGGGCATCAGCGCTTGCCTGTTTGGCCTTTGCTTTAAGTTGATCAACCTTGGCGTCCCACTCTTCGAGCTGTGCCTGGAGTTTTTGTTGATAGGCATCTTTTGAACTCATGATTTAGAACCTCACTGATATTGATTTGCAGATAAGGCTACGCGTCGTAAACAGAATACGCTATAACAATTGTTAAAAAGATAACTGAGTGGAATTCTTTACGTCAAAAAATGCTGACTTAAAGGTATTAGATTGAAATTAATTCTTGGTAACTCTGACAAATTATTGGACTTGCGGTGACCAGAACTGTCAGGTCGGAACCAATTTAGGTTCAATTGCGTTCAGTGTGGTCGCAGGAACTTCCGTTTGTTCAAGGTAGGCATGATCGAAATCCGCGACGCGTGAAAGTTGAGTCACATCCATCAAGCGGATATCTGATTTTTCACGTGCGATGAGGCCATCCTTGACCAAGGCACGAAATGAACGATTGGCATGAACCGCACTCATGCCGAGCGCATCAGACAGGACAGCCTGAGTAAGCGGTAACAAGCATGCCTGATCCTTATCAAATCCTGAGTTGCGTAATCTGACATGTAGCTCGACCAGAATATGGGCCAGTCGTGACTTGGAGTTTCGACGCCCGATTCGGGTGATTTGTTCGTCAAGCATGCGTTCTGATTGACCGGCAATCCAACTCAGAGCCAACACAAGATGTGCTGAACCTGACAAGGTTTCGACAAGATCTGTGACAGGGAAATGTGCAAATTCCATGGGTGTCATGGCCTCAACACCGCAGTCCGACAGAGGCAGCATCATCGCGTAGAAGCTGATGATGTCGCCAGGAATCAGGAAATTTAATATTTGTCGCGTGCCATTGGCCAGACTTCGGTATCGATAAGCCCAGCCATCAATGATGAGCCGCGTTTGAGTCACCTTCTGCATCTCGACAACCACCAGCTCACCGGGTGTTGCCTTGTCGCGTCGTTCAAGTAGTCGATCCAGGAGTGCGAAATCGTCCTCATCGAGAAAATTTAGAGAATCAAGTCGAGTATGCAGACAAGTAGTCATAACTGTAACCTTTAGCAAGATGATATTCCCCACCTATCATGATCAAATTGTCGGTTTCAGCCATCATCAAATTATGTCGGCTGTCAACTTTTCCGGGGGGGTCAATGCCTCATCGGGGGATATGATCCCGAAGTAGACGCAGCGTTGCTCGAATTCCTGTCTATCAGAATCACTGACGAATCGGTTAACAGCGCAGTCGTAGATCAACCATGCCTGATTTAACAGCGCCTCACGCATGTCGTAATCGGTAGTAAGTTCGACAAGAGAGCCGATTACATCAATTAGCCGGATAAGCACCGGAGGCTGGTTGAGACTGTTCTGGCGTATGGCGTTAAAGGCGGTGTTGACTATGCCTTCATAGGTAAGAATTTTAAGCAGAACCCTCGGTGTACCGAGATCATCACACTGAATTGGGTGGTTAAGCGTGCGTTCGCTTAAAGTGGCAAGAATGATTTCAATTCGATCAATACATTGGATCGCCGTGAATGGATCGTTAATACCGGGAGAAAGGCTACGGACAGCGATTTCCACCAGTTGGTCGAGTGCGAACTCGGCGTCCTGAGCAGACGTTCGTTCCGCGCCCAACACCAGGGTACCGAGTACATCTTGAGATAGTTCGTCAGTGTCGATTATTCGGTCGCAAAATACGTATGCTATTTGCTGGTTTGGGATAAGATGCTGACCCGGCCGGACATCCATCTCTATCAAACCATCGAATTCTTGCGCTATCTCGATAAGCGTCTTGATTTCCAGTGTCTGGATGTAACCACCGTTCACCGCCCGTATCACAACAGATGTTTTGTAGTTGGTTGTATCGCCTGAAAATTCCGCAGATTGTTCGCTATCCAGGTTTCCTGTGTCATCACTGCAAGGAAAGACTCTCTGGAACGTGGCTATCGCTTCATTGCCGACGGTTTCGATGATCACCGGTGCGCGCATCATCGTAGCGGTGTGGTGAATGTAGTAAATCAATACCATGAAGCTGAAAATACCAAGGGCAACACCAATCAACACCGACAGGTAGGGTACAGGTATACCGCTACTGGCTTCAGGGATTCGAACAAGTACCAGCAGGCAGTAGATAAAGCAGCCGATAAAGGTACCAAGCGCCCACTGTGTGTATCCCGACTTCATGAAGCTGCTGAGCAATCGCGGCCCAAACTGGCTGGAGGCCATGGTCAATGCGACGATTGTGATGGAGAAAATAACGCCGGTCACGGTAATGGTTGATCCGGCGATGGTTGAAAGTACGGCACGTGCGCCATCTGGGCCGATGTTGTCCATCCAGCCCAACAGCCAAAATTGACTGACATCCATCAACCCGTCGATATACTGAATCAGGATGACAAGAATGACTGCGCCGAGCACAACTGCACTGGTCGCAAACCAGTAACTGGAGCGAACTTTGTCAAGCAGCAGAACATGCCAGAATCTCATGAATTTCGATGGACTACTTTAATAGCGTTCTGACTTCAATACTGGTTCAAGATGACACTTATGATAGTTGCACTAAGCTTGACGCGGAATCGTCCTCACTGACAATCCGCATCAAGCTTATCAACATTCAACAATATTGACGGGAACATCGACCACATTGACTGCAAGTCCACCGCGTGATGTTTCCTTGTACTTTACTTTCATGTCCCGACCGGTATCGCGCATGGTTTTAATCGCCTTATCCAGCGAGACATAATGGGTGCCATCCCCGCCAAGCGCCAGATGTGCCGCATTGATGGCTTTTATGGATGCCATTGCGTTGCGTTCAATACACGGTATTTGCACCAGTCCGCCAATCGGGTCGCAGGTGAGCCCCAGGTTATGCTCGATGCCAATCTCGGCAGCATTTTCAACCTGGTTCGGGGTGCCCCCGAGGACCTCGGTCAACCCTGCCGCTGCCATCGAGCAGGCGGAACCCACCTCACCCTGACAGCCTACCTCGGCACCTGAGATCGAGGCATTCATTTTGAACAGCATGCCAATGGCGCCGGCTGTAAGCAGGAAGCGAACGACACCATCCTCATTGGCGTTGTCACAATGGTTGAAGTAGTACAGCAATACCGCCGGGACGATTCCGGCCGCGCCGTTAGTGGGTGCAGTGACCACGCGGCCGCCTGCGGCATTCTCCTCGTTGATGGCCAGCGCATACATGTTCACCCAATCCATAATGGAAAGCGGTGACGACTTTTGACCGGAAGCTTCCTCCAGTCGCCGTCGTGCTTCCTGGGCGCGTCGCTTGACCTTCAGTCCACCCGGCAACAAGCCACCGGTGGTGGAACCGTTATCGACGCATTGGCGCATAACCTCAAATATCTCGAGCAGATCGCCCCTGATGTCCTTGTCCGATGAACGTCGCTTTTCGTTTTCCATCACCACGTCGCTGATGGCCATTCCTTGTGTTGCGCATATGTCCAGAAGCTGTACGGCGCTGTTGAACGGATGTGGTAATTCGATCGTGTCCTCCTTGAGTGGGTCATCTCCTGCAACGGCTTTTTCATTGACGACGAATCCGCCGCCCACCGAATAGTAGTAACGCTCAAGCAACACCGTATCGTCATCCGCCATGGCCGTAAAACGCATACCGTTAGGGTGATAGGGCAGCGAGCGTCGCTTGTGCATTTGCAAGTGTTCACGATCACGAAACGGTACTGACTTCAAGCCGAGAATACTTAGTGACTCCTGCCGCAGAATGGTCTCGACGCGTTCATCGGCCAGTCGTGTGTCTGTGGTTTTCGGATCCTCGCCCATAAGACCCAGGATAACCGCCTTATCGCTGCCGTGGCCACGACCGGTGGCGCCAAGCGAACCAAACAGTTCACAGCGTACATAGCCAAGAGATTCGAGCAATTCGGCTGATTGAAGCTGGGTCGCGAATCGCTTCGCAGCGACCATGGGACCCACCGTATGGGAACTTGATGGACCGATACCAATTTTGAATAATTCGAATACACTGGTTGATGACATATAAAAGTCCGCTTGGATGTGATAGTGGCAGCTTTAGCAGCCACTATCACAGTTGTGCCAGGAGTTCGCCGAGGGTGACGACCGTGATGGCAGGTCACGCGTTCATGCGTTATCCTAGCCGCGGTGACTAATAAGTAGCAATCAAAAAATTGACAGTCACGTAAGGGGTGCTGTGATTAATATAGCTGCAGTCGAAAGTTTTCCTCTCAGAATTGCAAGGCATTGTTCCTTAATGGATGTCACGCTGTGATTCCGCGCTCGGAAGTGGTTAGTTTCAACTACGGGTTGCTTCGTGCCATGGAGTGGCGCCGATTTGAGATTGTCTGTGCAGAATACCTGCGATGTCTCGGCCACGAGGTGATGGAGGAACGGTTTCCCCGCGTCGATGCGGTTGGCATCAATATATTATCCAGTGGGTCATCCAGATTGTTCAGTGTGTCGGGCTGTGTCGCTACCGGTGAACCAGTGGATGGAAGCTACATCTCGGCATTCGTCAAAACGATGGAGAAGCGACGCGTCATCGAGGGTATGGTTTTTTCCGTCTGCGGATTTACTACCCGTGCCGCTCGATTTGCAGAGCGTCACCGAATTGCCGTGGTGGACGGTGAATTATTGTGTTCGCGGGTAAATACTTTCGATCTGCAGATGCGTACTGCGATGATAGACGTTGCCACTGACGCGGACTACACCACGCCGACCTGTCCGACTTGCGGTATAAAAATGGTTTTGCGCAGGAAAGCCGGCTCAAAGCCCGGTCAAGGTGAATTCTGGGGATGCATGAATTACCCACGCTGCCGACATATCATGACGTTTGGTTGATGTCGGGGATTATCACCGAAGACTATGGCGCACGCATGGGCCGATCGCCCAGTGCGCTGTCGAACTTCTCATGATGCCGCATTCGGTAAAACCGACGTAGTTCGCTAACGACTGAATCGGGACGATGGTCGAGATCCGGCGTGTTTCGAACGCGCTTGCAAAAAGCTCTGGCGATTCGATTAGCGAACTCGTAGCGGGCTCGCTCATCCGGTTTTAATGCCGGGTCGAATCGACAGTAGTCAAACAGCCAGGCCGATAACCGCCGACGGTCGATGCGCATTCCCTGGCTGTCACACAAACGGCTGACCAAAAAATACTTGTCTACTTCCGCCTGTACTTCGAGTTCAAGTCGGCTGACGGGCCTGTCGTGAGTCGCATTGTAAATCAGGTAGACAAAATGGCTGACTCCCTCCAGTACCGTGCAAAAAATATCAATATTGCCGCCGTGCAGGTGATCGTACGGGTCATTTGAGCTAAGCTGATCCAATGCTTCTTCGGCCAGATATAAAGACACCAGTAACTCGTCATCCTGCTCACAGAAGACCAGTTTCTCAGGGGTCTGTCTCTGGTTGTCATCGCTGGCTATATTCGACAGAAAGTGTCGATCTGTAATCAGAAAATCCTCAACCTGATGACTCAGGCGAAGATCATAAAGTGATTGAATTTGATGCTGGATCGTCGATAGTGGCATGTCAATGACGCGTAGCTGGTTTTGCCAGACAGCCATCAGAAAAATTATCTGCCTCCTTGAGGTTCTCTTTTAACTCAATGTTGTTGTCCCGAAGAATGGTTCCCACCGTCGATGTTGGATAACCGCGCAGGCCTGATGATTCTGCGAATTCGTCAAGAACGTCAACAATCGTTTCAAAGTTACCGGCGAGTTCCTTAAATGTTTGCCAATTGAGCGAGCTTTTGCCGGTGTGGGCGAGACTGTCAGACAGGGAATCATAAGCGCCGCCACCCATATTGATGTAGTAATCGACGCCAACAACCTTGCGCTCCAGGCTTGGTCGAAAAATCCCGGCAACAAATAATGCCACGTCACCGAGACGTCGTAACATGGCACGTCTTTCGCTAACATTTCGAGCCTGTACCGCTTCGCCGTACAACAAGGCCAGCGGTCGCAATGTGGTGCGTTGTTCAAACCATTCGAAAAATCGATCAGAACGGCTGAAATGTTGAAGCAGGTTGATGAGGTAGGCGCGGGTATCGTCGCCGACATCACTCTCATTTTTATCGAGGATGGTGGAAATGGAATCGTGAAAATATGATTTGAGACTGGTTGTCTCGATCAGGACAGGCTGCTCACTGTAATCATTCATCTCTTGCGTATCTCCTTTTATCCATCCTGTCGTAAATGAATAATATTCCTTAACAAATTGAGTCAAATTGATTTTTTCAAGAGTTAACCATAAAGGCAAGTCAGCACTCACATTGACTGGCTGCTAATGGAGAGTCATGGACGAATTGGTGTAAATGACTATCAAATAATTTCGGTCAGGAACCGGTATGTCTTTTACGTGACTGTTTTGTTATTGTTCGCGCGCCGCGACGCGCGGAAATGCGCAGTGCGGTTGATTGTTTTTGACTGATAACCTGCTAATACATTCAAGGATGTGAATTTTATGAAGATTAAAAATGTTGGTTTACTGCTGATTATTGCAAGCCTGGTAACGACAACCGGCTGTGCTTCTTATCGGGTCAGTTCGAACGTGGATTCGGAGCCAACAGTCGATGCGACCTCAAATTCCACAACTGAATTTTCTCCTGAGTCAACGGTGATAATCTCGGAAGATTCCCTGCCGGGCAGGACTTATACCGAAGTCGGACCCATTGAAGTAACTGTAAAAAAGTTAACGGCTTTCCACAAAAACCCTACCAGGGAACAAGCCAATGCGGCGTTGATGGATAAGGCGCGAACAATCGGTGCAGATGCTGTTATCGATGTGACGTATAAAAACGGTGTCGGTTTAACGACATGGGGATACATAAAAGCGAATGGTAGCGGCGTAAAATTAACCAACTAGCTTATACGTCCCTCTAACCAAATAGCCTCTGCCGTCAGAAGCGTTCTATGTATTCTTTTGATAATAGCAACGTTGTGCCGGCGGCAGAGGCGTCAGAATCTCAGTACCGTTGGTTCAGGCGGTTAAGAACACCGGTTAAAACCTCGCTAAAACTGTCGTATGTTTGTTTTTCAGCGAGGGCAACCAGGCCGAATTCGGTTATGCCTCCAGGAAGACGAAGTTCGCCGACCAGTTCTTGCAGGCCTTTCTCACTTCGATGAGCACTGATTTTTCCAACCGACTCAAACAGGCGGGAGCTCAATAATCGTGCCTCTTTAGTGGCGATGCCGTGTTGGGTAAGCCAGTCACAGGTAGTTGAAAGCAGCGCCAGGACGAAGCCGTAATGGGCGCCAAGTACTGCGCTGGCCTCAAATGCAGATTCATTCGGCATAACCACCGGTTCACCCAATGCCTTGAGTAATTGACCGGCTTTATGATGGGCCGGGTACATCGGCAGGATACTGGCGCCAATCATCGCGCTGTTGGTTGGCATGCACAAAACTGCATCCGCCGGTGCAACCTGAGCGGATAATTCCTTGTGCGAGATGCCGGCTGCGACAGAAATTGCAAGCTGCCCGGCTCGCCATGGCACATTTGCAATAGCCTCGATTAACTGCGCCGGACGGGTTGCGATCAGTACCATATCAGCGCAGGCGACCACCTCGGCATTGTCTCGTGCAATACGAACACCGTAGCGTTTCGCCAGTTGCGCAGAATGTTCGCGCCCCCGTGGTGAAACAATAATGCTTGTGTCAGCTTTATCACGCATGAAACCATCGATGAGGTAGCTTGCAAATTCACCAGTGCCGATGACTCCAATATCCATTCTTTCGGAAACAATACCATTGGGCTCAGTCGTTTTAGATTCAGTATTATTCATCAGGCTTGAGTCCTTACCAGTAGGGGTATATACCGTTTCAATCAGGTTGAATGGGATTATCGATGTTATGTTGTTTGTAGTCGAGTTCGCTGGCAACATTGAATTGCTAGAATCAAACAGATTCACGAATGCCTGATATCGGACATCCGCTATAACGATAACCATGCACAAAAATATTTCTTCAAGGGCATATGTCCCGGCGCTGATTCTGCTGGCGATTTTTGCCGCATACATCGGTGTCGTCAATTATCTGATTCCACTTTTCGCTGACGACTTATGTCGGGCATATCATGATTTCAGCCTGATGAGAGCATTTAAGGCAGCGGCCAAGCAATATATGCGCTGGTCCGGCCGTTACCCGGTGATGTTTGCCAACTACCTGTTTTTCTCGGGCAACGGTAGTGGAGTCGTAATCCTTGCCATATTAAACGGCGTTATATACACGTTACTCGGCGGGTTTTTACTGGTCCGGCTTGGTGCCCGTTCACTCATGGGTAACCTCGTATGGGTGATCATATTTAGTGCTTTACTATGGTTCGCCACGCGGGTGTTCGGTGAGGCGATACTATGGAAGACGGGTTCGGTTCAGTATCTTTGGGGTGTCGCGTTAGCATGTGTTTGCCTGTTGCCCCTGGTTCGTTGTTCGCTTGATTTAAATTCCAGTTCGATTGGTCGATTCAAAATGATCGGCTACGTCTTGCTGTGTTTCCTTGGCGGTATGTGGCTTGAACACATCTCGGTTGCGGTGGCAGTGGTCGGTGCACTACTGTTTATCGGGGTCCATTTCATACGTGGCGGTCGTTGGCCGTTATGGGCAAAAGCGGGCTATCTATCCTGGGTGGTCGGGACGGCTGTGCTCATTATTGCGCCTGGCAACTATGCCCGAATCGAAGTGGTTGGCCGTCAGGAGCCGATGTTAAACAAGCTTTTCGGCGTTACGACTCACTTGTTGTATCACTTCGACACGCTTGTTCTGATTACGATCATCGTTTTTCTGGTCATTGCCATATTGACACGACCGGCTGACATCATTGATCGGCTGGTAATCTTCGCTGCTTTTATTGCCACCGGTGTGCTGTGCGCCTACGCGACGCTGGGTGCGCCGGTTATGGTGTTCAATGGGCGAGTCGCATTTCCAAGCCAGTTCTTTTTTATCGTCGCAGCAATGGCGCTATTCCCGTCCAACCTGTTTACTTATGATGGTCTGCGTGTTGCGACTTTTACGAGACGCATCTTGATCACCGCCTGCGCACTGGTACTGACTGTTCTTGTGTTCGATGCGCGTAATGTGTTCATCGGATATCAGCAAATTCACGATCAGGATCTGGCCCGCCAGCAGCGAATTGCCGAGGCACTTGAACGAGGTGAAGGTGACTTGACGATCTCTGCGCTTTACTTTAGCAAGCGGGTTAATACACGCGGTGGCGAAGTCAATCTCGGACGTCGATTTGCGCGTGACATCACTCGTAATCCAAAGCATTTCGCCAATACCTGCTTTGCACGTTACTACGGTTTATCCTCGGTGGTATTGGGTCGTCCGAAGACGGGTAGTTGAAATCAGTGCAGCAACATATCGGGTAACACCTGCCAAACACCGACGTAAGGGAGATTATCGAGCACCGGTTCGAAGTAAGGACGAACATCCATATTGCCTGCATACAATCGTCTGCCCACAGAATCGGCAACGTTATCACTGAACAACAGACCACTTTCGCGATTGAGATCGATCTCGAGGTTCCAGCCTTTTAGCTTACTGATATTTCGCACATATCGTTGCCCACTCTTGTTCAGGACAATGATGCGCCGGACGGGAACTTGTTGCCCCAGATACTGCGCATCACCCGTGTCGAGGTTAAACA
Source organism: marine bacterium B5-7 (assembly GCA_021604525.1). Classification (GTDB taxonomy): domain Bacteria; phylum Pseudomonadota; class Gammaproteobacteria; order Arenicellales; family CAJQKF01; genus BQJD01. Next base: position 105,626 of record BQJD01000005.1, on the reverse strand, counting down.
TGACACGGTCGTTGAAGACCGTGTGACCAATGACCTTGAGATTCAAAATCGGAGTGTGGGCAAACTTTTGGCCTTCGCGTTTTGTGAAATCCCAGCTACCGAATGTGTACCAGGGTGTACGAATCTTGTCGAAATCCAGATATATATAGATAGGTCGGGTCGCAACCGGAAATAGCAGGTCAACCCATTGCCGGCGGATGTCCTGATCGTTGATGCCGGTAGTATCCGGAAATACCGCTACAGCGTCGGGACCTGCTGCGAATCCGCGGGCGAGAAAGTTCATGGTGGTATTCCAGTCGGCATCAAGCAGGCTTTGGGCCATGTCATATCCCTTGGGTCCATAGACTGAATAAAAGCGCAGCGCATTGGCAGCTTGACGGGCATCGGTCATGGCCAGTGGATTGCTGAATCCATACACGCGTCGTCCGGAGTGGTGAGCGCCATCAGCAAATATTGCTCGACGCGATAAATACTTGAGTGGATGACCATGGGACCAGTCAGCGAAGATGGCTGCATCACCTGGTAAGAGTTCATTCAACTCTTTCATTGCTGCGACCTGGTACGGCAGACGCAAGGGAGAGATGGCATCGTCGCGGTAGGCATGTAGCAGGAGCGGAGCTAGTACGATTGCGATCACCGTGCCAGTCACAATCCATTTCAGCTTCGGCACCGTGACGGTATCGTATATGGTTTTCACCAGCATGCCGATGCCGAGACCAACTACAGGGCCGACAAAGATCATGAAACGCGCAGCAACTAGTGAAAGGAAGGCAACTGATAAAGGAAATACCAGCAGGATAGCCCGTTGCGGTTGACGTACAACCAGTATGAGCAGGCCGATTAGTGCGAGAATGAAACCCGGCCAGCCGGCCATGGATCGAAGCGCAATTTCGGTTATATCCGGATTGCGCTGTTCGGCAACGTTGATTGCAGCAGAAGGAAACGAATCATCATCGATCTCGAGAAGGTAGAAAAGTTTTGACGAGAAACTGGCCAGGGTTCCCGGTGTAAGCCATTCGACTAATGCCGCAGTTGTGATGCCAAGTATCAGGATAACGACACGGGATTTCTTATGCAGAGAGGGCAAGGTAAGCGCTGCAGCCAAAGGCAGTAACGCCGATGCCAGTGCCGGTGCCGATCCAAACTCCCACCACCAGACGAACACCATCGTCACCGGAATAGTCGCGATGAGCCACCACCACGGGCGAATGTCATCGTCAGATACTTTATTTATTGCATCTGCAAAGCGCACGACAAGCCAGGTGTTGGTCAGCGCAAGTGCGACCACACCGCAATCGGTGTCGAACCAGCCCAGCGAGGTGCGTACCAGGAAATGGGGTGACAATGCCGCAACCAATGCGGCGATAGCGGCTACCAGCGAGCCGCCGAAGGCCCAGCCTAATGCAAACATCGGGATGACGATCAGTGCACCCAGAATCGCCGGCACAAAGACGGCGATCCATTCGAGTTCGGTGCCGCTTAACCAACTGATTGCTGCAGTCAGAGCCGATAGCAACGGCGGCGGCGAGGGTCGGGCTGTGCCATCCGGAAGCACTCGTTCTGTATCGAACGTGCTATAAGTGTTGGTAAGTAGATCGCGGGCAAGGTCGAGGAAATAGTAGCCATCGACATTCACTATCAGCGGCAGACCCGCGTCGAAATAGCGATCTTCGAACTCGATATGGGTTGCAAAATTGTTAACGCGAATCCACAGCGAAAGGGCCAGTATTCCGGCCAGGATGAGATATTTGAAGAGCGGATGGCTAAAGGTCATGGCGAGGCAGACTTTCAATAAGTTCATTAAAATTTAGCAATACCGTGAAATATTCTCGCCGCTGAGGTGTTTATATTGTTGCGGGTTTTATAAAACAACTGTGAAACAAGGAGACATCCATGATGATGACAAATTTTCGCCGACACGGTGCAATTATCGCGCTTTTCGCATTGCTGCCGTTACAGGTGCTCAACGCGGCTGAAACCGAAGACGTGATCAAGTATCGACAGAACGTAATGAGGGTGATTGGTGGCCATACCGGCGCATTATTTGCTATCGCCGGAAACAAGGCGGGCGATCCGTCGCATATGGGTGTTCACGTTCGCGGCCTGGTCGATATCAGCACCATTGCAGGCGATATATTTCCTGAGGGTTCAGACTTTGGCGAAACCAGAGCGAAACCTGAAATTTGGTCTGATCCGGATGGGTTCGCAATGGCTCTGAAGAACTTTCAGGATGCCGCGATGGGTGTCGGCAATGCCTTTGATAACAACGGCGATATGGGTGCGGCCCTGAAGAAACTCGGCGGTGCGTGCAAGGGATGCCACGATGATTACCGCAGTAAGGAATAATCCAGGGAAAATGGTTAAGTAGTCTGTTTCGCTTACCGTGGGCGGGCTGTTTGTGCGGTCCCGCCTACGGTTAATGTAGATTCAACAATCTGAATTGTTATTTTTGCACCAGGATCTCTTCGAGATCCAGTCCTGTCAACCCATGTATGGTGCGCCATAAATACCAGAATATACCGATCATCATTATCATCGAAGGAATGGCGATCATCGGATAGCTGACCAGCGTCATGCGTCCAAGTTCTTCGTTAAATGCCTGGCTCCCCGCCGGGCTCTGTACGATCCATTTGGCGATGACATAGTTCATGACTGAAGAAAATACGAAGGTTCCTGCCAGAAGATAATTTGCCTTCAGCAGTTTCAATTCGAAACGCCCGAGATTGTTGTTGGCAATCAGTCGCTGATGTATCTGTTCGGTATTGAGGAAATTCGGATTGAACAGCAGTGTGCGTACCAGTGGATACTGGGTGAATGTCGAACCAAGCACTACCAGCCCGATAATGCCTGGAATCGCCGCTTCCTTGATGGCCAGCCAGCTCGGATCGATTTTAAGCAGCCCGATACCACCCGTCAGAAGCACACTGACAAGGCCGAGCAAGGCGATAAAATTAAACTTCCGGTATCGCGCCAGTTCAAATAAACCCCACGATAGCGGAAATGCCAAAGCCACAACCAGGGCTGGTGCAGCGCCAAGATACTCGTCGCCACTGAGTTTCATTAAAATGACGGAAGGCAGCACGATACTCACCAAAAGGTCGATGAGTGGCCGAGGTTTGTGTTCGGGTCTTTTACCGACGGACGTCTCGTTCGTCATGGGCATGTGGTGAAGAATGCAAAGTTGTGATGAAAAAATGTTCGAGGTAACAATCAGGTCACCGGAACGGCCAAGTTTATCACGCCGCGATTACAGCGTTGGCATAAGGCGCAGATATCCGGTATTCAGGAAATTCAGGATTGTGTGAGTCTGCGTCATGTCTGATCAGACAAACCGCGTGAAGCCGTATATGAAGCCCCAGCCGACTACCACCATGAGTGCGCAGTAGCCGAGGTTGCCAAGGGTTATCGACCAACTGCTGATGCCGTAGCGACCCTGCATGGTGAGATTAGTACCAGAGAATGGGCTAACGGTACAGCCGATGGCCCAACCCATGACAAACACCAGCGCCACCAGATCCGGCTGTGGATCAAGCGGGATGATTAATGGTGCGAAAAATGACACACAGATGATCGGGTGTATGCCGATTATGCTCAGGGCAACAATGGTAGTCAGGGTCAGCGATCCAGCCAGCCAATCGAACTCATCGAACGGTACCGGGTTACCCATGCTTGATGCCAGAGAGGTCAAGCCGGCGGCAAGAATTCCGGCAGAGAGGAATAATAGGAGTTCGCCAGACATTTGCGGCAGAATTGTTTCGACATGGCGCGTCAAACGCGTAACTCCTGCACTTCTCCCGTCCCCATGGATCACAATGATAACCACCATCACAGGTGCCAGGAACGATATTAGAAGCAATATCGAAAGTCTTGGGTACATACCGTGAACGATGGCGACAAGCACGGCCAACAGCGCTGGAAACCAAAGGCTTTCAAGATGGATTGGATATCCCTTGAATACGGCCACTTCGTCGCCGTGCGCAAGACTTAAGTGCCACGCTGTTAACATCAGGCCAACTGCCGCATAGGGAATACCGGCCAACGCCACTATGTCGAGTCGTGCTCCTGGAGATAATGCCAGTGCCAGCGCCATACCGGCAATGAAAGGTGAATACATCACCGACAGGCAGAAACCGCGACTCAGACTGAGTGCCTGCAGATGCCTGAATGGGGCCTGAGCTGCGAGTCGATCAGCAATGATAACCAGGGCGGTGATGTTGATTGCCGCGCCAAACAGGTGGACCCCGGCCAGGGTTCGAATGAACGCCCCAGGTCCGGTCGGTATCGCGTCACCCTCACGAGTCGGTCGGTTGGTAAGCTTCAGAAAACTGACTGCTGCCAGCATGGCGAGAATCATCTGATTTTGACCGAACGCCTGTTGTAGTGACACGGGTGCGCCGCGAGTGAAGCCTGCCAGTGCGAAAAGTATTCCGACAGCGAGTATTGCCAACGCCTGAATACGTTGCTTACCAGTGATTTTCGGCCACAGTAAAACCGCGGCACCCCAACCGGCTGCCGCAGACAGCCAAACTGTCATGCCGTAGCCCAAGGGGCGAAGCACGGCCAGGATCAGCATGGCAAGCAGTAGCCAACCGGCCCACCTCGTGCTTGAAGTGACCGACGTATGTATATGGGTCAGGTGTTTGATTTTATCGACGCAGGTTTATGTCGGTGCATGACTGGAACCTGTCTCAAACTGAGCGAAGGTCGCCAGGACAAGGCAAATGGAAGAAAAAACACGCAGTTTACATGGGTAAATGAGCATTTGAGTGAGCATTTAACACCGTATCGGCTGGTTGCAGCCAGTTTGAGACAGGTCCTGACGAATTGCAGAAACCGGCCGGTCATGGCAATGGTTATCAGGAAAATCTGCTACTCGCGATCGAGATCGATGCGTACGCTCTTGACGGTTGAATCTACAAGACGCAGGCGAAAGGGACCTGCGCCGTTTTGTTCCTTGATCAATACGTCTTCACCGTCGTCTATCTCAACGTCGTAATAATGATGTGGCAGGGCATCTCGAAACGAATCCCGGACCCTCCTGGCGATATGGTTTTCGGAATCACCATCATCGATGGATGTCGAGATGTCGAAGGATTCGCCATTATCGGTACTGACGTGGAATATGATCTTGCCATGTGAATTTGCGCCTTCGCTGAACTCAATTCGCCACTTGTTGGAGGTGCCGGATTCAGCATGACCCAACACCGCATGCAGGGCGATTAACATTGCCGCGAGAGTTGAAAAAAACATTCTTATGTGGGTTGGTTGGAAATGCTTCAACTGTCTCTCCTGGTATCGCAGTGCATCTATGAATTGGTCGTCTATTATAGTTTGCAATATCGTACTTGCCGATACCATCGCTTGATTCGGTACAGACAAATTATTCGTAAACCGATACCGCCGGCAGGATGGTCGGGTCAATGGCTGCAAGCAATTTCCCACCGGACACGAATTCACTTGATGCCGCGATGTCGTTGGCGAGATAACGATCATTTTCGAGTGACGCTACCTCAAGACGAAATGCATGAATCACATTGTCAAGACTCGGGCTTGTTGCAAGCGGTTGGCGAAAGCCGATTCCCTGAGCGGCTGCCATCACCTCAACACCGACGATCGTCGACAGATTTTCATTCATATCGAGCAGCCGACGGGCACCGTGACAGGCCATGGAAACATGATCTTCCTGACTTGCACTGGTGGGTGTGGAATCCACAGAACAGGGTGTTGCACGTTGCTTGTTTTCCGACATCAGGGCAGCGGTAGTTACCTCGGCGATCATCATGCCGGAATTCAATCCCGGATTAGGCGTCAGAAATGGCGGCAGGCCGTGATTGAGTGTGGGATCGACCATCGTGGCAATCCGGCGCTGGCTTATCGAGCCGGTTTCGGCGATTGCCAGGGCGCATATGTCGGCGACGAAAGCGATCGGTTCAGCGTGGAAATTACCGCCGGAGATAATGGCTTCCTCGCCAATCACCAGGGGGTTATCGGTGACGGCATTGGCCTCGATGCGAAGTGTGCGGGCGGCCTGTCGCCATAAGTCGATACACGCACCAACTACCTGTGGCTGACAACGCAGACAGTAGGGATCCTGAACACGTTGGTCACCATCCAGATGTGATGCGCGAATGCCTGAGCCATCCAATAGCGCATTGAGCGTAGCCGCCGCATCGATCTGTCCCTGGTGGCCGCGCAATTCATGGATGCGTGGATGAAACGGCGCGGTCGAAGCCATCATGGCATCTATCGCCATGGCACCGCTGACCAACGACGATACTGTCAGTCGCCAACCATCGAACAGTGCAGCCATGGCCAGGGCGGTAGAAACCTGGGTACCGTTAATTAATCCAAGACCTTCCTTTGGACCCAGTTCAATCACTTTGAGTCCGGCAGCAGAAAACGCATCTTTAACGTTGGTTCGCTGGTTATTGTGAAATACCTCGCCTTCGCCGATTAACATGGCAGCGAGATGTGCCAAGGGCGCCAGATCGCCTGATGCGCCAACCGAACCTTTCTCCGGCATGACGGGCAGGATATTGTTGCTCACCGCTTGTTGAAGCAATTCGATAACCTCCCAACGAACGCCCGAGGCGCCGCGTCCCAGTGAGATAATCTTAAGTGCAATCACCAGCCGCACTATTGGCAACGGTAAGGGTTTGCCCACTCCACAACAATGCGACAGAATCAGATTGCGTTGCAACGTTGCGGTTTCATTCGGTGCGATACGGGTGCTGGCGAGTTTGCCGAAGCCGGTATTAACGCCGTATACCGCGACCTCCCCAAGCGCTGCTTTAGCAACCTGATGAGCTGCCTGTTCCACTCCCGGGCGTGCCGAGGGATGGATTTCAAATGCGCAATGACTGCGGTAGATATTTTCGAGCTGGTGTAGGGAAACGATGCCCGGTTCAAGAATAAGAGTAGGGTTCATGGTATTGCGCTCAATGGATTCGTTAATTGGCCGGGATCAGTGTCCGAGATTCGTGATAGTGCGTTGATAACGGCTTGTGATATCAGCTTCTTCATGGTGATGACCATTGCTGATGACCTGTCGACCGCCAACGAAGACGTCTGTCACCAACGTGTCATTACCTGAAAAAATAAAGCTGTCGATGAGGTTTGAATCAGATCGTCCTGCAAGGCGCGGGTGATTATTATCAAGAACGATAAAGTCGGCTCGTTTACCAACAGTAATGGCACCGGTGTCGCGTCCCGATGCCTGTCGGCCACCAACGAGCGCATGATTCAAAAGCGTCTGACCAGTATGTGGGGAATCATCGCTGGCACTGACGTTGCGTAGTTGGTGGACCAGACGCTGTCCGTATTCAAGCCAGCGTAATTCTTCAACCGGACTGATCGATATCTGGCTGTCGGAACCGATTGCAAAGCGACCATTATTGGCCATGAATGTCGGCAGATCGAAAAAGCCGTCACCGAGATTGGCTTCCGTTGTCGGGCACAAGCCGACCACTGCAGAGCTTCGAGCTATTGCTTCAATTTCAGTCGTATTGGTATGGGTGGCGTGAACAAGGCACCAGCGCTCATTGACATCGAACTTGTCCAACAGCCATTCAACCGGACGTTGACTGCTAAATGCCATGCTCTCCTCGACCTCGCGAACCTGCTCGGCGATATGTATATGCACGACCTGGGCGATGTCCGCACAGCTTGCGAGAGTGTCCGACAACAATTGTTCGTCGACTGCTCGCAATGAGTGCGGGGCAATGCCAAGGCTACAGTTGTCGGCAAAATCAGCCGAGCTTCGGCAGGCCTTATGGATATCGCCAACAATGCGCATATACGTGTCATGGTTATTGATGAAACGTCGTTGCGCCGACTCTGCCGGCTTTGAGCCGAAACCACTATAGGCATACAGCACCGGCAGTGCGGTAAAACCGATGCCCACATCACGCGCCGCCTGCAGGCAGGCCAATGTCATCTCTGCCGGTTGCTGGTAAGCCGCCCCATTGATGTCGTGGTGCAGGTATTGGAACTCGGCGACGCTGGTGTAGCCTGCGCGTAACATCTCAAGGTAAAGCTGCCGCGCGATATCGTACAGGTTATCCGGGTCAAGCGTTTCCACCGTGCGATACATCGCCTCTCGCCAGCTCCAGAAGCTGTCGCGGTTACCGGACGCTTTCTCTGCCAGCCCCGCCATGGCGCGTTGATGCGCATGAGAATGAATGTTGGGGATACCTGGAATAACCGGCCCGTTCAGCAAGTGATCGGCTGGAGAATCGTTATCTACGTCTACGGATTCTATCCAGCCGTCGCTATTCACCGCGATGGTTACCGCGTCGTGCCAGCCGTCTTCGAGCAATGCACTGGGAGCTTGAAAGGTATGATTCATTTAACAATTGGGGCGATGAGCTGGTCGTTAAAAAAATGTGCCTTGGGGGCTTTGCCAACCGCGGCAGGCGAATGTATGATAATCAACTTGTATAGACATGTATAGATAATATACCGTAAAATTTACCCGAAACCCTGAACAAGTAATCAGACATCGTGCCGCATACCATATTGTCCAACGTCACACTGGCCTGCATGACCGATCATTCGGGATACGCCCTGGTGAAAGACGCCATGGTGATTGTCGAGGATGATCGAATTGCCTGGGCCGGTCCACGGGAAACGGCACCTGACAATATTGGTTTGTCGAAAGGCTTCTACAGCGATACTGAAACATTTGATTGTGGCGGTCGCCTCATTACTCCCGGATTGATCGATTGTCACACCCATCTGGTCTATGCGGGTAACCGCGCCGGTGAATTTGAACAACGTCTCGAAGGCGCAAGCTATGCTGACATTGCCAAACGTGGTGGTGGCATCATGAGTACGGTAAGTGCTGTCCGTAAGGCATCCGTTGATTCACTGGTTGAACAGTCGGCACCACGACTAGCTCGTCTCATCAGTGAAGGCGTTACCACGGTCGAGATTAAATCCGGATACGGCCTTGATAGCGACAACGAAATCAAAATGCTTAAGGCAGCTCGTCAACTCGGTGATGAATACGGTGTCCGTGTTCGCACGACATTTCTTGGCGCCCATGCACTGCCACCAGAGTATGCAAATCGTCCTGATGACTACATCGACCATGTGATTAATGAAATGTTGCCGAGAGCCCATGATCTGGGGCTGGTGGATGCAGTGGATGCATTCTGCGAAAACATCGCTTTTACCGCCGCGCAGGTAGAGCGGGTGTTTGAAGCTGCCGCGAAGTTTTCCATACCTCTCAAGTGTCATGCAGAACAATTAAGCGATATGGGCGGTGCAGTAATGGCTGCCCGTCATCGAGCGTTATCCGCCGATCATCTCGAGTACCTGAATCCCGATGATGTACCCATACTTGCCAAAGCCGGTACTGTTGCAGTGCTGTTACCGGGCGCATTCTATTTTCTGCGTGAAACCAAATTACCGCCTTTGGATGCGCTGCGAAAATTCGAAGTACCGATTGCCGTTGCCAGTGATTGCAATCCCGGCAGCTCGCCGCTCACTTCCTTATTGCTGACAATGAACATGGCCTGCACATTGTTTCGAATGACACCTGCTGAAGCACTTGCGGGTGTCACCGTAAACGCTGCACGTGCCCTTGGACTGGCTGATCAAATTGGCACGTTGCAAGCAGGCAGGATTGCCGACCTTGTCATCTGGAATGTTGATGAGCCGGCCGAGCTGTCAATGAATATCGGTCTTAACCCTTGTGCTGCTGTCATGACTGGTGGCCACTGGCGTTCATCGTCCGCCGCCAGGTTCACCAACGACTTTTTGCCAGTCCCTGGAAGCGGGCATCCATGAGCAAGCCCCGACTCGCACGCCTCGATCGCGGAGTACAACTGCCGTTGTATCAGCAGATCAAGAACGAGATCGCCGAACGAGTGCGCAGCGGCACCTGGTCGAGCGGCGAAAGGCTTCCTTCGGAAAACGAATTGGTTGAAATGCTCGGCGTCAGTCGAATGACCATACATCGTGCGCTTCGAGAATTAACTCGCGACAATATATTGATGCGGGTTCATGGTGTCGGCACCTTTGTCGCCGAACGCCGGCCTCATGCCAGCCTGGTGCAACTGCGCGATATTGCGGATGAGATTGCGTCCAAAGGGCATCGTCATAGTCTCGATGTTCTGGCATTAAAGGAAATTCGCGCCACCCAGGCCATCGCCGAGCGCATGGGTTTGGCTATACACACACCGGTTTTCCATCTAAAGGCGCTGCACTATCAGGACGATGTACCAATCCAGTTTGAGGATCGAATAATCAATCCGCGTTTTGTTCCCGATTTTCTCGATGTCGACTTTTCCCGACAAACGGCTACCGGCTATCTGGTGGCGCTGATCAAGCCGGACGAAATGGAACATGTCGTGCAGGCTATCTGCCCCGACGCAGGAATTGCCAAGGCGCTTCACATAGCGCGTACGGAACCGTGTCTACAACTTTCAAGGCGTACGTTCAAAGGCAAAGAAGTCATTACTACTGCGAAGATGATCTTTCCGGGCAACCGATATGTACTCGGCGCGCGCTATGCCACAGACGATTATCGTTTGATGTAAGCGCCGGCCGTATTGATGAATGAATTTGATCAACGTCTTGGATGATGACCATTTACTTAAACCCTTACCAGGATATCAACATGCAACGCACTCGCATTGACCGTAGTCGAATCATCACCGCGCCTCGTGGATCGGAGCTGAGCTGCCGTAACTGGCTGAGCGAAGCTGCCTATCGCATGATCCAGAATAATCTCGATCCGGAAGTTGCCGAGAAACCCGAAGAGCTGATCGTCTATGGCGGTATTGGTCGTGCGGCACGCGACTTCGAGTCGTTTGACCGGATACTTGAATGTCTTATAGATCTGCATGAGGATCAAACCCTGTTGGTACAATCCGGTAAACCGGTTGGTGTTTTCCAGACCCATGTCGATGCGCCGCGTGTTCTGATAGCCAACTCCAATCTGGTTCCGGCGTGGGCGAATTGGGAACACTTCGATGAACTCGATCGAAAGGGACTCATGATGTATGGCCAGATGACCGCCGGGTCGTGGATATACATCGGTAGTCAGGGTATCGTGCAAGGAACCTATGAGACATTCGTCGAAGCCGGTCGACAGCACTTCGATGGCAATACTCGTGGCAAGTGGGTACTGACTTCCGGTCTTGGCGGCATGGGCGGTGCGCAACCGCTGGCCGCGACCATGGCTGGATATAGCATACTGTGCGTCGAGTGCGATGAGACCCGTATCGATTTTCGACTTCGCACGCGCTATCTTGATCGTAAGGCGACCAATCTTGACGAAGCACTTGCCATGATCGATGACGCAGTTAAAAAAGGTGAAGCAATATCGGTGGGTCTGCTAGGCAACGGTGGTGAAGTGTTGCCGGAATTGGTGCGTCGTGGCGTGAAGCCGGATCTGGTAACCGACCAGACATCGGCGCACGATCCCGTTCATGGCTACCTGCCTATCGGCTGGAGCATGGAACAGTGGCGCGAAGAGATAGAAGCCCATCCCCAGCGTGTTGCCCACGAATCCAAGCAGTCCATGGCGGAACATGTTCGCGCCATGCTTTCCTTTCATGAGCAGGGCATTCCCACGGTCGACTACGGCAATAACATTCGTCAACAGGCAGCAGACCAGGGTGTGGAAAATGCCTTTGATTTTCCAGGATTCGTGCCGGCCTATATTCGTCCGCTATTTTGTCGTGGCATTGGCCCCTTTCGCTGGGTAGCGCTGTCAGGCGATCCTGAGGATATCTATAAGACCGATCGAAAGATCAAGGAATTGATTCCCGACGACCCACATTTACATAACTGGCTCGACATGGCTGCCGAACGCATTGCCTTCCAGGGTTTGCCGTCGCGTATTTGCTGGGTTGGCCTTGGTCAACGACACCGGCTTGGTCTGGCATTCAACGAAATGGTTCGCAGCGGCGAGTTGTCGGCACCGATGGTGATTGGTCGTGACCATCTCGATTCCGGCTCGGTGGCCAGCCCCAATCGCGAAACCGAGGCCATGCAGGACGGTTCCGATGCAGTTTCCGACTGGCCGCTGCTGAATGCCTTGTTGAATACCGCCAGCGGTGCTACCTGGGTGTCGATTCATCATGGTGGCGGAGTCGGGATGGGATATTCCCAACACGCCGGCGTCGTAATCGTTTGCGACGGCAGCGAAGCGGCAGACAAGCGTCTGGCCCGGGTGCTGTGGAATGACCCGGCTTGTGGCGTAATGCGTCATGCCGATGCGGGATACCGGGATGCCAGGGACTGGGCGCGTAAAAATAATTTAAACCTTGGCGCGATCGAGCTATAAACATATTTCGTGCCGGCAGTGGCAAGCCACTGGTTATCGAGCTCACCAACCCTAACGTTACTCAAATCGGAGGACACACATGCAACGACGTAAATTTCTGAAATCCGCTGCTGCCGGTACTGCACTGTCAGCTACCATTGCCGCGCCCGCGATCGCCCAGAACAAAATTCAGTGGAAGATGGTCACCGCCTGGCCGAAGAACCTGCCCGGACCGGGTGTGGCCGCGCAGAACCTGGCCGATCGAATCACCGCACTATCCGGCGGCCGCATCGAGGTCAAGCTGTTTGCTGCCGGCGAGCTGGTTCCCGGTCGCGGTGTGTTCGATGCGGTATCGGAAGGTACTGCCGAGCTGTACCATGCGGTTCCCGCCTACTGGGGTTCGAAATCCAAAGGTATATTGTTGTTCGGTTCGCAGCCGTTTGGTTTGCGTGCCGATGAACAAGTCGGTTGGTTGACCCATGGTGGCGGTCAGGCGCTGTACGATGAGATGTATGCGCGCTTTGATCTCAAACCGTTCCTGTGCGGAAATTCCGGCCCGCAATGGCAGGGCTGGTTCCGTAACGAGATCAATTCCATCGATGATCTGAAAGGTCTGCGTTTCCGAACAACTGGACTCGCCTCTGAGATGTGTTCGAAGATCGGCATGGCGGTTCAGGCCATGGGTGGCCGTGACATGTTCCAGGCGCTACAGTCGGGTGCGCTCGACGCGGGTGAATTTATCGGCCCGTGGACCGATAGCGCGCTTGGCTTTTACCAGGTCGCCAAGAACTATTACTGGCCGGGTGTCGGTGAACCGTCTTCGGCTGAGGAATGCGGCGTCAACATGAAGGCCTACAACGCCTTGCCGGACGATCTCAAACAGGCTGTCAGTTATGCATGCGAAAGTCTCTACAATCCGGTGTGGACCGAATACACCACCAAGCACGCGCTGGCGCTTAAAAAGCTGGTTGATGAGCAAGGCGTCATGGTTCGTAAATTGCCCGATGATGTCATGATAGCCATGGGCAATGCTGCTGGTGAGGTGATGAATGATCTTCGTGAAGATTCAGATGAACTGGTTCGTCGAATCGTGGAGAGCTTCCTTATCTACCGTGAATCAGTTGCCGGTTACATGGTTTATGCCGACAACGGACAGATGAATGCCCGTGCGCTAGACTATAAATATTAGTACCCAGGCCGGCCTGGATTCAACAATCGCCCGGATCGGTATGTGACGGTCCGGGCGATCATGTTGAAGAATAATTACTCAATACTTTTATTGCATCAGGAGCACAACTGTTGAACAGCTTCTCCGACCGGGTGGATGTAATCAATCGATCCGTGGGCCGTGTGGTCCGCTGGTTCGCACTTATTATGGTGCTGGTGCAGTTCGTACTGGTGATGCTGCGTTATGTGTATGGCATCAGTTTTGTGTACATGAACGAAAGTGTTTTGTATCTGCATGGTGCCCTGTTTATGCTGGGGGCAGGTTATACACTGCTGGTTGACGGTCATGTTCGGGTCGATATTTTCTACGCGCGTGCATCGTTAAAGCATCGCACGATGATCGATATCTTCGGTCATCTGATATTTTTATTGCCATCGATGACCGTGCTGCTGTTGTATTCATGGCCGTCAGTGCGTCGTTCCTGGTCGATATTTGAAGGACCGATTTCAGTGGGTGGTATTCCGGCTTCGTTTCTGCTCAAGTCGCTTGTTCCCGCATTCTGCATTCTGTTGATCATTCAGGGCGTGTCCAATCTTGTCCGTGACATCTCACGTCTTCGCAACAAGACAGGGGATATCATTTAATGAGCATTCAGCTCTCTCACCTGCCGCTCGATCTCGCTATGTTTGCCGCACTCATCGGCGGTATCCTGATGGGTTATCCGGTGTCGTTCACACTCGCCGGGGTGGCCACGGTATTTGCATTCCTCGGCTACGCGTTCGGCGCCTTCGATCTGTCGTTACTCGGCGCGTTGTCGCAGCGTGTGTTTGGTCTGATAACAAACGACGTACTCATCGCCATTCCGCTGTTCGTCTTCATGGGCGTGGTGCTTGAGAAAAGTCAGATTGCCGAAGATCTGCTTGAAACCATGGGCCGGTTGTTTGGCTCCATACGTGGCGGCCTGGGTGTTTCCGTCATGCTGGTCGGCGCGCTTCTAGCTGCCTCCACCGGTATCGTTGGCGCCACCGTTGTGGCCATGGGTTTGATTGCATTACCCACCATGTTACGCAACGGTTACTCACCGAGTCTGTCATGTGGCGTCGTCTGTACGTCAGGAACACTCGGTCAGATTATTCCACCGTCTACCTTGTTGATTATCCTTGCCGATGTCATGTCGAATGCGTACCAGCAGGCGCAATTCTCACAAGGCAAGTTCTCAATCGATACGATATCGGTCGGCCAGATGTTTGCCGCTGCATTTGTGCCGGGATTGTTGCTGGTAACCATCTATATCGTTTATCTGTTGATCAGTGCGCGTTTGATGCCATCGATCGCACCGCCGATGCGTGAGTTGACGGTCAAGCCGACTCGCCGTGAGATTCTCGGCGCAGTGGTGCCACCGGTATTACTGATCTTCGCTGTACTGGGGTCCATATTGGGCGGTGTGGCGACACCCAGTGAAGCGGCATCGGTAGGCGCGGTTGGTGCGGTCATGATGGCCGGTGCAAGACTTGGCTTGTCCACCAGGGTGATTGTTATCGGCGCCATAGCTTTCGTATTGTTGGCGATTGCTGCTGGTACATTGCCGGTTCGCCTGCAACGTGACGACACGAATCCATCAGATATTGTCCTGGCAATTTTTTATACGGTACTTGTTGTTGTTGGTGTGGTTGCGGTATTGCGTTCGTTAAAAAAGCTCGGCAATTCTGCCCGACTCAAACCGGCGCTTGACTCCACTTTGACCATTACCTCGATGATCTTTGCCACGATTTTAACGGCAAGTATATTCTCGCTGGTGTTTGTGGGTCTTGGCGGTGGCGAACGTATTGAATCGATATTGACGGCGATGCCGGGCGGCGCAATAGGCGCGCTGGTTTTTTGCATGCTGTTGATTTTTATTCTGGGGTTTTTCCTGGATTTCGTCGAGATCACGGTCATTGTCCTGCCACTCATCGCACCGGTTCTCATCCTCATGGGTCATGACCCCATGTGGTTGGCAGTGCTGATTGCGATTAACCTGCAAACATCCTTTCTCACGCCACCTTTCGGGTTCTCGCTTTTTTACCTGCGTGGTGCTGCGCCGAAGGAAATAACCACGGGTCAAATTTACCGTGGCGTCATTCCATTTATTGCTTTGCAGGCCATCGGCATTTTCCTGATCTGGTTGTTTCCCCGCATTGCCACGTGGCTGCCGGGACAGCTCTATTGATTTGCTGCAGCCGATGCACCGGACGTTGAAATAAAAGAAACAACGTTCGAGATCTTTTCAAGCGTCGACATTCTCACCTGGCCAACAGGCAATCTGCAGGACATCAGGCATCTGGATTGTGATAAGTCTGGATGACCTTTTCCTGTATGAAAATAAGGGTTTTATACACGTTGATAGACACCTTAAGGCGTTGACTTGTGCACGCCTTCGGGCAAGAATATTAGAAATCTAAGAAGTTTAATCATGGTCTCAGGAGGTTGATGGTGTTCGGACTCGACGGCGAATTTCTAGGGCGTGCTCTGTCCACCCGGGAGCCACTTGAAACCACTCATATCGAGAATCTTTTCGCTGCCTACGACATATTCTGTCGGGTCTTTGCGATCCGCCCAGACGATACCGTTTTGTTTTTAGCGGACAAGGGACTCGATCCACGGGTTATCTCTGCGATCATCGGCCTTGCCAAGGCCCGAGGCGTAACCGAGCCTTTAGTGTTGATGGCGCACTCCACGCAAATCTCTGAAATGCCGGAATGGGCCAAACCCCATCTCGAAAAAGCGACCTTTGTTATCTCAACATGGTTCTGCTCGGTCATTGATCCGTTTGCCATTCGTATGCGGCGCGACAAAGGGCAGCGTTGGGTGAAAATCACGTACTTTCGAAATCTTGATTTGCTCGAAACACCACAAGCACGATTTTCACCCGATCTTCTCGGCGAGATCATTCGTGGCACCGCCCGGCAGTATCCGCGCAATACGGATTTCGATATGCACTTCACTGACTCCCGTGGTACGGATTTATCTATCAACGTCAACGCGGAGATGGTTGATAACCTGCTTGAAACTACCCGTTGGAAAGGTGACATGTTCGCGCGCGAGGACGGTTGCTATGTTCATTACCTGCCATGCCACGGTCCGAATGTGTACGACCGGACGATGGTGAAGAACGACGATAGGGTGATCGTGCCAATTAATGGTCGTCTGTATCCACAATGGGCGGTCGGCTTCGAGCGACCGTTTGCAGATCCGGTTGAGGTCGTATTCAAGGACGACCGCATTGTAGAGGTCAACGGTGATGGTGCCGATGCTGCTATTTTGTCCGACATGCTGGTCGGTGGAACGTTGATTGAACTGGGTTGTGGCTTTAATCCCAAGGCGCCGCGATACGAGATCTATCCGGCTGGTTCCAACTCCCCGGGCGTTTTGCATTTTGGTATCGATCTCGATAAACCCAGCGACTATATTCGTCGCAAGATGCCTGACTGGGAGGAACCGCCGATTCACATGGATCTTGTTTTATTCGATTGCACCGTTACGGCTGGTGACAGCGTGTTGATAGATAATGGCTATCTAACGAGTCTTGATGATCCGGCCGTTCGCGAGGCGGCGAGATGTTATGGTGATGATGTTGATTTGCTGGAGAACTGGCCCAACTAGTCGCCGCCGCAGCTTCGTGTCGATGTCGCTGTATACCGTCAAGCGAACGGCAATAATTCGTACAACCCCTTAAACCCATACAATAAATCCATTCGAGAGGAGATCATAAAATGAAACCAGGCATACTAAAACCCGTCGTTGCAATTGCTCTCGTACTGATGATGACAGCGGGCGATGCCATGGCCAGTACTGTCATTCGGTTCGCCGAGTTCGGACCCAATCGTGGCGCACGTGCTGCAGCACTACAGTGGTGGGCGGATGAGATTGCCAAGCGCTCAAGTCAGGACATCGAGATTGAATTTCACTGGGGTAAGGCGTTGCTCGGCACCAAGGCGGTGCTCAGTGGAGTCGCCGATGGTGTAGCCGATGCGGGCTCGGTAATTGGCTTTTTTACGCCAAAAGAACTGCGGGGATATAACATCGGTGATTTGCCGGTTGCGAATTCCGATGAGTGGATTGGCATGCGCGCGCTGTTCGCCTATTCCAATGATAACCCGTCGATGCAAAAGGAATTCACTAACGCCGGTATTGTCTATATGACCAACTACACGACCGGTCCGATTCAGTTGATTTGCAAGTCGCCAAAGACGAGTGTTGCCGATCTTCAAGGGGTTAAAATTCGCGCCTCTGGACCGTACGGAAAAGCACTTGAATCACTCGGTGCAGACGTACAGAGAATGGGGCAGGGTGATGTATACCAGGCTCTCGACAGCGGCCTTATCGAATGCAATCAAAACTACTACTACTCGATGAAGGCTTACAAGCAGTATGAAGTTGCCAGTCATGTGATAGAGCTTGACTGGGGGCAGAACATGGCTTTTGGAATCATCATGAACAAGGGCGTGTGGGATGGACTGTCAGATGACCAGCGTGGGGTGATTACATCAGTTAATTCCGACTTTATCGATCATTTTGCCGAAGTGATGATCACCGGTATGGAAAAAGATAAACAGGAAATGATCAATGGTATCGATGGTAAATCCATTACCGTCAGTCAGTTCTCAGAAGCCGATCGTCAAAAGATTCTCGATGCAGGCGCAGCCGAGGTCAGTGCATGGGTAGACGCGGCCACAGCCGACGGACTCAATGGTAAAGCACTTCTTGACTACTATCTGTCGCATATCGATACGTATACAAAGGAATTCGAGGCCGAGGGTTATCCTTGGAATCGATAGATAATGAAACTACCGCGCCGATGGCTGGCTCAGCCCTCGAGCGCGGTATGGGGTTGCTGGGGAGAGTTGCACTCATTCTGCTATGCGGAACTGTTACGTTAAGCGTTGTCTCAAGAGCGTTATGGCGTAACGTCGTAGCGGATGACATTCTGATCGTCTCGGAATTGATGCTGGTGGTGATTCTCGCACCGCTCGCACTGGTCACTGCGGTTCGGGAGCATATTGCAGTCACCATCTTTACCGATAAATTAAAGGGATCCGGCCAGCGTGCCCTGAGTATCCTTGGGCACGTGGTTGGCATCTGCTTTTTTACTTTTCTTGCGACTGCATTCTGGCAATTACTATCGGGTTCATGGCGCACCGGTGAGTATTACGAAGGACAGCTCAATATTCCCCATTGGATCGGCCATCTGTTTGCTTTGTGCGCGGTTATTGTGGTGGTCATACGACTGGTCATCCTGATCGTAGTCGATATTCGCGATCACGCCTGATACGTTATCCGCAGCTATTTACGACGCCCTGGACTGAACATTCATGGAACCGCTTACCCTTGCTGTCGGGGTGTTCATCGCCGCGCTGACACTTCTTGTTTTGCGCGTGCCGATAGCCTATTGCCTCGGACTGGCAGCTTGTGTTGGACTCTTCCTGTTTTTTTCCTGGCGACCCGGTATGGAGTTTATACCGGAGCGGGGTATTCGGCCGACCCTTTCCCTGATCGGTTCCACTACTTATGGATTCGTTCACAGCTTTCCGTTAAGCATGATTCCGCTTTTTATTGGCCTCGGTCATGTCAGCTACAAAGCACGAATTACGACGGACCTGTTCGATGCGCTGCGCGTTTTTCTTGTCCGCTTGCCGGGGGGACTTGCCATTGCGTCAGTCGTTGGCTGCGGCGGATTTTCTGCCATTACCGGATCGTCCGTAGCGTGCGCTTCGGCGATGGGGAGAATCGCGGTTCCCGAGATGTTGCGTCAGGGATACTCGGCACGTCTCGCCGCCGGGTCGGTCGCTGCCGGTGGAACACTCGGTTCGCTAATACCCCCCAGCCTGTTGTTCGTTATCTATGCAATATTCACTGAGCAATCGGTAAAAAACCTGTTTCTGGCCGGTATCATCCCGGGGTTGTTATCCCTTCTCGGATTTATTGTCACCATCTCGGTGTGGGCCCGCCTGAAACCAACTGACGCACCACGCGCCGAGGAACAATTCACAAGACAGGATCGCATCGATTCCATTGGCAAGTTGTGGCCGGTCGTGCTGTTGTTGATCGTAATAGTCGGTGGCATTTATCTTGGCGTCTTCACGCCCACTGAAGCGGCCGCTATCAGCTTGTCGCTGGCCATGGTGATAGGTGCATTACGGGGTACGCTGACGATAAGGGGACTGTGGGATGCACTCGACATCACGGTTCGACAAACAGCCATGATTTTCGTGATAGCTATCGGTGCAAAACTGTTCGTATCATTTGTATCGTTGACTCGAATTACACCCATGGCGCTGGACTGGATTCAAGCAACCGGTGCCGAACCCATGGTGGTTATTGCCGCACTTGTTGTTTTTTATCTGGTAATCGGCATGTTTCTCGATTCCATTGGTATTTTAGTACTCACCTTGCCGTTCACCGTCCCCTTGATGGAGGGCTATGGTCTTGATCTTGTATGGTTTGGCGTTGTGGTCATCAAGTTGCTGGAGATCGGCTTGATTACCCCACCCATCGGTCTGAACGTATTTGTCATCAAGGCCTGTTCACCACCAGCAGTTACGCTTGAGGAGGTTTTTCGCGGTGTCGCCTGGTTCCTCGTACTCGATGCTCTCGTACTGGTTGCAATTATTGGCTGGCCGTCGTTATCTCTGCTGATTCCCAACGCCGCAGGCTGATCAACAAAAACATCGTGTGATGGGATACACAATGGTATTACCGGGAATGCGGTAATGTCTCTTCCATCATACTTAATGTCGCTATACTAGTTCGATGACTGCAATCACCGATATTCTGATACCGCTAGTAACCCTGATTATCATGTTGACAGTCGGGCTGGAACTCACGGTTGCTGATTTTTCCCGAACCGTACAGATGCCAGGTGGGCTTGTGACAGGAACCGCAAGTCAGATAATTATTTTGCCGGTGATCGCACTGCTGTTAATTGGAACAGTTGTCACCGATTGGCATCTTGCATTTGGGCTGGCGCTGGTTGCGACCGCGCCAGGTGGCGCTCTGTCCAATTTCTATGTTGCTTATGCGGGTGCCAACACGGCCTTTTCAGTTTCCTTAACCGGCATCAGCACCCTGCTATCTGTCGTGCTGATGCCGTTTATCCTCTCTGTACTACTCGCATTCGCGTCAAGCACACTGGCATCGACGACATCAGTGACTCTACCGTTCGTAATAGACCCGATTGCCATTGGGCGTATTCTGCTACTGATGTTGTTATTTCCCGTTCTTGTCGGTATGGCAGTGCGTCATTTTTTCGAACACTTCGTACAATACTGGCGCAAGGCAATCAGGCGTATCGCAGTGGGTTCTCTGGTGCTCCTGGTTGTTATCGTGTTACTCGATCAATGGCAGGCCATGATTGAGTATGGATTTTTGCTGGTCGGTGTTGCCTTATTGTTCAGCGTACTGGCGATGTCGGCCGGGTGGCTGATCGGACAATTTGCATCTTTTGAACAGGGTGATTCCTTTGCATTGATGATGGAATTTTCGATCAGGAATCTCGCCATCGTCATTTTGGTAGGTACCACGGTGTCCCGGTCGCTCGACTATGTGGCATTCGGTGCCGTTTTTTTTGTGGTTCAGTCGATTATTGTCTGGCCAGTGATCTTGTTGTATCGCCGCCGATACAAGACGGCTTCCTGATGGCCGTTGGATGCTTGAAACTCAAGGCCGATTAATGCCGAGCTTGCTGATACGTGATCGCAGCGTACTCGGGTTGATATCAAGTATCTCCGATGCCGAATCCGGTCCTGCTATTTTCCAGTTGCAGCGTACGCATATGGCTTCGATATAATCACGCTGGACCTGTTCAAGGGTTCTGGGTTCGTAATCAGCTATCGATTCAGCAATTGATGATGAAGTCTGTGGGTATGCAGAGGTTCGAGATGGTGTTGTGAGCAATTCAATCCTCAGTCGATTGTCCGACGACAGGATCATTGAGCGCTCAATGATGTTTTCAAGTTCACGAATATTTCCAGGCCAGTGGTAGTTCGCCAGTATCTCGATCTGTTCGGGAGAAATGGTCATGGATGGTTTACCGAGTTTGGGACCGAGTTTCTCTATAAAATAGGCGACCAGTAGCGGTATGTCCGATTTTCGTTGACGTAGCGGTGGCAAGATGATGGGAAACACCCCCAGGCGGTAATAGAGATCTTCCCGAAAGCTGCCAGAGGCGACCATTGCGTCGATATTGCGGTTGGTTGATGCGATTACACGAGCATTGCTTTTGTGGGTTGTCGTTGAACCGAGTCGATTGAACTCACCCGTTTGCAGAATATGTAATAACTTGGGTTGTAGTTCGATGGGTAGTTCGCCAATCTCGTCCAGAATGATAGTTCCTTCGCTGGCAGCTTCGAAGCGTCCTGATCTGCGTGATACTGCGCCTGTGAATGCGCCTTTCTCGTGACCGAACAATTCACTTTCAATCAAACTTTCGGGTAACGCCGCACAATTGACACGAACCAGCGGACGCGCACTTCTGCGACTGTGTTCGTGAATCATCTGTGCAATAAGATCTTTACCCGTGCCGGTTTCTCCGAGCAATAAAACCGTGCTGTCGGTTCTGGCAACCTGTTCGACCTGTTTCAGTAGCCGCGTGATCGCCGGGCTATCGCCGACAAGCTCTGACATGCCGGTCTGATTCAATGCCTGCTCTCGCCAGATGGCGGTCTCGGCCTGCATTTTTTTTCGCATCGTCCGATTTCGGGCGAGGTCGTTCTTGAGTCTGAATTCACTGCGGGCACGTAGCAGTGCGTTGGCAAACACTTCCCCAATCAGTGTCAATTTATTGACCAGCTTTTCGGGCCATCTGCGGGGCTTCGTCAATGCACCGATGGACAGAAAACCGAGACCGGTTCCACCAGCCATCAATGGCACGATAGCAACTGACTTCAAGCCGACTTCGTGGGCGAACCTTCGATCAACCAAGGCATTGTCAGGGAGATTTTCGAGTGATTCGAGAATCAGGTTCTGGCCAGCTCTAATAGTCCGAGCCAGGTAGGGATAATTCTCTTCGTCAATGGCGGGTGGGAGTGGTTTTATTCCCGGCACGGCCCAGGAATGGCTGAAGCGCATGAGTCCGTTTGTTTTATCGAATTGGGCAATGGTGCTTCGGTCGACACCAAGCAACATGACGATTCGTCTTAGTACGTTAATGATCAGATCGTCAAGTTCTTCAGCATTGACGTTGATGAAGGAAGTCGACAATGACGTTAACAGATCTTCCAACGAATCGTCATCAGATGAAAGGGAGCCTGAATTATTTGAAGTCTTGCTGTTCAAGGGCGTAAACAAGGTTTGAGTATTCGTGAAATATAGCATTTCCGTGAAATATCGCGGCAATGATGTGATATTTCACAACTCTTTCACACTCTCTCGGTCCATTGTCACGAAGTAAATTCAACATGATGCGCAACATTCAACTTATCCGGATCGATTTCATTGCGTTTGTTGATTGGCATGATATGTGCTTGATAGTCCCTACATGACACTCCGAATTTCACAAATGAACCATGAAACAGGAACTTTGATCAGAATAGACGGAAGTGGAAAGCTATCGGACACGGAATTATCGATGCTTCGATCGACCATTGAATCTCTGGATAGGAGTTTGACTATCGATATGAGTGGTATCCGTTTTATCGATGAGGCGGCACTGCAAGTCATTCGTGACTCGGTGTCACGAGGATCGAAGGTTGTGGGCGCATCCACGTATTTATCGATGCGTCTCGGATTATCAGAGAATTTGAAGTAAACGATCATCATGTGTGAGGCGAGACGGCTATTCGCGACGTATCGTTACAGATTGCTATCTACGCGAATGAATGAGGTAACAATGAAAGAGGAGAAACGGTTATGAAAATACCCTTAAGAAAAACAGTCAGCAGGATGGCGGGATTATTGTCGCTGTTGGTATTCGCTTCAGCGGCGAGTGTCGTTCAGGCTCAGGAAGGAGGTAAGCCCAACATCCTGGTAGTCTGGGGTGACGACATCGGGCAGTCCAACATCTCGTATTACACCCATGGTCTCATGGGCTATCAAACCCCCAATATCGACCGCATCGCGGCAGAAGGTGTGGCTTTTACTGACTACTATGGCGAACAGTCCTGTACTGCAGGCCGTTCATCTTTCATCACCGGGCAAAGTGTATTTCGTACCGGACTATCCAAGGTTGGTCTGCCGGGCGCAAGCGAAGGCATGCAAATTGAAGACCCGACTATTGCCGGCTTGCTCAAGAACCAGGGTTATGCGACAGGACAATTTGGTAAGAACCATTTGGGCGATAAAGACGAAATGTTGCCCACTAATCATGGTTTCGATGAATTTTTTGGCAATTTGTATCACCTGAATGCCGAAGAGGAACCGGAAAACGAGGATTACCCCAAGGATCCGGCGTTTCGTGAAAAATACGGTCCACGGGGCGTGGTCAAATCCAGTGCCGACGGCACTATCGAGGATACCGGTCCGTTGACCAAAAAGCGCATGGAGACTGTCGATGACGAAACATCCGCTGCTGCGTTGGACTTCATCGAGCGTCAAACTGCTGCCGGTACGCCCTGGTTCGTGTGGTGGAGCGGAACACGTATGCATTTCCGCACCCATGTGAAGGACGAGTTACGAGGGATATCAGGACAGGATGAATATTCCGATGGCATGGTTGAGCACGACATGCACATCGGCCTGTTTCTCGACAAGCTCGATGAACTCGGTATCGTCGACAACACCCTGGTTTTTTATTCAACTGATAATGGCCCGCATATGAACAGTTGGCCGGATGCAGGAATGACGCCGTTCCGTGGTGAGAAAAACACCAACTGGGAAGGTGGCTGGCGTGTACCGTCGATGGTCCGTTGGCCTGGGAAAATCAAGCCGGGTACCTGGTCCAACGAAATCATGCATCATATGGATTGGTTGCCGACATTTCTGGCTATCGCAGGTGAACCGAACGTCAAGGAAAAATTGCTGGACGGCTATTCTGCAATCGGCCGTGACTATAAAGTACATCTTGACGGTTATAATTTTCTTCCCTATCTGACCGGTGAAGAAGAGCATGGTCCGCGCAAGGAGATATTTTACTTCTCTGATGATGGTGATCTGACTGCGCTTCGGTATAACGACTGGAAGGCAATTTTCCTTGAGCAGCGTGCCGAGGCAACTTTCCAGGCATGGCGTGAACCATTCATTCCATTGCGCATCCCCTTGTTGGTGAACTTACGACGCGATCCATACGAGCGCGGCATGGTGACATCCAACACCTATAACGACTGGTTCCTTGACAGACCTTACCTGTTGTTGCCAGCCCAGGACTATGTGGCGGAATTTCTTAAGACATTCGTCGAGTATCCACCACGCCAGAAGCCAGGAAGTTTTAGTCTGGATAATGTCATGGAAAAACTGTCGACTCCTACTTCGCATTAGGCACCGGCAGGTTTGACATCTAATGCGCGCCCTGTAAAGTTAACGGGGCGCGCTATTTTTTGCCGGGAGGGTTAAACAATGAAACGAAAAATATTCTTACTACTTATCCTTTGCGTGCCGTTGTCGGTTGTAGCGGAATCCGTGTTGCCTTCATGGGCTGACGGTGCAACGCGGGATTCGATAGTCGCCTTTGTAGAGTCGGTAACCAATAATAATGGCCCGGACTTTGTTGCCGAGCCCGAACGCATCGCGGTATTCGATAACGACGGCAACTTGTGGGCCGAGCAACCGGCATACTTTCAGTTACTGTTTGCTATTGACCGGGTCAAGGCGATGGCACCTGATCATCCCGAGTGGCAACAACAGCAGCCGTTTAAAGGAATTATTGAGAATGATTTGAAGGCCGCACTGGCAGATGGCGAAAAAGCGTTACTGGAAATAGTCATGGCAACGCATGGCGGTATGACAACCGACGAGTTTGCGGCAAGTGTAACGCAGTGGATAGATACTGCGCGACATCCAACAACCGGTCGGCCATTCACCAGTATGGTTTATCAGCCGATGCTTGAGTTACTCGACTATTTGCGCGCAAATGGATTCAAGACGTACATTGTGTCTGGTGGCGGTGTCGAATTAATGCGGGTTTTTTCAGAAACTGTCTATGGTATCCCTCCCGAGCAGGTTGTGGGATCGACCATCAAGACCGAGTTCAAGATAGTTGATGACAAGCCTGTGCTGGTTCGATTGCCGGAAATTGATTTTATTGATGACAAGGCAGGCAAGCCGGTTGCCATAAACAAGTTTATCGGTCGACGGCCAATCGCCGCATTCGGTAATTCCGATGGCGATTATGAAATGCTTCGCTGGGTGACTTCCGGTGATGGCGCACGCTTTGGTTTGATTGTTCACCACACTGATGCTGAACGTGAATGGGCTTATGATCGGGAATCGCATATTGGCAAACTGGACAAGGCGTTAACTGAGGCAAATGAGAGAGGTTGGACTGTGGTCGACATGAAAAATGACTGGTTGCGTATCTTTCCTTAGGTTCAGCTTTCCCATGTAACCCGTATGTGTGTTTTAGGCGAGGTTCATGCAAGAGTCACTAACCGAATCCGGCAAGTCGACCGTTGGTGGATTTTTCTGCTGACTGTACTGTCGCAGTCTGTGTCAGCCCAGTCAATTGTGCTCGATGAAGACATGTCAGAGGATGAGAAAAGCAGTGGCTGGTTGCCGTATGTATTCAGTACTGATTCATACGATACTGCCATAGGCATAGGTGGTGGATTCAGCGGCATCGGTGATCAGCGTCAAGCGGGGTTGATCGGTACTGTCATGGGTACAACCAATGATTCGTTTCTGGCATCCGGTGCATTGACGAATTACCGTTTTCCGGGAACCGGTCGTTTGTTTCTGGATGCATTCTTCTTCGCCGGTCATTTTACCGATGATCGTGTTTACGCAGATATGGATCACAATCCTGCGCAACAGCGTGCCGGCTCCAACGACTCAGACCCTGATGATTTTCTCAGTGGAATCACCAATGATTTTCGCTTTGAACTGACCTTCGATTACCGCGTGCCCATCGGCAGCGCACGACAACACCCGGTGCCTGTCTATCGCCTGAACCGGGGCTTGTTAACTTCAGGGCCTGAAGCAGGAAATAACTGGAATCCGTTAACCTCGGGCACTACCAACGCATCGTTGACTTGGTTTAACCGTTATCGCGATATCGATGATGATGTTAACGACCCGGACAACGATGTATTGTTCTACAAGACCAGCGGACTTAAGCTGAACCTCGACTACGACAACACCGATTTCCCTCGCAATCCTTCCCGAGGTAGCCGTCAGCAAATTATCCTGGCCCGTGATTTCGGCTGGTTCAATAGCAGTAACACATGGAGTAACGTTCAACTCGACTCTTCCAAATATTTCAACTTCGGGAGTTCCGATGCTATCCGGCAGCGCGTGCTGGCGCTTAATTTCTGGACCAGTTATTCGCCCACCTGGGCTACCGATCCTGACGCATCGCAGGTTGTGAATCATCGACCACCTGCTTATCTTGGTTCGACGCTGGGTGGCTATGACCGAATGCGAGCATATCCAAGTGGTCGGTTCAGCGACCAGGCGGCTGTGTACTATTCTGCCGAGCTGCGGATTATTCCCGACTGGAATCCGCTCAAGGATCTGCCAATACTCGATTACTTCGAGATTGACTGGATTCAGTTTGTCAGCTTTTTGGAAATGGGTCGTGTTGGATCCTCATACGATACCGATTTGTTTATCGAAGACCTCAAGTATGATGTCGGGTTAGGGATAAGAATGATGGCATTCAGAAATGTAGTACGACTCGACCTTGCCTATGGGGAGGAGGGCACATCGCTCTGGGCGATGTATGCGCAGCCATTTGCGCGCTGATCTAACAGGTTAATCAACAAAGGTGATCAAAATGAAATCGACACGTTTTGCCATAGTTGTTTTGCTTGCGCTAGCGGCTTCATCAACTGCTCGTGCAGCCGACTGGAATTACCGATTCACACCGTATCTGTGGGCGACGGGATTAAGTGGGACCGAAGGGTTTGCGGGTCGACCATTTGAAGTGGATGCCAGCTTCGGAGATTTGCTTGAAGTACTGGATATCGGTCTTGCCTCGCATTTGGAAGCTGATAATGGCACCTGGGGCTGGTTTGGCGATGTGTTCTACGCGAAGCTCTCAGATGATGTCAACTTGCCGGTCGCGACGTTGGATGGTGAAACCAAGCAGACGATCGCCGAAGCAGGATTGACCTATCGATTGTCTGAATCGATCGAAGCCCTTGGCGGACTTCGCTATCAAAAAAGCGATTCACGGCTCTCGGTTGCCGGTGTGGGTGCGCTCAACGCGGATGAAGACTGGGTTGATGGTTTTGTCGGAATGCGCTGGTCATCGGATCTTAATGATCGATGGGGTTTCTCGGTTCGCGGCGATGTGGGTGCCGGTGATTCCGATCTCGTCTGGCATGTCTATACGGGTATTGAATACCGTATTAGCGATAGATCATCTCTTGTTGCCGGCTATCGTTATCTCGATACCGACTATGAAAATGACGGCTTTACCTGGGATATCGTGCAAAGCGGTCTGGGTCTCGGATATACCTTCAACTGGTAAGTTCTGCGTTAACGTAGGAAAATCGCACGACTTAGTAACGAAAGGCAGTTGGACCATGTCACCTGTTGAAACAGTTCTTGAACTCAAAGCCCGCATGTCGCAATCGATAATTGGCCAGGAAGATATTATCGAAAATCTGCTGATCGGTTTGCTGGCTAACGGCAATCTGTTGGTCGAAGGACTACCTGGACTCGCCAAGACCCGGGCGATCAAAAGTCTTTCAAAAAATCTTGAAGCAGACTTTTCAAGAATTCAGTTTACCCCCGATCTGTTACCTGCCGATATTACCGGCGCGGAGATTTATCTGGGTGAATCTGCCACACAACGGTTTGAGTTTCAGCCGGGACCGGTGTTTGCCAACCTGGTACTGGCGGATGAGATCAATCGTGCGCCGGCAAAGGTTCAGGCAGCCCTGCTCGAGGCCATGGAGGAACGCCAGGTCACTATTGCCGGCACCACCCATCCAATGCCATCGTTATTCATGGTTATGGCTACACAGAATCCGATTGAGCAGGAAGGTACTTATCCATTGCCGGAGGCGCAGATGGACCGCTTTCTCATGCATATCAACATAACCTATACCGACGATGCCGCCGAGCGTGAGATTATTCGATTGGTGCGACGTGAAAAATCTACTGACAAGAAACAAGCGCCGGAGCCCTTGCCCCAGCAGGCGATTTTCGATGCGCGTGTCGAGATTGACAAGATAGAAGTATCGAATGCAATAGAAAACTATATCGTAGCGTTGGTCGCTGCGACAAGAAGACCGCAAGAATATGATGAAGATCTGGCTCGCTGGATACAGGTCGGTGCAAGTCCGCGAGGTTCACTTGCGCTGGATCAAACCGCACGTGCCCATGCGTGGTTGAATGGTAACGATTATGTTTCACCCGACGATGTTCGTGCGCTCGTGCATAACTGTTTGCGCCATCGTCTGATGCTTACCTACGAAGCCAGTGCCGAAGGCGTATCAGCGGACAATGTTATTGATCGAATAGTCGAACAGGTCGCCGTCGCATAAGTCTTTTAAATTCGTCATGGCACAATCACCCGTATTTCCGGACACACGCATCAATGCTTCGGAACACGATCCGCGTGTACATGTAGAACTCGCAGACCTCATCGCGCTCAAGTACAAGGCGCGTAATTTCTCATTTCTTCCGCACCAGCCAGTCCATAGTGTGTTAAGTGGTCGTCATGGCTCCCGATTGCGTGGACGAGGCCTGAATTTTGAAGAAATACGCGTCTATCGACCAGGTGATGATGTGAGAATGATCGACTGGAAGGTTACCGCACGTATGCGCGAAGCCCATACCCGGGTCTTTACCGAAGAACGTGATCGACCAGTTCTTTTTATCATCGATCAACGTATATCCATGTTCTTCGGAACACGACTGTATATGAAGTCGGTGAGTGCCGCTCACGCGGCGGCACTTGGTGCCTGGCGGGTGCTCGATGTAGGTGATCGTGTTGGTGCAATTATCTTTAATGATGATCGCATCGAGATGGTACGACCGCATCGAAGCCGATCAACAGTAACGCGAATACTGGAACATGTGGTATCGATGAATGCGCAGCTCAAGGCGGATGCGGCGATAGCAGAAAATCCGGAGATGTTGAATCGTGCACTGGACGCAGCCAACAAACTGGTAGGCCATGACTACCTGGTGACGGTGATCAGTGATTTTGCCGGCAATAATGATGTTAGCCGACAATTACTACGCCGCTTTGCCGAACATAACGATGTGTTGTGTATCCTGATACATGACCCAAGCGCTACCGATTTACCGCCAGGTCGTAATATGCGAGTGACTGACGGCCAGTTGCAGATGGAACTTGAGATGGGATCGAAAAAGATACGCAAGGAAGTTAACGATTTTACTCGTGGGCGTATTGAAGATGTATTTCGTTACCGCACCGAGCTTGATATTTCAGTCCTGCCCATCAGTACTGACGAGGATGTGGCAATACAAGTACAACGATTGCTCGGATCACAGCCAGCCAGATGAAGGACGATACTGCCAGCCTGTCGTTATTACGCGACATCATTGAGCCCACAGCTATCACGCTGTGGCCACCGGCACCGGCACCGGCCGGTTGGTTGTTGCTGGCATTGCTGCTTGTCTGGCTGATTACGTTGATAGTCATTGCAGTACTGCACTATCGGAGCAACGCTTATCGCCGCGATGCCATCAAGGTGCTTGACGATATCCGGTCATCAGCCAGTACTGACGAATGCCATTCAAAGGACGTATTGCGGCTTGCAGAATTACTTAAGCGGGTTGCCATTAGCGTGTACCCACGTCAACAGGTCGCTTCACTTGCAGGCGATCCGTGGTTGAAGTTTCTGGATTCAAGTGGTGGGGATGGTGCATTCGATTCCGCTACCGGTCGATGGTTGACAAGAGCAACCTATCAACCCGGCATTATTTCCGAATTAGCCGATGACGAATGGCAGAAACTATTGCTGTCATGCCGTCACTGGATCATGAATCATCGAAAGCAGATACAGTAGTGCTTGAATTTAAATACCTTTGGGCGCTGATAATTTTGCCCTTGCCGCTGCTGGTTCACTGGCTTGTGCCAGCCTATCAGGAACAGCGACCTGCCATGCGACTACCGTTCTTTCGCCAGTTCAGCGAGGTGACCCAGACATCCACACGGCGTGGTCCGGCCGTGCGTCGGCGTACCACCATTCAATTACTGGTTTTTATACTTGCCTGGAGCGGTGCAGTGGTGTCGCTTGCCCGGCCACAATGGTTACAACCGCCCGTCACGGTTGAAACGCCGACACGGGATCTCTTGCTGGTAGTCGATTTGTCGGGTTCGATGGATGCCGATGACTTCAAAACTGCCGATGGTCGTATGGTCAAGCGCCTGACCGGAGTCAAGGAAATCGTCGATGATTTTTTGATTCGTCGCGAAGGTGATCGTGTCGGGCTTGTGGTCTTTGGTAACTCGGCGTTCGTACAGTCGCCGTTTACCACTGATCTTGAAGTTGTTCGACAGCTACTCGATCAAACAGCGCCACGCATGGCCGGACCCAAGACGGCATTTGGTGATGCGATAGGTCTCGGAATCAATATGTTCGAGAAAAGCGATGTTAAACATCGGGTCATGATTGCACTCACCGATGGTAACGATACCGGGAGCCAGGTTCCACCCGAAGAGGCTGCTCGTATCGCTGCAGACAGAGATATCGTGATTCATACGATTGCCATTGGTGATCCAGCCAGCGTTGGCGAAGAAGTGCTGGACGAGAAGACACTCAAGAAAGTTGCCGAAATTACCGATGGAGAATATTTCTTTGCCGCCGATGGGGAATCCCTCGAAGGCGTGTATTCAACCCTTGATAAGCTGGAGACACGCGTAGTTGAGACTGTAACGCATCGGCCGAGACTGGAATTATTTCAATGGCCATTGGCAATATCTCTGGTGTCG
The DNA here is from genome assembly GCA_021604525.1 of marine bacterium B5-7. Taxonomy (GTDB): domain Bacteria; phylum Pseudomonadota; class Gammaproteobacteria; order Arenicellales; family CAJQKF01; genus BQJD01. The sequence continues at coordinate 74,141 of BQJD01000005.1, read as the reverse complement.
GTGCTGTTGTTGCAACTTGTCTATGCCGTTATTATTTGGCTTCGTTATGCACGATCCTCTCGAGCTTCTCCACTGGAAGTCATCAATGATTGAGCAGATCGCGGCATTTCATTTTCTAAGGCCACTGTGGTTGCTGACGATACCGCTGTTTGTTGGAATAGCATGGTTTTATTATCGTGACAGGGATCCGGCGCAATCATTGTCTGAATCTGTTGCACCCCATTTGCTTGGCGCACTTATCGTTGCTCCTGATCATCGTCGTATCGTTACTCCAATCAATGCCATGTTGGTGTTATCGATTGTGATGGTATTGGCATTGTCGGGCCCGACGTGGCGTCAGCAACCCGCACCGTTTGCCGATCAGCAGGCCGCTGTCATGGTGTTGATCAAGGTCACGAAAAGCATGCAGCGAGATGACGTCAGTCCCACGCGTCTTGAGCGCTCGCAGCAAAAAATTCACGATCTTCTTGCTTTGCGTACCGACGCGCAAACCGGGCTCATCGCTTATGCTGGCAGTGCACACCTGGTGGTCCCGCCAACGAGTGATGGACGTATTGTTGAACAGATGGCAGCGGCGTTATCGCCGGATATCATGCCGGTTGAGGGTGATGTGCTGGATCAGGCCATTGAGCTTGCGCGCCGTCAACTTGAGAAACAGGACTTGAGCGGATCCATTGTAATCATTACCGATAGTGTCGCCGCATCACAACAGGATCATCTTCAATCAAACGAATCATTGAGTGCGCAGTTTTTGGCAGTTACTGGCAATGATGAAGTCTATGCGAAAAGCGGGATCGAAACTGCTGCGCGAACGCTTGACGCTTCGGTTGAACGATTGAGTGTAGACGATAGTGACGTGAAGAAATTGAATCAGCGCGCCCTAAGCGCGACGGCTGATGTATCTGGTGACGGCGAGCGTTGGCAGGATTTTGGTTACTTCCTGGTACCCCTGATCGTCCTTGGAATGCTGGTATTTGCGGTCCCGGGTTTTAGCGTGAGTTGGGATTGAGATGATGGATATGTTTGGTCATGACCCACGTCGTCAGGTAATTGCTTCGGCAATTATTTTAAGCATGGTGATCGTAGGTGCAGTACTGGCATTTTGGTTGACAGGTAACGGTGGCCAGGGTGGATTATTTTTTACCGCCGACCAGCATGCAATGAAAGCCTATAAGAATGACAATTTCGATAAGGCAGCAAACGGATTCCATGATGCCCGATGGCAGGCGGCTGCATTATTTCGTGCAGGTCAGTTTAAGCAATCGGCTTCAGTGTTAAGCGGATATGAAGATGCGGAATCGTTGTTCAATCGCGGCAATGCCTTGGTAATGATGGGAAAATATGATGATGCAGTCAAAGTTTATGATGATGCACTGAAGGTTCGTGCGGTATTCGACGATGCCAGGGTAAATCGCGATCTCGCCATAAAGCGGGCTGAGCGGATAAAAAGGGAGGGTGGTGAAGGTACCGAGGGTCAGCTTGGTGCAGATAAAATTGTTTTCGAGCAGGGTAAAAATAATTCAAGGGCTGAAGAAGTCGAGTTGAGACAAACGCCGAGCGATGCTGAACTTCGTAGTATTTGGTTGCGAAAAGTGCAAACACACCCCGCTGATTTTCTACGGGTAAAATTTTCATATCAGGCCGCAACAAAAAGCGAGGCTGTTCAATAATGATTTTATTGCGACAGGTATCCATTCTCGCTTTATTGGTCGTTGCTCTTGATGTTTCTGCCGCAGACGATGTAGTCGTACGTATGGGTGCTGAACCTGAGAGCGAGGTGCTCATTGGGCAACAAGTGAGTTTGCATGTTGATGTGCTAGGACTGAACGGCTGGGCCAGTATTCCAATAATTCCGGAGATAAATCTTTCTGGTGCCTATGTATTACCGGTTTCAACACAGAGTTCGCGGTTGACTGAGACGATTGAAGGTGAAAGTTACTCCGGCCAGCGCTATAACTGGCTCATCTATCCACAGCGTACCGGTAAACTGGAAATTCCTGCCCTGTCAATCGATGTGGAATTGAAGGTATTCGGTGCTGACAGTAAAACGCAGCAGGTCAACGTATCCACATCGCCAGTGACTATCGATGTCGTTACGCCGCCGGGTGCCGAAAATGTCTCCAACCTGATCGTCTCGAACGAGTTCACCGTTTCCGATCAACTCATACCAGTGGCGGATCAGCTGACTAAGCCGCTCAACACGGGTGATGCCATCAAGCGGACAATTACTCGCAAAGCGACTGGAGTATCAGGCATGGCATTTGCGCCACTCGAATTTGATCACATCCCCGGCATATCGATTTATACAGGCGAACCTCAAGTCAAGGATATAATCAATCGCGGGACTTTGGAACGCGGTGTGCGTGTTGAAACATTGACTTTCGTTGCAGAAGAGGTCGGAAGCCACGTACTACCCGGTTTCGAATTTAACTGGTGGGATCTAAAATCGAAGTCGTTAAAGAAAGAAGTGCTTGACCCGATCAAGATCAAGGTTATTTCTCCTCCGGCATCACAGAGCCAGACAGGTGGACCAAGGCATATTATTAACTTGATACGTACAGTGATCAGTTGGCTGGTTGTTGTAACCATCCTGACGATCATTTTGTGGTTGCTGATTGGCTCTCGTGTTCAGAGATCGCTGTTAAGCCTGAAGCGTTGGCGTGGGGCAAGACGAGAGCGGGAGGTTGTCTACTTTAAAAAATTCGTCGCTGTCGCAAAGACAGGTGATCGCTCCAGGACGAGAACTGCCTTGATGGCCTGGCTTGATCGGTTGTTACCGGCTTCGACGCCGCAACTGGACCAGTTTCTCGATCACTATATCGGTTTACAGCATCGTGACGAGCGACGTTTGATTTTGCGTAACCTGAATATATCGGACGGTGAATTTGAATCCGGGAATTTAATAGAAATAGTCAGCGACGCACGGCGGTGTTACCTGAAATGCACCAAAGGCGTTGGCCAACCAACAGGTTTTACACTGCAAAACAAACGGGTAAATCACTTGGCTGCGCTTAATCCACCGGTTAATCCGACTTGATCAATATCCTGAATCATCGTTGTCAGGTAAGTGGTAGCAGAAGCTGCAAGGTCACCGCTCGAGGCCTTGTCCGTTGGTCATGCAAATCAGTTGGTACTGGAGTTTGTATCTTCTTCTGGTATCAGATGCTCGACTTCCTTGAATTGAGTCTCGGCACCCGGTTGGTATCCGAAGATGCCCTCGACACGAAACAATACCGAGTAACGTGCGTCGTAGTCTTCTTCTTCGAGGAAGCGCACACGCGGCCGGACTTCGAAATGCAGCCAATCCCACTTGACTCGCTGACGGAAACGAACCCGTAGTTGTAACTCGTCAAGTTGCGTATCGGGCTCGGTGACAAAGTAGTTGTACCAGTCATAGGCAATAGCGAAGTCTGGATTGTCGAATCGCTGATATAGAGAGAAGAACTGGTTAAAACACCAGCCGTCGTTGCATTTCAAATCGTCTTCATCGGTCTCCTGGTTTTCGTACCAGCGTATTTCGGTACGTGGTCGGAAAAACCAGTAGTCGGTAAAGACTCTATCGAAGTCGAGCTGGGCCTTGTACTCGAATCCGGTATCGCCATAGTGTCGCAAGTCATTGGTCAATCGCGGCAGCCACTTGTCGCCGGATAAATATATTCGATGGCGGGCTTTTTCATACACCACGAGCGATGAGTCCCGGTATCTCAGACCGAGTCCGAAATCGGTTTGCGAACGACGACCGCGATTTGCAGTGACGTTCAGCCCAACCGTGCGTTCCTTTTCGCTGTCTGAAGTGAGGTCTTCTTCGTTCGGGTCGTCGAGAGTGTCATCATCGTCGCTACCATTAAACTCAATGCGTAGGCGATCTTTGGTATTCGGCAACACCAGATGTGCGCGCAGCTTGATGCCGATATCGGTGCCGGTCTCACTGTCCCATTCAGTGTCGACATATGTTCGAATACGTGTCTGCTGTGACTCGTCGTCGATGCGATCGTTACCGAACAGGCCGTCAATTTTATTCGCGGTGGTTAATACCCGCTGCGACATATCATTATGAAATTCCTCCGGATCGAATTGCCGGAAAAAATCTCCAATCTTATTGGCGCTGGCAGTGAGCGGTTGCAAGGCAAGAATCACCAGGGCGAGTACTGTCAGAGTGAGTGCGCGTCGGTGGGTCAGGTTTTTTCGGCTTTGTAGCAGTGGCGGAACGGCACTTTTCAGTGAGGTCATGGAGTCAACTCGTGGTGAATGGCTTTGCGGTATCACTCGTCGGTGGTGCGACAACTTCTCTGTGAATCGTGAGTTTTATTGCAATGAGTATAGTTTAAAGACGTATAGCCGGTAAGGGAATCTTAATGCGCTGAATGCAAATTCTTCTATAATAGGCCATGTGTCGATCATTCGACGTATCGACTTGGCCCGGGACTCAGGTCCCCCACAACAATTCAAGGACACTGCTATGAAAACGAGATCCATCCTGGGAATGGCTACCCTGGTCCCGGTTTTGCTTGGTCTTTCTCTGTTCACAACAACCGCTAACGCCCTTGGGCCTCTCGACGGCGAAGTCGGAGTCACCTGGTGGTCTCATGATATCGATGACGGCGGTAACAACATCGACGCTGACGGTACCGGAATTTATGGTGAACTGTGGTGGGCTGACGGCTGGGGTGTAGCCGGCCAGTATTTTGAATCGGATCCGGGACGTGGTTTCGGCACCGCTTCTGATTTCTCGATCGATCTGAAACGCCGGTTGATATCGCCCACTGACAATACCTTCCTTGCCATCGGCCTCGGTTGGCAGAACGCCGAGTTTCTCGGCGGTGAGGATACAGACGGCGTCCGTTTGCTTGCAGAGGGACGCGTTGGTCTGGGGCTCTTTTTTGTTTACGGCGAAGCGGCGTTTATGCCTTCAATGAGTAATGCTGGCGGACGACGGGATATCGACGGTAGCGAGTACGAAGCGGGCGTTTCCTTAACGCCGTTTCCATTCCTCAACCTTCGTCTCGGCTATCGGGTATTCAATCTTGACTATCGTGGCGGTTCAGAAGACTCCGATGGCTACTACCTCGGCGGCGCGTTCCACTTCTAGTACGGGTATCGAATGTGTCCGGGTCCTTGTCTCAACAGACGAGGGCCCGGTTCACCAAATCATTCAGCGTTCGACGCTTGTGCAACTGCTGCTTTTACTACCCGGCGAAGTACCGGCAGGTAGTGTTCGAAAGGAGGGGTCTTGCGCCTCGAAACTTTGGCCTCATCGTCCCAACGACGAACCCGCACAATCGCCTCGAAATTCGGCTGCGATTCAAATGTATCCACCTCGGATTTGCCCATCGGCCCTCCTTGCAGATTGAGGGATAACACAGAGGCGTGTGACAGTCTGTTAGTGTACTCAGGCTCCGTCGCACATAGATAGCGCTTGGCTTCAACGTGGTGGCGAACACAATCGACAACGACCTTGGGGAAAAACGGCTCCACCACGCGCGCACCGGCAGCCTCGTGCAAATTATCGATATCGTCGAGGTATGCGTCGGCTGGAAACTCGCTGGTAAAGTGTCCAATATCGTGAAGCAATGCGGCAACAATCATCTCGTCACCGGCGTCCTCATTCTCGGCCAGTTGCGCGCACTGCAACATGTGTGCAGATATGGTTAATGGCTCGCCCAGATAAGCTTCGGCACCGCGTCGATTAATGATGTCGTCGAGAAAGTCGACGATGTTGTCACGATCAATGCGGATATCGGACAAATGAGTTGAATGGCTGCTGGTGTTCATCAGCGATATCTCTTTTTATCAATGTTTTGCGGTCAATGTTGCGAACCTGGAGTACAGCCCGTCACGGTCGGCATAACATCCCTGTAGCCAGCGCGAACCCGATCCTGAATAAGCAGTTCGTCCGTGTAAAACGCGGGTGTTGTCGAATACGAGGCATTCCCCAGGTACAAGTTTCAATCGCACCTGGTATTCAGGTGAATCGAGAAGATCAGAGAATGCACGCAGCGCTTCATAGTAATCGGGCATTTTGACATAGGGGACATCGGTAATCGGCGCCTGTGAACGATTATTGAAGCGTATCGCCGTTATCTCGCCGTCGGCGGTGAGTTCGATGATTGGTTTTCGTGCCGCCAGATAGACCCCCTCGCTTCCCGCATATTCGAATCGTGCCAGGTAGTGTGCCAGGAGTTCGAAGTATTCCGGCTGCTGGTCATTCAGGACCCGTGCGATGTTAAATCCATCGACCAGAACGGTTTCGCCGCCGTCGGCAGAATTTTCAAGGCAGAACAAAATCTGCAATGTCGGAACTGGATCACGGTAAGGATTGTCCGTGTGTGCCTGCAGGCCAAGACCGGTGTAGGCAAGATTGGTGGGATTGACTTCGGTACGAACCTCAAACCAGCGACCGTATTGGGTTTCCCGAATATATCCGAACAACTCGACAATCTTTGTCAGGGCGCCGTTTTCCATGGGGCAATTGCCGAGTCTCGCAAAACCGAGTCGTCGGACAAGGCCTAGCCATCTGGCAAGTGTCGTGCTATCTCGCTGAACATTATCAAAACGCTCTGCAGCAATTGCACTGTCCAGATTCTCATCAAATAGATCGATATGTTCGGGTAGCCAGACTTTTGCCTGAGCAGTTGTGCAGTCGTAGCGATGCTGCTCGAGCCATACAACAGGAAACAGATACCGTTTATCCGCGCCATTGAACCTGATGGCAAGGCTGGCACCAGAAGATTCTCTGTCGTACTCTATGGCTGCCTCGGTGATCCGGATGTCGCGTGGGATATCGCCAGCCCCGATTAAACGCTGGCCATTGTCGGGTGAACGGGTATCGCTATCGAGCGCATTATCGCGAAGCCAGACGCCATGGAAACGAGCGCTTGCAGAGTTCAACGTGTGCAACTCGATTGCTGCGCCGTCTTCAATAACTGTGACAGTATGATTTGTTTGTGTCTTGGGTTGCATGTTGGAGGGGCTTAAGTGGCGCAGGTGATGATGCTTTGATGAAATGTCAAAAGGTTATTGTGCGTTTTACGGATTGGTTTTTCCAGCGTCTGAGTCAACTTTCCTCGACGTAATTTTTGATGCACCAATACGTGTATTTTTCGTTCGTTCCTTTAGCAGGCAGCACATCCTGAATTCGGCCAGGGTTGTCGTTCGGAAACGGCTTTCAGGTATGATTCTACTCATGCTGAAACTTGACAACCGCGACATTCAAATTCTCTCCATATTACAGCGCGAGGGCCGTATATCGAAGACAGCGCTGGCGGCACGTGTCAATCTGTCGCCGACTCCCTGCTGGGAGCGTATCAAGCGACTCGAAGAAGCTGGACTGATCGAAGGCTACAATGCAATTCTGTCCACCGAAGTACTCGGCACATCGGCAATCGTATTTATGCAGGCAGAACTTGCCAGTCATCAGGCACGCGATTTTGAAATCTTTGAACGTGCCGTCAAATCCATGGATGAAGTGCTGGAATGCTGGGCGGTAGGCGGCGGCATCGACTTCATTTTGAAAGTGTGTGCCGGCACTATCGATGAGTATCAGCTGTTTGTTGACCGGATGCTGGACGCCAACATTGGCTTGAAACGCTATTACAGCTACGTTGTTACCAAACGTGTCAAGGAAACCAATGCATTGCCGGATACCATTCTAAAAGCCAATCTGGAATAAGCCGGCTCATTCGACACGCGGATTTGGTTTTCCTGACTCGACATAATACAAAGAAGAAAAAACGCTGGAAAACGACCTGAAGAAAAGAAATATTGACGTTTTCGGAAGGGTACTTCGGTCAACCTTGCTGCGCCATGATCGCTACAGTAAGGGATTAATGTCTCATAAGCTGTGCCCCGAAAACCCATGAAACAATCTGCTTCAATCGACTCGACATTGCATGATGTCGGTATCGACTGCCTCAACGACACCGCCCTGTTTCGCCAATGTGCCTATATCGATGGTTCCTGGCTTGAAGGTTCAGGCAGTCCCATTGAGGTGACCAATCCGGTCAACGGAGCGCGGCTGGGTTCGGTTGCCCGCCTTGATGCAGGACAGTCCCGTGACGCGGTCGTATCGGCCGCCGCGGCGTTCAAGGTGTGGTCGCTGACTATTACCACAGGAGCGATCCAGGGTGCTGCGCCGCTGGTTCGATCTGATGATCGAGAATCGCGATGACCTGGCGGTGCTAATGACACTTGAGCAGGGTAAGCCGATGTCCGAATCCCGTGGTGAAATCGAGTATGCGGCGTCGTTTCTGGAGTTTTATGCCGAAGAGGCGAAACGACCGAACATCGAAGGCGTGACCTCGCATCTTGAAGGGGCCGAGGTAGAAGTATGGCGTGAACCGGTGGGCGTGGCAGGATTGATCACGCCATGGAATTTTCCCTCGGCGATGATTACCCGCAAGGCCGCTGCCGCCCTTGCCGCAGGCTGTACTACAGTGGTTTATCCATCGAGTGAAACCCCTTATTCGGCCCTTGCCCTGGCGGAACTGGCTCATCGGGCTGGAGTTCCCGGTGGCGTGTTCAATGTGTTGACCGGCGACCCAGAGGACATAGTTGGTCCATGGATGCAGATGTCAGAGGTTCGTGCATTGTCGTTTACCGGATCGACGGAAGTCGGCCGGATGTTGTATCGGCAAAGTGCTGATACGCTTAAGCGGCTGGTGCTCGAACTCGGTGGCCTTGCGCCGTTTCTGGTGTTTGCCGATGCTAACCTAGAACGGGCAGTCGACTGTGCGATATCGGCTAAATTCGCGACATCAGGACAAGACTGTCTGGCGGCCAATCGTATTTTCGTTGAACGTGACGTATACGATACCTTCGTAACGCGATTTGTTGAGAAAACCGAGTGCTTGACAGTAGGAGCCGGCATTGAAGATCCCGATATCGGTCCATTGATGAACTCGCACGCCATCGACAAACAGATCGAACAGGTTGAAGACGCAAAAGCGCTTGGCGCACGGCTTGTGACAGGTGGTGCGCAGCATCCGGCGGGCGCGCTTTTCTACCAGCCGACAGTACTTGTCGATGTGCCTGCCGAGGCGCGCATACTTCACGAGGAAACTTTCGGTCCGGTGGCGGCAATCGTGCCCTTCGACAGTGAGTCTGAGGTGGTGTCTCGGGCTAACGATACCGAATACGGATTGGTGTGTTATGTGCATACGGAGGATGCACGACGCATCTACCGACTCACTCGCGCCCTGGAATACGGTATGGTTGCGGTCAATCGAACCAAAGTTACCGGCGCGCCGATTCCCTTTGGCGGCATGAAGCAGTCCGGTCTGGGTCGGGAAGGCGCTCGTCTTGGTATGGAGGCCTATACCGAAGTCAAATATGTATGCCGTGATTTCGATACCGGCGAGTAGCGACATCGACCAGTAATTTTTATAAAACTCATATTCATGACGAGCAGGGCCTGTGGTTGCCGGGCAGGTGCCGTATTCGTCCTGCTCAAAATCAGATTTATACCAAACCAACTTATAACCAGGAGAGTTTTTCATGAGCAATGTTTCGCAACTTAAAAATTGGGATCAGGAAGCTTTTTTTCATCCTTCGACTCACCTTTCCGAATTCGCACGTGGCAATGCTCCCAATCACGTTATCAGCACAGGCGAGGGTGTTTACATTACCGATATCGAAGGCAAGCGGTTTCTTGACGGCTTCGCCGGACTTTACTGCGTCAACGTCGGTTATGGCCGTCAAAAGGTCATCGATGCAATCGCCGAGCAGGCACAAAAACTTGCCTATTATCATGCCTATGTCGGTCACGGTACCGAGGCATCGATCACGCTGTCGCACATGGTGCTCGAGCGGGCGCCTGCCAACATGTCGAAGATCTACTTTGGCCTTTCAGGTTCTGATGCCAATGAGACCAATGTCAAGATTATCTGGTATTACAATAATGTCCTCGGTCGCCCTAAAAAGAAGAAAATAATCTCAAGATGGCGTGGCTATCATGGATCCGGTTTGATGACCGGCTCGCTTACCGGACTCGAACTGTTTCACAAGCAGTTTGATCTGCCGTTATCGCAGGTTTTGCATACCGAGGCGCCGTATTACTTCCGTCGCAAGGAAGGCGATATGAGTGAGAAGGATTTTTCAGCATTTTGCGCAACAGAGCTCGAGAAGTTGATTGAACGTGAAGGCGCCGACACCATCGCTGCGTTTATCGGCGAGCCGCTACTCGGAACCGGGGGTCTGGTGCCGCCGCCAGAAGGCTACTGGCAGGCCATCACTCCGATTCTGAAAAAGCACGATATCTTGCTGATAGCCGATGAGGTCGTCACCGGTTTTGGACGAATGGGAAGCATGTTCGGCAGCGATCATTACGGAATGGAACCGGACATCATCACTGTTGCCAAGGGTTTGACTTCGGCGTACGCACCGTTGTCGGGTTCCATTATCTCAAAGGATGTCTGGACGGTCCTTGAGCAGGGGGCCGATGAGTACGGGGCAATCGGTCATGGTTGGACCTATTCTGCACATCCCATAGGCGCAGCCGCCGGGGTAGCCAATCTGCAAGTCATCGATGAACTCAATCTGGTGGAGAACGCAAGGGATGTTGGTGCGTATCTGAATCGTGCCATGCATGATGCCGTGAGCGACCATGCACACGTTGGTGACGTGCGCGGCGATGGCATGTTGTGCGCAGTTGAGTTTGTAGAGGACAAGGCGTCACGCAAGCTGTATGAACCAATTGGCAAGGTAGGCCCGAAGGTTGCCGGTGCGTTGGTCAAACGCGGGGTTATCGGTCGCGCCATGCCCCATGGTGACATCATTGGTTTCGCACCGCCTTTATGTCTGACTCGGAAAGAGGCCGACCGCATTGTCGCTGCGACCGGGGAAGCCATTGAGGAAGTCTTCGACTGAGTGGTGGATTCATTGACAGGCGGCGCCCGTCAGCATTGGCCGGGAGCCGCCTGATTGATTGTGTCAGATGCGTGCGATTGCCAGATTTTGCGTTCGGATAGAAGGTTATTGCTACGACCCCTGGCACGATGGACAGAAGTAAATTCTGCGTGAGGACACGACATCCTTTTTAATTAATTCGCCGCAGTCGTAGCACGGTTTTCCATCTCTCGAGAACACTGCGAAACGGAACTCACTACGTGTCATTCCGGATTTTTCAAGTGATTTAACCCGGGTGGACAGATTGGTAATACCACCCGTACGGAACGAACGTAAACTGATGTCGAGCGTTGTCCGTGCCAGGTGTCCACGCTCGGCAACGGTTAATGAAGCCGGTTTCCGACCTGGATTAAGTCGTGAGAAAAACAGGATTTCCGATCGCAGATAGTTACCGACACCTGCCAGAAAGTGCTGGTCGAGATACAGTCCTGCCAGGGAGCGTCCGGCAAAGCGTGGCTCGATCAGGCGATTTGATATCGTTCGCCAATCAAGGCGTTCATCAAGAATATCCGGGCCGATTCGACTCAAAAATGGATGCGTCGTTATATCTTCATCCCTTAGAAGTTCGATATCCGACGCACTGTACAAAATGGCGCTATGGGTTTTCGTGTGCAATGCAACGCGTAAGGATCGTTGGGTATTCAACATTTCACCACGCTTGACGATATACCAGCGACCGTATAGCTGATTATGGGAATACAGGCTGTATCCGTTATTGAACCGTGTCAGCAGCGCTTTGCCGCGACTCTCGACGGCCAGAACCCGGTAGCCTTCGATGTGCTCGGCAGCCGGGATTAGCCGTTCAAGACCAAACTCGACCCGTTCGATGACCTGCCCGCACAGTACGGTCGCAAGCTCGTTGCTGACGCGTTTGATTTCCGGGCCTTCAGGCATGGGGCTTGGGAGAATGTTCTATCAGGGTCAAGTTAGAATGGCAAAATCAGGATAGCTGGATAACGGTATTGAGTATAGGTGTTTAGTGAGTGTTGTGTCATCGGTATGCAGGGATGTCATACAATCTCTGTCTCAAGAATTATCCAGAATAAGTGATGCGGTTTATGTGGCTGGGTAAATTATTTGGTGTAAGACTTGAGTAGTGAACACAAAGCCGAATTGTTTAATGCAATTCATACTGGTGATCCTGCATCGGCAGTGAGTCTGCTGGAACAAGGTGTCAGCGCGAACTCGCGAAATGAGTCGGGTATCAGCGCGTTGCAACTGGCCGTGGCGTCGGGGATGGATACTATCGTCGCACAGCTACTTGTCCATGGCGCAACAATTTGTAATGACTATGCTGATGAGCCGTCGCCGTTTGCGTCTGAGATCATGTCGCTTGAACGGTTGCACAACATACGGCAAATAGTTCGGCGGGCTCCTTTGCCGGGATATATCGGTTCTCACCCATTGGACGAACAATACGCAGGGTCAATTGAAACTCTTCGCAGTGAAGGCATTGTACGGTTGCAACAATTAATTGATGAAGAGTCACGCGCCGTACTGCACAGACAGTTTAGTGAATTTGTAGAGTACCTTGATCGCAAAATGTCTGCCGGGGAAGGTTTAAAGAAGTTCTACGATGAAGAGGTTCATTACTGGCCTGCGGAGAAAGCGTATGTTACCAATAATGCTTTTCGTTTTTGTCCGAGCCTGATCGATGTTGCGTTGAGTCCAGCGTTACTTGGCCTGGCTGAGGCCTATTATCAAAAGCCGGTTTTTATTCGCCGTGCCATGGCCATGCGATATCTCCCTTGGCAGGGTACTGCCGGAGACATGTTTGACTGGCATCATGATGTAGAAGATAAGCAGTTCAAGGTGATGCTGTTATTGACCGATGTCAGCGACGATGATCAGTACATGTCCTACATCAGCGGATCCCACCTCACACTACGACCATTACGTCAATTCCAAAGTAACAGGCTTGAATTGATTGACGAGTCAGGTGAGCGGGTTTTCAAGGCGACTGGAACTGCGGGTGATGGATTTTTGTTTGATACCAATGGGATTCACCGCGCCAATCGGAATAGTGAGGGTGCTGTTCGTGATGTTCTGATATTGGAATATGCTTGTGAAGCCAGCGACATCGCTGGTGGCAGTATCCCGGGCGAGCTTCTCGACAAATGCCGCACAGACAAAACTCATCCGTTACATCACATGAGTCTGGAAACGCCCATGTGGACGATAAGCCGTTGGCGGAGCAGTTTTACCTGGCACGATACCTTGCCGTTTCCAGGCACCTGGCTATCTTCTGAATATACATTCAAGACCGACCCGGACTCGCTATCGAAGGACGTCGGAGACAGTGTTCGATATCCATTGAAGCTTATTTATATCGTTCATGCTGATGGACTGGACGAAACCTGGCTGGATCGGTTGCGTGTCAGTATCGATAGCGCTAACCAACAACAGGGCGAACAACACTTCAAGATATTTATTGCAGATTATTCCACTGAATCCATAATGCACTGTGTCGAGGAATTCCTGTTTGATGAGCGGCAGTATTTTCACCAACCGGTCCATGGCGTATTCAACAGGGCCTGGTGTATCAATCATGCTGCCCGTCGATTTTTGACATCATCCGATAAATACTTTCTGGTGTCGGATATCGACATTATTTTTCCGACGGATTTCGCCGAGAAGTGTGTTTCAAAATATCTATCATCGGGTAGGGATATTTGTCTGACAGCACCTGCTTACTATCTTGAGGAAAGCGGGTCGAAGTCTGTCCGGTCTTATGCCGATCCATTCATGGGAAAAATGCCAATATGGCGTATTTTTCCTGGTGGATGTTGTCTGTATTCGCAAGACTTGTTTAATCGACTTGGTGGCTTTGACGAAGCATACGAAGGGTGGGGCAGTGAGGATGAAGATCTTTATGAGCGCGCATCAGCAGCATCGAATGTCATTGTCGATCGCAGCATGCGTTTCCTGCATATCAATCATCCACGTCGTGAGGATACGGAAAAACCGTTCGTTGATGAAAATATCGAGCACTTCGCCAGAAAACGCGACGGACTCATAGGCTGGTGCAATTGGCAGAGGTGGGGTGAAGATTTCATGCCACCGATTACTGATAACCGATCCGGTAAAATGATTTACCGTTATCGGCGGCCTCGCTGGACTCGGTTCGGATTGCCTGTGGTTGAAGGTGACCGCTATACGATCATATCTCCCGATGCCGCATTTGAACTGAATGCATCAGCCGCTGCGGTGTATCAACTTTGCACCGGGCAGTTTTCTGTGGGCGGTATTATCGACACACTGGTTGCAGCGACCGGTTACGATCAAGCCGAGTTGAGTCGCGATATAATGGCAACCATCGATCACTTGGCTGCCAACGGTGTTATCAAGCTTGATTAGAACCTGGCTCAAACTGGCTGCAACCCACCCATACGGTGTTATTACATGCTCGCTCAAATGCTCTTTACCCATGAAAACTGCGCGTCTTCACTCCCGTTTGCCTTGCCTTGTCCCGACAGCCTTCGCTCAGCTTGAACAGGGTCAAGGTATATTCCCTGAAGGTGAAAAAATGGCAGAAGATCACCAGACAACACCAAATTACAAAATTAAGACACAATGAAAACGTGGTTTGTATCCAATCTTGGTGATGCCATGCTGGCACAGGACGAACTCGATTATATCCGTTCACTTGCAAGTGCCGCCTGCTCCGGTTCTGACGCGTCTGCGGCTAAAGCAGTTTTCATGCGTCATGAATCGGAGGGTCAGCTTCACTGCGATTTGAAAGTCTATTTTTCTCCAGCCATGATTGATACGGCACAACAAGTCGATGCAACACCCTGCAATCGTCCTTCGCCAGAAGGACTTGGATTGTTGGTCGGGGAGGAGAGTTCACGGGAAAAATTGTTTGAGTAATCCCCGATCCGATCCTCGTCAAGAAGCCGACTGAATCGCCAACAAAGGTTCATGCTCTGCAACCTGCCGCATACCGCGTGTTCATCTTGGAACAATCGGCCAGCAGGCCCATCACAACTTTGGCTGGTTTCAGCATTGGTGGCAGTGGTGACATTCACTGGATGATCCGTCACAAGTTGTACCCGAATATCGTATCTGGACAGTGAGTCAGATAACCTGGTTTCATGGCGATGTCGGTTTGCCGGATTCAGTGATGCCGGCCCGGATGGGCAGCAGTAATCAATTTACTCCAATACAATAAGCATCGACATAAAACCATGTCTTAAACAGGGTTTTATGTCCGACGTGAAATGCTGTTTTATTTGGTCGACTGAGTATCGTCATGACTGTAAAATACCCGGATAAACTCTTCATCTTCTTGGTCGTGTACGCGACCAGCCAACAGGATCACCAACTGGATCCGATTCCCATCGGATAACCCGGCCTCAAGGCGCGCGTACCATCAACTCGTTTTAGTTCAGGTATTGCCGGTATGCGCCTAGTCTTTCGTTTTTTTCTTGTGCTCGTCCTGCTTGTGCTTATCTTCGGTGGGATCTACTTCTTGAAGACAAAGCAGTGGCAGCAAATGGCTGCGATGCAGTCATCGCCGCCGCCACCAGCGACAATCGCCGCTACCGAGGTGCGAGTCGACGACTGGCGTCCTTCCATTCAGTCAATTGGCAGTTTAAAGGCAATCAACGGGATCGCGGTGACGACGGAAGTGGCTGGCACAGTGCGCGCCTTTGAATTTGAATCCGGCCAGCAAGTCAAGACAGATGATGTGCTGGTGCAGCTGGATGACGCAGTCGATCGGGCTGCTTTGAATGGTCTGATTGCTGACCAGGAACTTGCTCGTACCCAGTTTGTGCGGGCTTCGGAACTGGCGCCGCGTCGAGCCATCTCCCAGTCCGAAGTAGATGAAACACGATTTCGCTACGAAGGTATCCAGGCGAGGGTGAAGGAACAGCGGGCACGACTTGCGAAGAAAACCATACGTGCGCCGTTCGATGGCGTACTCGGGCTACGAATAGTCGATATTGGTGAATACCTGTCCCCCGGTGATGACATCGTGCAGCTGCGTACACTTAATCCGATCTTCGTCGACTACTCTGTGCCTGAGCGCGAGTTCAGTAATGTCAGTGAAGGACAGAAAATATCCTTGAAAGTACCTGCCTATCCTGATCGGGAGTTTAACGGCACCATCACGGCTATCGACTCGGGGATAGACGAGGGCACTCGCAGTGTTCGGGTTCGGGCTACGGTCAAGAACGCAGATAACGCACTGACACCCGGCATGTTTGCCGAGGTGAATACATTGAGCCCTGATTTGCGACAAGTGCTTACCGTGCCGCGTACGGCAATCGCCTTCAATACCTATGGTGACTACGTTTTCGTCATTAAATCAGGTGAAGGTGACGCCCTGACTGTCTCTCGCCAACAGGTCAAGGTTGGTGTGGTCCGCGAAGGTCGTATCGAAGTGCGCGAAGGTCTTGAGCCCGGGCAGAAGGTGGTTCGTGCCGGATTAGTGAAATTGCGCGAAGGGCAGAACGTAGCCATCGACGAGTCGGTTCAACTCGACGACGCCGACATCAGCAGGCAGTAGTAGTCAGTTCATGAAATTTACCGACATTTTTATCCATAGACCGGTACTTGCCTCGGTCGTCAGTTTACTGATCCTCCTGCTTGGACTTCGCTCTATTGCGTTATTGGAGGTGCGACAATACCCGGAAACCCGTAACACGGTGGTCACGGTCACTACTTCCTATTCAGGCGCCGGCAGCGACCTGGTTCAGGGGTTTATTACCACACCGCTACAGCAGGCTATCGCCGAAGCGAACGGAATCGATTTCCTGACCTCCACCAGTTCCCAGGGTCAGTCCACAATAGAAGCCCATATGGAGTTGAACTACGACTCCAACGCAGCGGTTGCAGAGATACAGGCGAAAGTCGCCAGCCAACGCAACGTGTTGCCGGCGGATGCCAATGACCCGGTGATCGAGTCGCAGACCGGAGACTCCACTGCGCTCATGTATATCGCGTTTTACAGCGACACCATGCCGGTGCCAGGTATTACCGACTTCCTCACCCGGGTAATACAACCCAAGGTGCAGGCGCTGCCGGGTGTTGCCAAGGCGCGTATCTTTGGTAAGCCGTATGCGCTGCGCATCTGGCTTGATCCGAGACGAATGGCCGCTCTGGATGTCACCGCTGATGAAGTTGCGGATACGCTGCGGGCAAACAATTATCTTGCCGGTGTCGGTCGTACCAAGGACAAGTACGTTTCCATCAACCTGACGGCGAATACCGATATTGCCAGCGAGGCGGATTTCCGCAAGCTTGTAATCAAGACAGGTGATGAGACGCTGGTACGACTTGAGGACATAGCTGAAGTTGAACTGGATGCACAGGAATACGATACCGCTGCCTGGTACAAGGGTGTCCCAGCTTCATTTATTGCCGTAGAGCAGGCGCCCGGCGCAAACCCGTTAAGCGTGGCGCGCGCGGTGCGAGATATATTGCCTGAACTGCGCGGCCAACTGCCAAGCGACCTCAAACTGGTATTGCCCTACGATGCCAGTGAGTTCATAGAGGATTCGATCACAGAGGTCTACACCACCATCATCGAAGCGGTGCTGATCGTGCTGCTGGTGATCTACCTGTGTCTTGGCTCTGTTCGCGCCGCGATTATTCCGGCTGTGACGGTGCCTTTATCACTCATCGGCGCGGCGTTTATCATGCTGCTGCTCGGCTATTCGTTGAATCTTCTGACCCTGTTGTCGATGGTGCTGGCCATCGGGCTGGTCGTGGACGACGCCATTATCGTGGTGGAGAACATACACCGACATATTGAGGAAGGACGTACACGCATCGAAGCGTCCTTGATGGGGGCGCGTGAACTCGCGGTTCCCATTATCGCAATGACTACCACCCTGGTAGCCGTTTATGCACCCATCGGCTTCATGGGCGGTCTGGTAGGTACTTTGTTCACCGAGTTTGCTTTTACGCTGGCCGGGGCGGTCGTGGTGTCGGGCATTGTCGCACTGACCCTGTCGCCGATGCTGTGCTCACGGGTGCTCAAACCCGCAGGTGGTGGTGGCCGCTTCGAGCATCTGGTCGAGAAGATATTCGACAATCTCGCGCGGGGGTACAAATCCTTGTTGGCGCGATCCCTGCAAACCGTGTCGGTGACGGTCGTATTTGCAATCGCAGTGCTGGTGTCGATCTGGTTCATGTTCATCACCTCACAAAACGAACTTGCGCCCACTGAAGATCAGGGCATCATCTTTTTCCAGGGGACTGCACCGCAAACCGCAACCTTCGATTACCTTGAAACCTATTCAAGGGAAATGCAGGAACGTATGGAAAAGCTACCCAGCTATCATGAAACATTCATGATTATCGGTCGGGGTGGCAACACGGTGTTTGGTGGTTACAAGATGGCGAATTTCACCCAGCGCGAAGAATCCCAGTTCGAGACCATCGGTCCGTTGCAGGGCACCTTGTCACAGGTGGCCGGGTTTCAGACGGCCGCCTTTCCGAGACCCAGTTTGCCCGGTTCGTCGGGTGGTCTACCTGTTCAATTCGTGATAGTAACCGGCGCACCTTTTGAAGAACTCGATCAGAAAGCCAGTGAGTTGCTCGGTGCAGCGCTGGGCAGCGGCAGTTTTATTTTCCTGCAAAAATCGGTGAACTATGATCGACCAGTGACCCGTATAGTGGTTGACAGGGATCGCGCCGGCGATCTCGGTATCAGCATGCGCGATGTCGGCAAGAATATCGCCCGTATGCTGGGCGGCGGCGAGGTGAATCGTTTCAGTCTTGAAGGTCGCAGTTATAAAGTTATTCCTCAGGTTGACCGCAAGTTTCGGCTCGATACCGATATGCTGAAAAACTATTACCTTCGGGCCGGTAACGGAAAGCTTGTGCCCATGGCGAATCTCGTCACTTTCGAGAATTATATCGAACCATCCAAACGGACACAGTTCCAGCAGCTCAATGCCATTACCATTGCCGGCGTCATGGCGCCGGGTGTAACCCTTGGGGATGGAATCGGTGTACTCGAAAAACTCGCTGCCGATATTCTGCCGAATGAGTATGGTGTCGACTATATCGGTGCCTCGCGCCAATTCAAGCAACAAGGCTCGGCACTCATACTGACATTTTTCCTGTCGTTGATGGTGATTTACCTGGTGCTTGCCGCGCAGTTTGAAAGCTGGCGCGATCCAGCCATCATTCTGGTATCGGTGCCGATGTCCATCGCTGGTGCCATGGCCTTTATTACCACCGGTTTTGCGTCGGTGAATATATATACCCAGGTGGGTCTGATTACCCTGATTGGCGTCGTTGCCAAGAACGGTATCCTTATCGTCGAATTTGCCAACAAGCAGCAGATTGAAAAAGGCATGTCCCGGCTCGATGCGGTCCTTGAAGCGGCATCGATACGGTTGCGACCGATTTTCATGACCACAGTCGCACTGATCGTTGCCATGGTTCCATTGTTGACAGCCGCAGGTCCGGGTGCGGTCAGCCGTTTTCACATCGGTCTGACAATCGCCTCGGGTCTTGGCATTGGCACCTTGTTTACATTATTCGTACTGCCGGCATTTTATGTGCTGCTGGCACGCGACCACAGCGCGATGTCGAAAGCCGTAGAAGAATCACCCGTTGAATCTTAGCTTTACCGCGCGAACCAATTGGAAAATTTATTACTGCTTTAACTGTGAAGTGTACGTGGAAAGCCGAATGGTAAGGGATGGTTGTGTAATAGTGTGAATCAATGATTTGCGACGTTCATGACACGCCAGAACTTGCCAATAAATCTTGCCACCAATTTTTTCTGTTAAAAAGGCCCGCATTTTACGGACCTTTTTAAGTTTGAATCACGTCACTTTCATAATGAAAGCTTTACAGTCACTAACCTTGAACTGTTAGTTCATATACGTCTTGGCTTCTTCACCGGGATGCGGCAGGCCGGCGATTCGCCAGACACTACGACAGCTTGCGAATAAACGCTTGATCTCTTCCTTTCTGACGCGATTGTCCCGGCAGACCCGGCGCATCAACGGTACTGCGCCGAATTGCTCGAAGTAATCACGGACGAAATGCAGAATCTTCCAATGCTCGTATCCCAATTTAACGATGCCTTCCTGACCGGCAATAGTCCTCGCCAGATCCGCGTCCCAGCGGGTTGTTTCCACAAGGAAACCGTCTTCGTCAAAGATAATCGCATCGTTAACAGGCTCATCAGTCTGCTGGCGATCGACTCCCTCAACATAAGTTAAAGGGTGTGAGGTATTGATGGCGAGATTCATGGAATAAATCCATAGGTTCGGGTTTTGGGTAGATGTACTCTAGCGATTTCTATTATGTTGTGAAAGAATGATTATTATTAAGTAAATAACTACAGGTAATATATGAATCTGCAACAATTACGCTACCTGAAGGCCATTCGAGCTTCGAATCTGAACATCAGTCAGGCGGCCGAGTTGCTGCATACCTCTCAGCCGGGTATCAGTAGACAGGTCAAGGCGCTGGAAGAAGAGCTTGGCGTGGAGATATTCGAACGCGCCGGCAAGCATCTGGCACGTATTACCACGGCGGGTGAACGGGTGTTTCAGCGTGTGGATCGAATTCTCGATGAGATTCAGTCAATTCGTGCCGAGGCCCAGGAGGAACGCCAGCCTGATCGTGGGGTGTTAGGCATTGCTACAACCCAAACACAGGCGCGTTACGTGCTGCCAAGCGTCATCCAACGTTTCCGTGAAAAATATCCGGAAGTTCAGGTGCATTTGCATCAGGGATCCCCGGCGCAAATCGCCGACATGCTGAAAAATGCCCGTGTCGATCTCGCTATTGCAACCGAGGGCATGGAGTTGTTTGACGAGTTTGTCATGATGCCGTGTTATCAGTGGAACCGGTGCGTGGTGGTGCCGGTTGGGCATCCACTTGAAAATGCGACACTCAACAAACTTGAACAGGTGGCTGAATATCCCTTGCTAACCTATGTGTTCGGATTTACGGGGCGGTCACAGCTTGATCGCGCTTTCAGCGAAGCGGGGCTGACCCCACGTGTCGTTTTTTCAGCAACCGATGCAGATGTAATAAAAACGTATATCAAGCTGGGGCTTGGCATCGGCATCATCGCCCATGTTGCATTTGATGAGGAGGTCGATCGCGGGCTGGTACGTGTAGATGCGAGTCGTCTGTTCGAGCGTGGTATCACCAAAATAGGCATCCGCCGTGGATTTTTCTTGAAGCGATACCACTATGCCTTCATAGAAGCATTTGCACCGCATCTTACAGAATCTGTCGTGCATCAGTCCTTGTCTTCGAGTCATGAAGCACAGCGTAAATGGCTGTTCGTGGACGAGTCACTACCCGTACTGTAATTTGATGTGGAAAGCACTCGTGCGTGCGACACGGTGTTATAAATATTTTTAAAGACGACAATAATCCAGGAGACTCCATGGCGCGAATCAAGTTTGAATTTCCGAATTCAGAAGGAAACATTCTGGCAGGGCTATTGGAAACGCCTGCCGACAATACGCCTGTCACACACTACGCGCTTTTTGCACACTGCTTTACCTGTGGCAAGGACATCGCAGCGGCGTCGCGTATCAGCCGGGCATTGGCACAACGCGGTATTGCCGTTTTGCGTTTCGACTTTACCGGTCTCGGTAACAGTGACGGAGATTTTTCCAATACGAATTTTTCGTCCAATATCGAAGACATCAAATCCGCCGTCGCCGCACTTGATGAGAAATATGAGTCGCCTCAATTGCTCATCGGTCATAGTCTCGGTGGGGCCGCGGTGTTGACAGTCGCGGCGGATTTGCCATCCGTTCGCGCAGTGGTCACTATCGGTGCGCCGGCGACCGCCGATCACATTGAACATCTGTTCGCAGCACAATCGGACGTGCTTGAAGAGCATGGCGAGGCTCGTGTAAAACTCGGCATTCGCGAGTTCACTATCAAACAACAATTTGTTGACGATGTCCGTGCCCATGGCGATGCTGAACATATCGGTAAGTTACGAAAGGCATTACTGGTGTATCACTCTCCCGTGGATGCGGTGGTGTCTATCAATGAAGCAGCGCGAATTTACAGCGCAGCTCGTCACCCCAAGAGTTTTATTTCCCTCGACAAGGCGGATCATCTTTTAGGTCGTCCGCAAGATGCTGCCTATGTCGCTGAAACAATGAGTGCGTGGGTCAGTCGCTATCTCGAACTTGGCCAGATGGAAGATACAACCGCACGTCCACAGAATATCCATCCTGGAGAGATAGTGGTTACCGAGAAAGACAAGAAGTTCTTGCGAGGATTGTATAGTCCTGATCACGAAATGCTTGCGGATGAGCCGAATAGTTACGGTGGCAGTAACCTGGGACCGACGCCCTACGATCTGTTATTGATGTCACTCGGTGCGTGTACCTCGATGACGCTTCGCATGTATGCCAATCGCAATGATATGGCGCTCGACGATGTTGAGGTACGTCTGGCACATGAACGCATTCATGCCGATGATTGCAGTGATTGTGAAGGACGCGAAGGCAAGCTGGAGAGAATCACTCGCACCATTCGTCTTGAAGGTGATCTGGATGATACGCAGCGTGCCCGGTTGATAAAAATTGCGGATCGATGCCCTGTGCATAAAACCCTGGAGTCACAACCTGTGATAGTCACTCATGAAGAAATCAAGGATGTCTGATGACTTCACCGCATATAAGAGATATCAAACCTTTCGTTCCCGCTCGTGACTTCGAGCTGTCACGTCGTTTTTATACATCCCTTGGGTTTACAGAAAACTTTGCAGTTGAAAGTCTGGCGGAATTCGAAGCGGGTGATGCGCGTTTTTTTCTGCAGAATTTTTATGTCGAACAGTGGGCCAGCAATTCCATGTTGTACATTGATGTGGATGACGCCGGCGCCTGGTATGGCCGTGTGCAGGAGTTGATTGCAAGTGGTGACTATCCTGGCATACGGGCAACACCACCCAGGCAGCAGGACTATGGTGCAGTCGTTAGCTTTGTGTGGGACCCGAGCGGTGTATTGCTGCATTTCGCGCAGGTTGTCACGTAGATGCAAACGGAACGATTAATAAATCTTGTTTTCACAAGATCGATAATTATCAAAAGACAATATTAAAAATGGTTTGATTGAATCTTATGGTAGTGCTGTGCGACTTATCCGGTGACTGGCCAGGTAATCGCATGGTATGCAGTTATCGGCTGTTAAGCCGAATCAACTTGTCACTTAACCGGAGAGTTCATCATGAAAGATTTCAGGAAATACTATCGAGAGCGCTCACGAAACCGCGGATTTATTCGCGGTGTATCGATTGCTTCTGCCGTGGTAATCGGCCTCACCACACACATCGTATCGGCAGCCCAGCCTGATCTGGTGATCAATATTTCATCACTGCCAAAAATAGCCGTAAAGAATGTCGGGAATGCGCCGAGCCGTACCCAGATGACAACACTCCATTGCCAGAAGATTAGCCCAGGATCCTGTGCCGAGTCGCCTGCCATGGCACCCTATGTAAATCCCGCTTATCCGAATAAGGTTGTTATTAAAGTACCTGCCCTGAAACCAGGTCAAGGCTATGTACATACCCTGGCATTCTGGCCTGCGTTGGTGTGGCGACCTGGAAAATACCGTTTCACAGGTAGAGTGGACGATGGCAATAACATTCCCGAATCCAATGAGGCAAATAACGTTATGGTGGTCATCAAGACATTGCCATAATTTTATAGGTGATTCCAGCATCGTGAATCTCACGGGTTTCAATTGAATAAGCGAAGTATTCGTTACTATAATGAGGAACCGCCGAGCCGACCATCCATTAGTCATGATTAATCGATGGTCGGGATGCTGTTTATCAAATTACACCAGCAATTGGATTAAGTTAAACAGCGATTTCTCAGCAGCGCTTTGATCCACCACCTTACAAGGTAAATGGAGATTTACAATGTCACTAAGAATCAACGACGAAGCCCCCAATTTTACTGCCGAGACCACACATGGAGAGATCAATTTCCATAACTGGATCGGCGATGGTTGGGCGATTCTGTTTTCTCATCCCAAGGACTTCACGCCGGTTTGCACAACTGAGTTGGGCTACATGGCCGGACTAAAACCGGAGTTCGACAAGCGAAACTGCAAGATACTTGGCCTCAGCGTCGATCCGGTCGACAACCACGCAAAATGGGCAAAAGATATTGAGGAGACACAGGGGAATGCGGTCAATTTTCCGATGGTCGGTGACCCGGAACTAATGGTCGCAAAAGCATACGACATGTTGCCTGCGGATGCTGGCGACACATCCGATGGGCGGACTGCCGCGAACAATGCCACGGTACGCACGGTTTATGTGATCGGGCCGGACAAGAAAATTAAATTGATGCTGACCTATCCGATGAGTACCGGCCGTAATTTTGACGAAGTGCTGCGGGTACTTGATTCAATCCAGTTGACCGCCAAACACCAGGTCGCCACACCAGTGAACTGGAAATCGGGAGAGGATGTGATTATCGTGCCGGCAGTATCCGACGAAGATGCCCGCAAGAAGTATCCTGATGGCTGGAAATCGCCGAAACCCTATCTGCGCATCGTTTCCCAGCCGAAGTAGCCTCGCTTTATATTTTTACCAAGGATCATGTTGCCTGTGGAACACGCGATTAATCGCGTGTTCCAGTCGGTGACGAATGATCAATAAAACTGTTCAAATACAACAAGCAAAATCTATCGCTGTAAACCAAAGATAGCGAGCCTGTCGTTGTGACCAGTTGGAGGGCCGCCTGTCCCCTCATTTATGGAACCCATTCTTAGTGTGGGGACCATCGCTGGTGGAGCGGACCTACAGACCGAATGGCTGCAGGCGATTACTTTCCAGCCTCAACTGGCCACTGAAATATCTTAGCACTCTCTAAAAGCAGATTGAGTCGGGTTTAAGCTCGAGTTAGCACCGATAGATTACAAAGTTACAAGTACGTTTTATTCAGCTTTTCCATGTGAGATCCCGCCTTGGGTCTCGTTGAACTGGACAAATCTTGCCGCTTTCCACAAACGGATTCGCCATATCTGATCTACATATGATGCAAATCAATTTTTTGTCTTGCTTTATGAAAACCTCCTCTTTAGAATTGCGAATCATTCTTATTAAGTTTTGTATTTCACTCAATTTAGCTGGAGATCTTTCATGAATAAGAGAGTTTTAATTGCCGCACTGGCCGCCAGTCTGGGGGCGACAGGGTTTACAGCAGGCGCAATGGCAGCCGAAGAAGTTAATATTTATTCCTATCGGAAGCCGATCCTCATCGAGCCGATGCTTAATGCGTTTACCGAGCAAACCGGTATCAAGGTTAATGCAGTACATGCCGAGAAAGGCCTGTTGGAACGCCTTAAGAACGAAGGTCGCAATACTCCCGCAGACATCGTGTTAACTGTCGATATTGGCCGTCTGGCAGATATTACGGGCGCCGGTTTAACTCAACCAGTTGAGTCCGAGGTCATTAACGAAGCGATTCCGCCAGCATTCCGTGATCCGCAAAACGAATGGTTCGGCTTGACCGCACGGGCGCGCATTATTGTTGTTTCAAAGGATCGCGTTGCCGATGGTGAAATCAAAACCTATGAAGACCTGGCCGACCCAAAGTTTGCCGGAAAAATTTGTACACGCTCCGGTAAGCATCCTTACATGGTCGCGCTAATTGGTTCGATGATCGTCGCCCATGGTGAAGACGGAGCATCTGAATGGCTCAGCGGGCTCAAGGACAACCTGGCTCGCAAACCCCAGGGAAATGATCGCGCCCAGGTCAAGGCTATCAGTGAAGGTGTGTGCGACGTGGCCATTATCAATCATTATTACCTGGCGAAAATGCTGCAGGATGATGAGCAAAAAGAGTGGGCCAATTCGGTTCGGGTAATATTTCCGAATCAGGATGATCGCGGCACCCATATGAACATCAGTGGCATGGTCATGACCGCCCATGCTCCTGACCCTGATAATGCGCTAAAGCTCATGGAGTTTCTGGTGAGCGATACCGCGCAGGAGATGTATGCTCAACTCAACAGCGAGTATCCGTTGAGAAAGGGTGTGGCGTGGTCGGATCAGCTAAAGAGCTGGGGCGAGTTCAAGACGGATGATGTATCACTGGCCGACATTGCAAAAGAACGTTCGACGGCAATAAAGATGGTCGATAGCGTCGGTTACGATCAGTAATTATCCGGCTTGTATTCACTTTGGATAAACCGCCGGTGCGCAGCAAACGTTCCGGCGGTTTTTTATCGTGGCAATGTTATGCATAATCAGTTAATCATTCAACGCGCCACATAATCCATTGTCATATCTACAACATCGCGTCCGCGGTCTGGACTTTTCTGTCGGTCGTGATATCCACTGGCTTATCGCTGCTGTATTCGTTGCGACCCTGGTGGTTATGCCTGTGATCGCGGTGGTCGATCTCGCCTTTAACCCGACCGAGAATATCTGGCCGCATCTTGTTGATACAGTATTAGGTTACTACCTGTTCAATACGGTGGTGTTAATGCTGGGTGTCGGCATCAGCGTTTTCCTGACGGGTGTCACGACCGCCTGGTTGGTTACCATGTGTCGTTTCCCGGGGCGCCAGTATTTTGAGTGGCTTTTATTGTTGCCGTTAGCAATGCCAGCCTACGTTATTGCCTATATGTATACTGACTTGCTGGAATACGCGGGCCCTGTGCAAAGCCTGATTCGCGATTTGTTTGGATTCAGTTCGAGTCGCGATTACTGGTTCCCTGAAATTCGAAATCTTGGTGGTGCCATCATGTTGATGGGCCTGGTGTTGTATCCCTATGTCTTTCTGCTCGCGCGGGCCGCATTCCTGGAACAATCCGCCGCCATGCTGGAGGCCAGCAGAATCCTTGGTCGTGGCCCGTGGAAAACCTTCCTGTATGTCTCGTTACCGATTGCCCGACCATCGATTGCGGTGGGTGTTGCGCTGGCGTTGATGGAAACACTCAACGATTATGGCACGGTTGATTTTTTTGCAGTGCGAACACTTACCGCCGGCATCTACGATACCTGGCTTGGTATGGGCAATCTCGGCGGCGCTGCACAAATTGCATCACTCATGCTGGTATTTGTGCTGGTGCTGATTGGCATTGAACGATTCGGGAGACGTAATCTTGCCTACTATCAACAAGGTACTCACCTGCTACCGCTACCGACTTATACATTAACCGGTGTGTGCCGCTGGATAGCTATTGGCGCCTGCAGTTTACCGGTGGTTGCCGGATTTTTTATCCCGCTTATTGTCATGTCTCGCTATGCGATTATCTATTTCAATAAATCATGGACCGTTGACTTTCGAACTTACGCTTTCAATAGTTTCTTTCTGTCTGCCCTTGCAGCCATAGTGGCTTTGGCTATCGCGCTTTTAGTTGCCTATGCGAGAAGATTGCATCGCGGCAGTGTTACCTCTGTGGCGGCACGGATTGCCTCATTAGGTTACGCGGTACCCGGTGCGGTACTCGCGATTGGCGTTATTATTCCGTTCGCATCGCTTGATAATTTTATCGATTCGTTCATGAGAAAATGGTTCGACGTCTCCACGGGCCTGCTTCTGAGCGGCACCATATTTGCCCTGGTGTTTGCTTATGTTGTGCGTTTCCTTGCTGTGGCAGTCGGACAGGTGGAATCGAGTCTCAGCAAAGTGTCGCCGTCCATGGACATGGCAGCACGTACACTCGGTTACAAGCCACTTGAGGTGTTGTTGAAACATCACTTGCCATTGATCCGCGGCGGAATGCTCACTGCCGCGTTAATTGTATTTGTCGATTCCATGAAGGAACTACCGGCGACGTTGATCCTGCGACCATTTAATTTTAGTACCCTCGCGACCGATGTATTCCAATATGCATCTGACGAATTGATTGGTGAATCAGCACTGGGGTCGTTGACCATCGTATTAGTCGGGTTGCTTCCGGTGATATTGCTAAGTCGTACGATTTCAGGATCACGAAAGGCCCCGTAAAGATATCTCTTTATAACTTGTCTGAGTGATTGTCGGCGATACAATGACGGTATGATCATCCATGTCGATATGGACGCATTCTACGCGTCGGTTGAAGAACGTGAAGCGCCCGAGCTTCGTGGCCGGCCAATGGTCGTTGCCGGTAGTGCGACCGGTCGAGGGGTAGTCTCGGCAGCCAATTATCCATCGCGCGCCTTTGGCATCCATAGCGCCATGCCTACTGCGACTGCAATTCGCCTGTGTCGTGATCTTATCGTCCTGCCGGTGCGAATGGCGCTATATGTCAGCGTCAGCGAACATATTCGTGAGATTTTCAATCGCTTCACCCCGCTGGTTGAACCATTGTCTCTGGATGAGGCGTTCCTCGATACCCGTAACAGCGAACGCCTCCACGGTCCACCGCAGGTTGTCGCCAGGAAAATCAAGGACGCAATTCGTGATGAACTTTCGCTGGTTGCATCAGTCGGTGTGGCGCCTAATAAATTTCTGGCCAAGCTGGCAAGCGATCACGACAAGCCGGATGGCTTTACCGTGGTCCACGAGAATAATATTCAAGGTTTTCTCGATCCGCTTCCGGTAACCCGACTATGGGGGGTTGGCAAGTCAACCGCAGATAAACTGTTGCGATATGGTATTCGCACCGTGGGTGAACTTCGCCAACTATCCATTGAAGAACTATCGGCACAAGTCGGGCGTCATGGCAGCCACTTGCATGATCTTGCCCATGGTCGCGATGATAGGGCGGTCATACCGGAACACGAATCCCGATCCATATCCCATGAGACGACTTTCGCTGAAGACATCGTCGATCCGATTGCGCTTGAAGGGGCTTTAATGCGTTTGACCGAATCAGTCTGTTGCCGTGTTCGGGCTAACGGACTGAAGGGTCGTACCGTCACGCTGAAACTTCGCGATCGGCAATTCAGGACAACCACGGCTTCGGAGACTCTGACGGAGCAAGTCGATTCCACCCAACGGGTATGGTCGGTGGCATGCAAGTTATTACATACTCGTTTGAAACCCGGTATGCATGTTCGATTAATCGGTATCGGCCTTTCACGATTCGACACGATGGTTGCAAATCAGATCGATCTCTTCTCTTCCGTCACTAATGAACACGAACAGCGAATTGATTCTCTGACTGATGAGATTCAAAAACGCTATGGAAAGGGTACTATCGGTCGTGCCACCCGCTTGTTCAAAGACTCGCAGTAATCCTTCGTACTTCCTCATTGCCATTTCGTTACGGCTTTTCTCTGCAACGCATTGTTATTGTCGCGCACATTTTTATCACAAAGTTTGCCAGTAGATTACCCTGATCCCGCCCTGTCGATACCAACAGTAAGGAATTCAATACGCACTACACAATAGTAATAAGGGAGTGTAGTGATGTCATCATCAAGAAAAGTACAAAAGATTATTGACCAACGCTGCTGGTCTTCACGGTGTCGAATTATTGTCTGTTGCTTGATTGCCTTTACGGTCATATCTTCATCCAATGTCCATGCAGACAGATGGAAGAGCGGTGCCGGTTCCTCTGGCGAAAGCTATGGCAGCGGCACACTGCTTTTGGGTGACGAAACCGGTGGATATCATCGGGCACTGCATTTGGGTTCAAAGCTTGATGTTTCAGTTAACGGGGTGATTGCCAGGGTTACGTTTCGACAATCGTTTAGAAATGTCAGTGATGAATGGTTGGAAGGTCGCTACGTTTTTCCGCTGATGTCGAAAAGCGCGGTTGATCGACTGGTGATCGAGATTGGCGAACGACGCATGGAAGGGGACATCAAACCCCGCAAGGAGGCCGAGAAGTCTTATCGAACAGCCCGTGCTTCCGGACAGCGCGCAGCACTTCTTAGTGCGCATCGGGATAACCTGTTTTCGACGAAAATTGCCAATATCGGCCCCGGCGCTACCATTACGGTAGAGATTTCCTGGCTGCAACCGGTCGACATCGATAACAGTATCTATCGCTTGCGACTGCCGTTAACGCTGACTCCGCGTTATGTGCCGGGTGTATCCATCGGCAGGCACGTGGAAGATCCTTTGTCGGTCCACAATATGTCAGCCACTACCCAGGTCGATGATGCGGCTCAAGTAACGCCGCCACAAACGTATCGAAGTCGTGGAGGTGAGTTGGCTGATGTGGCAGAGCTGAATATCGCACTCAATGCCGGAGTCGAGCTTGCCGAGATTGCCAGTCGATATCACGATCTTGAGGTCTCATCATCAGGACATCGATATCAGGTTGTTCTGGAAGATGGAAGTGTTGCCATGGATCGGGATGTGGTGCTCGAATGGCGGCCGGCTGAATCGGCCGTGGCCACTGCAGCACTATTCGAGGAGACAATTGGTGACGAGCATTTCGGATTGCTGGTAATGATGCCGCCGTCGATACAAGGTGCCATACCGCGATCAACCAGGGAGTTGATCCTGGTGATCGATACATCCGGCTCGATGGCCGGTGAATCAATTCGCCAGGCGCAATCAGCACTCATGAATGCTGTTGACAGACTTACTCAAGACGACCGATTTAATATTATCGAGTTCAATTCAAGAACACGATCGATGTTTGCTGAAGCAGTGCCAGCAAACCATAAAAACCTGAACATCGCGCGACGATTTATTCGACAAATTGTAGCCGGTGGCGGTACTGAAATTGCGCCGGCTCTGGCTCTGGCACTGGGTAATCCGGGTTCAGGAAACTCCGTCGATAACACAAACGCAGGTAGCAATCGCTTGCGTCAGGTGGTGTTTATCACCGACGGTGCGGTCGCCAATGAAGAGGCACTACTTGGCCGCATTCATCGAACCCTGGGTGCGCAACGTTTGTTTACTGTTGGTATTGGCTCGTCGCCTAACAGTTATTTTATGCGTAAGGCCGCGCGGTTCGGACGGGGTAGTTTCATACAGATTGGCGATACCAGCGAAGTGAGCGAGTCGATGGGAAAGCTGTTTGAAAAACTCGAGCATCCGGCACTGACTTCCATCGATATCAACTGGCCGGATGATGCCGAGGTCTATCCTCAAATCACATCGGATCTGTATCGCGGCGAACCGGTGATTTCACTCGCTCGTTATCGATCGAACGTCAGTACGTTTGAGGTGAGTGGTCGCGCTGGCAAGGTATCATTCACCACCCGACCTGCCATCAGTGGCGTAGTCGAGCAATCCGGTGTTGCTACATTGTGGGCGCGCCAAAAAATTGAATCGTTACTGGATAGCTTACGCGCCGGTGCAGATATAGAGTCGGTTCGGCCGATGGTTACCGAAGTCGCGCTTCAGCACCGTATTGCGACACGCTTTACCAGTTTTGTGGCAATCGATAAAACACCCGCTCGACCTGAAAATTTGCCGATGAGTTCACGCCATGTGGCTAATAGAATGCCCGCTGGATCTATCATGGGTGCTTCTCAAGCCATCGCCTTGCCTGTCACAGCCAACGGTCATTACATCTCGATTGTTATTGCATTGTTGCTGTTGTTGGCAAGCATGCTGATGTATGTCAGGCGACCATCGTGATTCGATCAATCAATGTCGACCGATTGCGTCGCGGTTTGGCTGCGGTGTTATTGATTGCTGCACTGGTTCAAGGTACCCCTGCCGTGGCGATGATTGCCAAAGGCTGGCTAGCCGGTGTATTGATTAATATGGCGTGGCAGCATGGAATCACCAGCAAACAAGTCACGAAACCATGGCCGTGGGCGGATATTGTTCCAGTGGCCAGGTTGCAGGTACCGAAGTATGATATCGATCAGATTGTGCTGTCGGATGTTTCCGGTGAAGCGCTGGCATTCGGACCAGGCATGGTGGTCGGTACTGGCGATACCGGCATGACGCGCCTCATTTCAGGTCACCGGGACAGTTATTTTGGTTTTCTTGAGATGCTTCGGGTCGATGACGAAATTCGCCTGACAATGGCGGATGGTGTAAAGCAGATATTCAGGGTGACATCGACCGATATAGTTGATCGTCGAGACGTTACCATCAGTGTAAGTGGCACAAATCTTCTCGTCTTGTCGACCTGCTATCCGTTTGGCCGGTTACAGCCGCGCGGTGATCTTCGCTATCTGGTCAGTGCCGTGCCTCAGGGTCATATTTGATGTCAGGATAGGTATTTTGTTGAATTATCTTGTCAGGTGAATTACCGAACCCCATGAAATTGATTCATCAACGCGTATAGTGAAGTCGCGCAAATTAACCTGATTTTTACGGGAGCTTACCGCCGATGGCCTATGAACTGAACGCAAAGAAAAAGGATCTGGGTGGTTTTAGCGTGCGTCGAATCCTGCCACATGCCGATAAACCAGCAGTCGGACCCTTCATATTCTTCGATCACATGGGTCCTGTTGAATTTTCGGCTGGTGAGGGTATCAACGTCAGGCCGCATCCGCATATTGGCCTTGCTACGGTGACCTATCTTCTGGAGGGCAGCATTCTGCATCGGGATAGCATTGGTAACATACAGGAAATTTTCCCGGGCGATGTCAACTGGATGACCGCAGGGCGTGGCATCGTCCATTCCGAACGCGAAACACTTGAAGTACGTTCACGCGTGCATCGAGCCGACGGTTTTCAGGTATGGCTTGCATTGCCGCAAGGATATGCGCAAGTAGAGCCGGCATTTTTTCACTTTAATCGTAATGCGCTACCACACATCATGCACGATGGTGTCATGATGCGATTGATTGCAGGTAGTGCCTATGGTCGGGTGTCTCCGGTGCGGACATTTTCGCCGATGTTTTATCTCGATATCATCGCCGAGAAAGATCGTACGATTGATCGACCCGAACCTGATATGGAAGCAGCGGCATATGTTCAGCAGGGAGAGATCGAGATTTCCGGTGTTCGGTATTCAGCAGGCGCCTTCGTGATACTCGAGGCAGGCGATGCCCATATTAAAATGATTCATGCGGGTCGAATGATGTTACTGGGTGGCGAACCATTCGCTACTCCCCCGCATATTGAGTGGAATTTTGCCGCGTTCGATTACAGGCTTATCGAAGAAGCTAAAAAGCGTTGGAGGGACGGTGGATTCGGTGTGATTCCTGGCGATCAGCTGGAACATATTCCGCTGCCAGGGGAAACCGGTTGATGAGAAAACAGGTCAACTAACCGCCAGGAAGCGTCTCGAGGCTTGAATCTGTAGGACTCGTAATTGTGTTACCGTCACCTCGGCGATCAAATGATGCGGTGCCTATTTGCTGTTGGTCCAACGAGAAGAGAATGCGCTGGGCGGATGTCAGCAGGTTGTTCGCGGTGGTCGTTCTAACCGGTTTGTCGGCCAGTTCGGTGGTGTCGCCCACCCAGATAAATTCCCAGGGCTCAGGCACCGGGCCCTGACTTGTAAGCGTTTGTGGGTAACTCGGTAAAAATCCAAAACTTCGGGCGATTTTGAAGTTGTCAGCCGACAACCACTGATAAGCGGGTGAGTCACCAAAGGCATTCAAGCCTTCGCCGTTATACTGGATATCGATGGTAAATCCGGTGTGGTGACGCGAGTAACCGGGTATCGAGCTAAAATCCAGAATGTGATTCACTGCTTTATCGGCGAGACCTGCAGCCACGCGATACGGGCTGACTCCGGCTGATTTAAGTTTGCTTAGGAATATCTGCCGCTGTCGTGCAATGGAGCGATAACCGGACATGATACTGATGTTATAACCTTGTTCGCTGGCTGCAGTCTCAAGTTGCTTCCAGGCGCTTGCGACGCAGGGGTGTACCGAATAGGGGAAGACCAGAAGGGATTCATCGGCCAGTATGCTTTGCAGCCGGTAGCCACGTAGTTCGGCCATGGTATAAATTCGGTGGTCTGCCAGAACATTTCCGGTGATCGACGGTTTTTGACCAATGACCCTGATATCGGGATGCTGGCCGGATTTTGCTGGCTGACAGTCACTGGCGCCTGCCAGGGGCGCGATGATCAGCGCCATCAAGACGCCAACGAAGGCCAAAAACACTTTTTGCTTAGTCCCGATCATTGATAAGCGACGCTATCATGAGCAAACGGTTATAAACAAGTATTATGACATTTTAATTCTGATGCGAACACGCCTTATCCAGATGATTGATTGTGTAATTAATCATTTCCAACGCATATCGCCACTGTCGCCGGACGCATAGCCAGAGACGGATTTCGAATGATTTCGTGAACCCTTTCTGCCATGCTGTTTGCGGCGTCGTTCGCTACGCGCGGCGCTTCGCCACATGATTACCATGATCCCTGCGGAGATCAGCAGCAAACCAGATAAAACGGATACGACACTTGGAATATACAGCGCGGTCGCGATACCGCTGCCAATGTACAGAACTGGCAGCACTTTATAAATTGGTTCAGGAATATAAAAACCATTATTAGCCATAGTGCACCCCTTATTTAATATCGACATAAATTACCGATCCTTGAAGATCGATAATTGAACATATCTTTCCATGACTTCTTGCTGGATTTTCGTTTGCTGGTGCCACAAGGTCAAGTTGCGTAAAAAACAGTCATTACCTAAGACTATCGTCAGGAGACATTTACGGCGATTACCAGCATAATTTCTTAATAATCTTAAACTTACTGCAAATTTTGGGAAATTCCTCATGTCTGATGACACGATTGGGTGGGTTGACGCGGTGACTGATGTGGTTGCAGATGCTATTGATTGTCGCTTAATGCGAATTGTCGATGTGGGTTGCGGCACAGGCGCATTGGTACGTTGGCTGGCCGCTCATGGCGCCCGGGTTACAGGAATTGAAACCCAGAATAATCTTGTTGAGCGTGCCCGTGAGATGACCCCGGTGGCAGATGAGGACTACGTCCACGGCAGGGGAGAAGCGCTGCCATTAGAGTCGAATAGCGTTGATATCGTGGTGTATTCCTACAGCCTGCATCACGTACCGGTAGCTGTGATGGGTGATGCGTTGAGAGAAGCCCACCGGGTGCTGAAACCCCAAGGCATGTTGTTGGTGGTC
This sequence comes from marine bacterium B5-7, assembly GCA_021604525.1. Lineage (GTDB taxonomy): Bacteria > Pseudomonadota > Gammaproteobacteria > Arenicellales > CAJQKF01 > BQJD01. The sequence continues at coordinate 39,354 of BQJD01000005.1, read as the reverse complement.
GAGCCGGTGGCAGACGGCGACTACTTTGAAGTAATGAGATTGATAGATGACGAAACCGAAGTGCGACGCCAGGCGTTTAAAGCCCTTCAGGATGAAGAATCTCACAGCTTGAATCTCGGCGAAGAGCGGTTTTATCGTATTGCCAATATTTATCGCGACGTCGAAGTAATGATGCAGCGACTCGTTCAGGTCGACCCGGCAAGGGCGATGAAAATTGAGGAGAATAAAGAAGAACTGCGATCCCGGTTTGAGAGCCACGGCAAGGCCGTAGCGGGCGGTTATCGGTTCGAGATGAAAATTCGTTCAAACCTGCTGCACAAACCAATATCCATCTAGCAGTAGTCGGGCAGAACAGGGATCATGAGGCCGGCAGGTTCTGAAGGATCAGCATAAATACCGGCACGCTGATAATAGACAACAGCGATGACACAACAATGGCCGTTGACGCGCTGATCACCATCACCTGATATTGGCGGGCAATAACGAACACGGTTACTGCGACCGGTAAACTGGCGGCAACAAGCGCCGGCCGTGCCCATTCCGGATCTACATTCCAGACCCGGGTTAGGGCAACCCACAGCAATAACGGATGCGCGATCAACTTGAGAAGGCTGACCAGAATGGCCGGCGTCAACGAGCTGCCAAGTGGTTTACCGTAAAGACTTGAACCCATGGCGAACAATGCACAAGGCGCTGCGGCGGCAGCCATCACATCGATAAAGCCGTTGGCCATCGTCGGTAGCGGCAGCTTCAACATCGACCATAGAGCACCCAGCGCAATGGCAATGACCAGGGGGTTTTTCAGTGTGCCGACAAGCGCACTGCGAGCGCCGTGAAGCAGGCCGCCGGCATGATCCGGATCGTCTGATTCGATCATGGCCGCAGTGATCGGTAACATTACGGCAAGATCGATCAGTAGCGACAGGACAACGGGTAACGATGCCGATTCACCCATCATGACCACGACGATAGGTATGCCCATGTAACCGGTATTTCCATATACCGTGCCAACTGCGTAGATTGCCGTGTTCCGTCGTTTCAATCCGAACAGCAGTTTGAAGAGCATGAAACTGTAGGCGAATAGCACGATCGATGTTGCCGTATAGGCTGTAACGAAATCAATCTCGAAGCGACTCGCCAAGTCTGACCGTGCCATCATCGAGAATAACAGCGTCGGCAGTGCGAAATACAACACAAAGTTATTAATGCCTTGCTGTCCTGATTCACCGATCAATCGGGCACCGAGGTACCCACAGCCGATAACGGCAAAAAACGGTACCACCAGGGAAATGACTTCGATCATAAAGAATTACTGATGGAAAATATCATTATTAGTGAATTTTGTTTATGGTAAAACCGGACTATAGTTCTCCACATTCCCGGCAGGCGATGCCTGGCCGGGAGAATGTAAATAACAGACTATGAAATGCCCTAAAGAGGTGCGAGATGTCGAAGACTTACAACGCAGGTGTCAAAGATTACCGCGAAACCTACTGGATGCCGGATTACACCCCCAAGGACACCGATATTCTCGCCTGTTTCAAAATCACCCCGCAGCCGGGTGTCCCCCGTGAAGAGGCAGCCGCTGCCGTTGCCGCCGAATCGTCGACCGGCACCTGGACCACGGTTTGGACCGATCTTCTCACCGACCTCGATCACTATAAAGGACGTGCCTACGCCATCGAAGACGTTCCAGGTGACGACGAGCGATTTTACGCTTTTATCGCGTATCCAATCGATCTTTTTGAAGAGGGCTCGGTGGTAAATGTGTTCACGTCGCTGGTCGGCAATGTCTTCGGTTTCAAGGCAGTACGTGCATTGCGTCTTGAAGACGTGCGCTTCCCGATTGCCTATGTCATGACCTGTAACGGACCGCCTCATGGCATTCAGGTCGAACGCGACATCATGAACAAATATGGTCGACCGTTATTGGGTTGTACCATCAAACCGAAGCTCGGCTTATCCGCCAAGAACTATGGGCGGGCGGTTTATGAGTGTCTGCGCGGTGGTCTGGACTTTACCAAGGACGATGAAAACGTAAATTCCCAACCGTTCATGCGCTGGCGTCAACGCTTTGATTTTGTCGTTGAAGCCACGCTTAAGGCTGAACAGGAAACCGGCGAGCGCAAAGGTCATTATCTTAATGTTACCGCGCCGACTCCCCAGGAGATGTTCAAGCGCGCCGAATACGCCAAGGAGTTAGGCGCGCCAATTATCATGCACGACTACATTACCGGTGGATGGTGCGCCAATACCGGCTTGGCGCAATGGTGTCGTGACAACGGCATGTTGCTGCATATTCATCGCGCCATGCATGCGGTGATCGATCGACATCCGCACCATGGTATCCATTTTCGCGTGTTGACCAAACTGCTGCGACTCTCTGGCGGCGATCACTTGCACACCGGTACCGTGGTGGGCAAGCTCGAAGGAGATCGCGCTGCAACACTCGGCTGGATCGATCTGCTGCGTGAATCGTTCATTGCCGAGGATCGAAGTCGCGGTATCTTTTTCGATCAGGATTGGGGTTCTATGCCGGGCGTCTTTGCAGTTGCCTCGGGCGGCATCCATGTGTGGCACATGCCTGCATTAGTGTCGATTTTTGGTGATAACGCCGTGCTGCAATTTGGTGGTGGCACCTTGGGCCATCCATGGGGCAATGCTGCTGGTGCGTGTGCAAACCGGGTGGCGCTTGAGGCCTGCGTCGAGGCGCGCAATCAGGGACGCGAACTCGAGAGCGAAGGTAAGCAGATTCTCACCGTTGCGGCTAAAAATAGTCCTGAACTCAGTATCGCCATGGACACATGGAAGGAGATCAAGTTCGAGTTTGATACGGTGGACAAGCTGGATGTGGCGCATCGCTAGTTGAAACGTTCTCGTACAGGCGATCTACAACGTTAAATACGGTTCCGTGTTTATTCACCTGTTTTGACCATCGTATAGCACGCGCGTGCGAGATTTCAAGAATCCACTGAATTGAACACCGTACCGAAACATCACAACGAGTAATAAATCATGAGTAAAGTACAAGACTATCCCTCCAGTTTGGCCGACACTGCCAGCCGCAAGTTCGAAACTTTCTCCTATCTTCCGCCGATGGACGATGCCGCCATTCGCAAGCAGGTCGAATACATTGTCTCGCGCGGGTGGAACCCGGCCATTGAACATACAGAACCAGAAAACGCATTCGCACATTACTGGTACATGTGGAAGTTGCCGATGTTCGGAGAAACCGATGTGGATACCATTCTTGCCGAAGCGGAAAGCTGTCACGTTGCCCATCCGGGAAATCATGTGCGCCTGATAGGTTACGACAACCATGCGCAGTCACAAGGTGCCGCCATGGTGATTTACCGTGGACCGATCAGCGCATGAGCGCCCAGGCAGTTATGCCCAGCGATCAATCACAGATTAACGACGGCAGTCAGTATCGGCTGTCAAGCGAGCCCTGGTATCGTCCCGTTGATGATGAGGTTGTCTTGTTCGAAGCGGCGTATGCGGCGCGTATGCCGGTGATGCTCAAAGGTCCGACCGGCTGCGGTAAAACACGCTTTGTCGAGTACATGGCCTATAAGCTGGATAAACCACTGGTCACGGTTGCCTGTAATGAAGACATGACCGCATCGGATCTCATCGGCAGATTTTTGCTTGATGTAAATGGTACTCGCTGGCAGGACGGCCCGTTAACACTGGCAGCGCGTATCGGTGCCATTTGTTATCTCGACGAAATTGTTGAAGCCCGGCAGGACACCACGGTGGTCATACACCCGTTAACCGATCATCGGCGCTGTCTGCCACTTGAGAAAAAAGGTGAACTGGTCGAAGCCCACCCGGATTTTCAGATCGTAATTTCCTACAATCCGGGTTATCAAAGCCTGATGAAGGATTTAAAGCAGTCCACCAAACAGCGCTTCGGAGCCCTGGATTTTTCCTATCCTGGTGAGGACATCGAAGTTGAAATCGTTGCCCATGAGGGTGGTATTGATGAAACCATCGCACGCAAACTGGTACAGGTGGCTGGTCGCTCCCGTAACCTCAAGGGCCATGGACTCGACGAAGGCATGTCAACCCGCCTTTTAGTGTATGCCGCGCAGTTGATCGCGCGGGGTATTGAGCCGCAGGCTGCGTGTCGTATGGCGCTGGTGCGACCGCTGACGGACGATCCCGACATGCGTGACACCCTCGACGCTGCAGTTGATACATTTTTCTGACCAGTCGTTCACATTATGTCGATCGACTTCGATGCTTATCTGGCCTGTCTGGGTACGGATCATTCGGCACATAGACCGGCACTTGAAGCCGCCTATCACGATGCCGCCCGCGTCATGTCGCCGTGGGGTCTTCAAAATTATCTCGATGGCATCCATGCACTTAATAACATCGGCAGGAATGCGGATCTCGTTCTCACCTATATTCAGGAAATGCCGGAGGTGGCCCGGGCAGTCGGTGAAGACATCATTCCCGACATCATCACTGCCGCACTCAAGCTCTCCTCGCTAACATCGGCCACAGTCATCACGTTATGGATCGCCAACCTGCCACTGGCGGCAAGACGTCTCGGTGATATCGATGTCATGCGTGGGTTTTTTAACCTGATACATTTGCTTGCCGGCAAGGCACCACGCGCCTTGCGGCCGATGATGGCCAATCTTGATGAGTTGCTTGCCAAGCTGACGCTCGGTGGGCTTCGTCGCTGGGTACAGTGGGGCGTGGACGCCCATCAGCGCGACCTCGAAGGACAGGTTGCATACTTCGGATTGCAAACCGAAACCTCCCAGGCAGTACTTAAAAAGGAGCGTCGCGGTACCCTGTTGGTGGACAACCAGCGCAAACTGAACTTTTATCTTCGGGCATTGTGGGGCAGGGCGTTTTTCATGCGACCCACGACCGGTGACTACGAGTCACGAACCGGGCTGCGTCCATATATCGAGAATGGTCAGATGTATCTTCCGGACGCATTCGACGATCTCAGTGATGTCAGTGGTCTTGCACTGTATCGGGCAGCGACAGCCCATAGCGCTGCACATATTGTTTATACCCGTTCAGCATTGTCGGCAGAGCAGTTGAGCCCGGTACAGATTAAATTCGTGGGGCTATTTGAGGATGCACGAGTGGAGTGGTTGGCCATCGCTGAATTCCCAGGGTTGCGCAAGCTCTGGAACCAGTGCTTCGATATCGCTTTGAACAACCGTTCTGAATCGTTGCATCCGGTAGCTGACAAAATGCTGCGCATGGCATACAGGTTGCTTAATCCCGAATACAATGAATCCGAAAATGACATAGTCAGGCGTGCTCGCGAATTTCACAACGCAATAAACAAGGGAGACGATAACAACCGCATCTCGTGGCTGGCCGGTATCGACTTTTACAATGCCCTGGTGAGTAGCGAATCCATACCGGGTCCGCGGGCGCTCGATGAATGGATGCCGACTTACCGTGACGACAATCGCTACTGCTTCAATGCGGATGACGTGGCTACCGCGACAATGGATGGTGATTTTTCTTCGTCTGGCAAACAGATACGTAAGTATGTCTCGGCTATTGAAATGGCTAATGAGGTAGATTGTGAATTGGCCGGAGACGACGCCCAGGAAATTTGGGTATGTGCCAGCGAATTTTTTCCCTACGAGGACGAAGGTATCAGTTTCAATGATATGTGGGGCAAGGAACCGCTATCCGATCCCTGTCACTATCACGAGTGGGATTACCGTGTGCAGTTGTTCAGGCCCGAATGGACGAGCGTAGTTGAACGTCGTGCAAAATCCGGCGACCCACAAATCATCAATCGTATCGTTGATCGGCACCAACCCGTGGCTAGTCGAATTCGATACATTATCGACGCCTTGCAACCACAGGGGATTGTTCGAAAACGCGGTTATGAAGAAGGCGAAGAACTCGATCTGAATGCGGCGGTGCAATCCATGATCGATATACGTCGCGGGGTGATGCCGGATGAGCGATTCAATATTCGCATCACCCGGCAAGTTCGCGATCTGGCGGTGCTGCTGCTACTCGACTTGTCGGAATCCACCAATGATCCGGTTGATAAAACTCATCCCGACGGTCCGACCGTGTTATCTCTTACTCGCGATGCTGCCGGTCTGTTGTCCTTCGCCATCGATTCTATAGGCGACCCGTTCGCGGTTCACGGATTCGCATCGGATGGTCGTCATGATGTGCAATATTTTCGATTCAAGGATTTTGATATGCCGTATAACGATGACGCGCGTGCGCGAATTGCCGGCATGCGCGGCGGCTTGTCGACCCGCATGGGTGCAGCCCTGCGTCATGCCGGTTGGCACTTGATGCAACAACCCTGCACACGTCGCCTTGTCTTGCTGGTAACTGACGGTGAACCCGCCGATATAGACGAACGCGATCCTGAATACCTTCGTCATGACGCTCATAAAGCGGTTAAAGAATTGACGACACGGGGTGTTCAGACCCATTGCATGACGCTTGATCCTCATGCGAACGAATACGTTGCGCGTATATTCGGTGACAACCGTTACTCCATAGTTGATCGCGTAGAGCGCCTGCCGGAACGTCTGCCGGCAGTATTCGCATCGCTTACGACTTGATGTGGGAGGAACTTGATTGTTGCGTGGTGCGTCTGTCGCTGGCCGCAGATCCAATCAATTTGTCGGAACGATAAACCAGGTCCTATTTAAGCTGGCTGTCCTTGCTGCCCCGCCGATTAAAGTCGCTGCCGGGCTTGTTATCGCGGTCCCAGGCTTCCTGGCAGGGAACACATCTTTGCACGCCCGGTAACGCATCGCGACGGGCCTGTGGAATGGGTTCGTCGCACTCTTCGCAGGTCAGCCGACTTTCACCACTGGCGATTCTGCTGCGGGCAAGTCGAACGGCATCCTCGACACTGGCATCGATTTGTTCCTGCACCGCCCCATCTCGGGCCCAACCACCGGCCATATCGTACTCCGTTCTATCAATGAAATTGCCAACGTAGCATGACAGTAACGATCAGGTCAAAAACCTGACCTGTGGCGTAGATCCGGGTATTTGAATCCTGGTGCCATCATGAACGATCACTTAGCAAACGTATTCCCATGGCGCAAAAGAATGTTCCAAGCGCCGCTTCAACGAAGCGTCTGGTCTTTGCATACAGTGCAACGATTGGTTTGGTTGAGAAAGCGAGTGCGTACATAAGATGACCACCGATTGACAGGACGGTGGCTCCAATAATGATGGTTGCACCTACCCATAATGGCGCATCAATAGTAATGCCGATAGAAACTATGGCAATCATCGCCAGGGCGGCTTTCGGATTGGTCATCTGCACAGTCAACCCTCTGGCGAAGTAAGCCCGTGGACCTCCATGCAGAACCACGGCTGTTTCCTGAACGTTTCGCCTGGTCGCAGCAGAGCGCAGAGACTTGTACCCCAACCAGAGTAGATAACAACCACCGAGGATCTTCAACGCAAACATGATTTGTGCATAACTTGCGATGATCGCCGTGAAGCCCATCACAGTCAGTGTGACCCAGATGAATGTTCCAAAAGAAACGCCCAATGCCAATGCAACGCCTTCTTTTCGACCAACCCCCATGGAAGTCCCGATAACAGCAAGAATATTCGGACCAGGACTCATCAATGCGAGCATAAGGGCAGACAGCGATAACAGAATTCCAGATACATTGGCGTTCAATTCAAACATATTTTTGACTCAACTTGATTGACTGATTGAGAAATCTGCAGCGTGCGCACGAGCATGGTGATGACCAATCATCGGTATATCAATTCGCAACGTATAACAAGGCTGGTTTTATATACGATGCTCGATTGCACGGATTAATTTTACGAGTTAATCAGGCCTCATGATCAGTTGGCAGAACCAGATTCAAAAATATGGCAGTGACTGCGGACAAGCCGATTCCTTGAAGTGTGAAACCCGAATTTCCAAGGCTCATGCCGCCGATTCCGAATACCAATGTAATTGCAACGATGATCAGATTTCTGGACGAACTGATATCGCGACCGTCCTTGATCAGCGTATTCATGCCGATCGCCGCGATGGCGCCGAACAGCAACACCATTATGCCGCCCATAACTGGTGTTGGAATGGTGCCAAGAAACGCGCCGAGGGTTCCGGAGAACGAAACGATAATGGCTATGACTGCGGCGATGATCATGACGTTGGGATTGAATGCTCTAGTCAGTGCGACTGCGCCGGTTACCTCGGAATAGGTGGTATTGGGTGGGCCGCCGAGTAGCGCTGCGGCAGAGGTAGCTACGCCGTCACCCAGCAGGGTTCGATGAAGGCCGGGTTTTTCGAGATAATTACGGTTGGTGACGCCGCCTATTGCCAGTACATCACCGATATGCTCGATGGCCGGGGCAATGGCAACGGGTACAATGAACAGTATCGCCTGCCAGTTGAATTCAGGAAAAACGAAATTCGGCATGGCGAATAACGGTGCTGCAGCGATAGGCGAGGTGTCGACCAAGCCGAGAATCATGCTGAACAGATAGCCCGCTATGACACCCATGAGTATGGGCAACAGCCGTATTAATCCGCGCCCCAACGCTGCTGTAAGCATCGTTACAATCAGCGACAACATTGAGACCATTAGCGCCTTGTCAGCAGCAAACAATACCACGGCGCCATCGCCTGATTTGCCGGTGGCAAGATTGACGGCAACAGGCGCCAGAGACAGGCCGATTACCATGATGACCGGTCCAATCACTACCGGTGGCAGAATTTTTAAAATAATTGCCCGGCCCTTGACTGCGATAATGGCGCTCAGGATTACATAAACGAGGCCCGCTGCACACAGTCCCGATAACGTTGCAGGTATTCCCCAGGTTTGCACGCCGTAGATGATTGGGGCGATAAAAGCGAACGAAGAGGCAAGGAAGATCGGGATCTGACGACCTGTGATGATATGGAAAATCAAAGTGCCCAAACCCGCGGTAAAAAGTGCAACATTCGGATCAAGGCCGGTAAGTATCGGTACCAGTACCAATGCACCGAAGGCGACAAACAGCATCTGCGCGCCGACAAAAACCTGTTTTACAGGTCCAAGTTCGTTTGTAGTCATGATGTTGATCTCTTTTTTTGTGATTTTGGCGGGTTTGATATCTGTCGTCTTCATCCCTTAAGACTCCATGTGCAGAAATCAGCGTGATAATTTATCACGGATAGAGATATTTACTAGTGATCCATTGGATCTCATGTCAATGTAAACTCTTAATACGCTTTTTAGGCCTATCTGGAGGAGACTCGACCCATGCTTGAAGATCGCTATGGCAATAAACTTTCGACAATGAACCAGGCGGCCAGGGATGCTTACGTAAACGCAGTCGATCGATTATTCGCCGCGGCTGACGGCGTGGAAGAGGCATTCCGAAGTTCAATCAAGGCCGATCCTGATTTCGCACTCGCGTATCTGGGACTTGCCCGACACTATCAAATGCGCGGCATGGGATCGTTGATCGCTGAACCGCTTGCTATGGCTCGTAGCGCTGCCGCTCAATCCACTACACGGGAATCTGCCCTGATCGACGCGTTCGGTTTCCTTCTGGAAGGAAAGGGCAATGAAGCATATAGAATGTTGCGAACCCATCTTGAAACTTGGCCGCGGGATGCGTTTGCCGCGCAGCCCTGCGTTGGAATATTCGGGTTGATTGGCTTAAGTGGACGAGCGGGGCGAGAAGCTGAACAGCTCGCCTTTACTACAGCATTTCTGTCGCATTACCGTGATGACTGGTGGTTTCTCGGTCAACATGCCTTTGCCCAGATCGAAGCGGGGCAATTGCAAGAGGCGACAACCAATCTTGAAAAATCACTAGCTGGAAATCCACGCAATGCCAACGCCGCTCACTTTATGGCGCATCTGCATTATGAAAACGGCGATACTGAAACGGGTCTGGATTTTCTTCGTGATTGGATACGCGATTATTCACGAAAAGGTCTGATGTATGGTCATATTTCCTGGCACATTGCCGTGTCGGCAATCGAACTTGAGGATCAGGAAACATTATTCAGGATCATGAATTCGGATGTGTCTCCGGGCACCTCTACCAGCCCCTCGCTAAATGTCATATCTGATACGGCAGCGATTCTCTTTCGTGCACAGCTTGCGGGAATCGAGATTGAGCCTGAACGTTGGCAGGCTGTCAGTGACTATGCATTGATGCACTATCCAGAGCCCGGTCTTGCCTTTGCAGATGTACATGCAGCACTTGCCCATTCAATGGTAGGTAATGATGAGGCGCTGACTAGAATTATCGATGAGGCGAGGGGGCCGGCGGCAGACGTAGTGCGTGCACTTGCCGAGTCTTTCCGTGCCATGGCTGACGAACGTTGGGCGGATGCAACAAGATACCTGAGCATTGCAATGGTGGATCATGCTCGTATCAGTGGTAGCCGCGCACAAAGGGATCTGATCGAGTTCGCCATGGCCAATGTCTTGTTGCAACAAGGAAATGCAGATGAGGCGCGTCGCTTTCTTGAAATTCGTCGACCGCGATCGACGCCATCGAACGCAGTTAAGGGTCTGTTTGTACATTGACTATTCAATCGTGCCGGTTATTTACTGCATGAATAAATTTATATCCCTGGATGAATGTCTGGGAGGATGGCAGTCGTATGTTCATATACGGATGGTTCAAATTATGAGTGTCAGTAAATTCTGATCAGGCAGCAGTATGGATCCCTATCCACGACAGTATCCGTCACTTGCAACACTCGTTCGACGGGCGAGCCTTGGCCCTGATATCGCACCATCGGTTACCACAAGCGATGAGATTTGCCGCTGGCTTCTTTCAGAAGCCATATCTGAAAAAGACCTCTTGCCCTTATTGGAGGCATTGATATGGCGCATGGTAGCGGCCTCCATACCCATCGATCGCGTTACGATTCATGTCGGAACACTGCATCCGGAATTACTTGGTTTCTACTGGCACTGGAACCGTGCAGATCATCTGGTAGATGAATTGAAAGTGGATTGGGCGGGCTTTGATACCGAGCGGTACAAACAAAGTCCTTTGGCAAAGGTTATAGATGGAGGTCAGAGCTTTCGAGCCTCAACTGACGATCAGGATATGATCGATCGGTACCCGTTGTTGGCTGATCTCAAAGCTCAAGGCATGCACGACTACGTAATATTTCCACTGGGTTCCGGCACGTCTTTTCATAACGCCGCAACCCTTGCTACGTGCTGTGAATCGGGATTCAGTGATTCCGATATGCGTGATTGCAGACGCATCCTGGACATCTTTGCCTTGCACGTTGAACGACAGATCGTCTGGCGGATCGCAGTAAATGTTGTTGATACTTATCTCGGTGCTGTCGCTGGAAAAAGAGTTCTCAGTGGCGAGATACGGCGAGGTGCCGGTGAATCGATTCGAGCGATTATCTGGATGTCTGATCTGCGTGGGTTTTCAAGTCTTACAGATCACCTGGCGGGCACAGATGTTATCACCTTGTTAAATGAATACTTCGAGAGGCTTGCCAGCGCGGTAATCAATCACGGTGGTGAAATATTGAAATTTATCGGCGATGGTCTGCTTGCTGTGTTTCCGGTATCGACTGACGTTGATGAACGCGCCGCTGCAGCGGCGTCATTATCCGCAGCAGAACAGGCACTGTGGGATGTAGACGAGCTCAATCGTCATCCGCCCGAAGCATTGAACCATATCAGTGGCTGGCGGCCACTCAACTCCGGTATTGCATTACATCTTGGCGAGGTATTTTTTGGCAACGTAGGCGCAGCGGAACGACTTGATTTCACTGTGATCGGTCGCGCGGTTAATGAAGTCAGCAGGGTCGAAGCCTTGACCAGGCAACTCGACAGATCCGTTCTAATCACCGAGCCGGTAGCTCAGCTCCTCGACCGAAAATTCGAAGACATGGGCTTACATCAATTACGTGGCCTTTCCTCTCAGGTCAGATTGTATTCATTCTTGTCCGACGCCTGAAAAACAGGGTACGAATATTATCTACTCGCACCATAATGAAGTAGTTACCAGTTATTTGATGTAGTCGTTTGTGATTGAATGTAGCCCGATACGCATCATCCGAATCGATGATTCAAAATCGTAAACCAGGACAGGCGGGTACAGATGGGTTCCAGTCACTATTTGTATGGATCGGCTGCATCACGCAGACCGTCACCGAAGAAGTTGAAAGCTAAAATGGTGACAATAACAGGCAGTACCGGGAACATCAGCCATGGATATAAAGCAACGACATTGATGTTCTGCGCTTCATTCAATAGAACCCCCCAACTGGTGACTGGTGGTCTAAGCCCGAGACCGAGAAAACTCAGTGCAGTCTCACCCAGGATCATGGCGGGTATGGATAAAGAGGCGGAGGCGATGAGATGACTCATGAAACCAGGCAGTAAATGTCTGAAGATGATTCGCTTGGGGCGTGCGCCCATTAACTCTGCGGCTGAGCAATAATCCTCTTCGCGCAGAGACAGTAGTTTGGAACGAACTGCACGCGCCAATCCGGTCCAGTCAAGCATGGCGAGTATGACGGTGATACCGAGAAATATCAGCAATGGACTCCACTTCACCGGCAGAATTGCCGACAGCGCCATCCACAGCGGCAGTTCCGGAAAGGATCGTAATATCTCGATGACACGTTGAATCAGGTTATCGATGAGTCCACCGTAGTAGCCGGCGATTCCGCCAATGATGATGCCCAATGTAAAGCTGATGAGAATACCCACCAGGCCAATGGTGAGTGAAATGCGTGCGCCATAAAAAGTGCGTGATAAAAGGTCGCGACCCAGTCGGTCGGTGCCCACCAGATAAGCTGTACCGTTTACGGCAGGGCAGATGAGATGAAAGGTAGAATCGAACAGTCCCCAGAATCGATAGCTGTCACCGCTGCAGAAGAATCTCAGTTTCTGAACCTGGTTGGTATCAACAACATATTCACGCTTCAGATTGGTCATGTTAAGCGTGAACTTGTAACCGTATACAAACGGACCGATGAATTCGCCTTCATGAAAAAGATGCGGTGCTTGTGGCGGCGCATAGATGTACTTGGCATCACGCGATTCAAGATTGTATGGAGCGAGAATCTCGGCAAAGGCGACAGACAGATACAAAATAATCAGGATGAAGCCTGAGATCAGCGCCAGCTTGTGACGCTTGAGCTTCCACCACATCAGTTTCCACTGCGAGGCAAGATAGAAACGTTCCTGTTCCGGATTCAGTTTTTCAACGGAATAGGGATCAAACGGCGCTTCGGAAACGAAATGTTCCAGTTTGCTAAATCGTGAATGGATCATCGCTCAACGCCTCCCTGTAACCGGATTCGAGGATCGAGCGCGGCCAGCAGCAGGTCTGATACAAGCACTCCGATGACAGTCAGCATCGCGAGGAACATCAGGAACGAACCCGCCAGGTACATATCCTGGCTTTGCAGGGAACTGAGCAACATCGGGCCGGTGGTAGGAAGCGACAGCACCACGGCGACGATTTCAGCGCCCGATATTATGCTTGGAAGAATTGAGCCGATATCGGCGATGAAAAAGTTCAACGCCATCCTCAAGGGATACTTTCTGACCAGTTTGCCTTCCGGCAGGCCCTTGGCACGACCGGTGGTTACATATTGTTTTTGTAATTCATCGAGAAGATTGGCCCGCAGCCTGCGTATCATGCCGGCAGTTCCGGACGTGCCGATGACAACCACCGGAATCCAGAGGTGTTCGAGCACGGATTTAGCCTTGCCGAATGACCATGGCTGATCGATATACGTCGGATCCATCAGCCCGCCAATGGATGTGCCGAAGTAGACATTGGCGAGATACAACATGACCAGCGCAAGCAGAAAATTTGGCGTGGCGAGACCGATAAACCCGATAAATGTCAGTCCGTAGTCACCCCAGCTATATTGATGGGTGGCTGAATATACACCGATTGGAAAGGCCACCGCCCAGGTGAAGACAATAGTGACCAGGGAGACAATAACAGTCAGGAACATGCGATCGCCAACCACATCCGAGACCGGTAGCTCATACTCGAACGAATAGCCGAGGTCGCCATGCATCAGACCCGTTACCCAGACAAGATATTGTTGCCACATGGGTTTATCGAGTCCGTATTCCTGACGCAAAAACTCGATGCGCTGTTGGTCAACCGATTCACCCTGGGATCGTAATTCGGCAATGTGACTTTCCAGGTAATCACCCGGTGGCAACTGGATGATGACGAAGCAGATGATACTGATCGCAATCAGCGTTGGTATCATCATCAATAGTCGCCGGACGACGTAATTCAGCATATCCGTTTAGTTCACGTTTTTGGATTTATTGGTCGGGATTTATTGGATACAGCGATTTGTTATCACGCGACTAGCGCTTATACCAAAACGTATCGGGTTGGTAGATGCCGAAGTAAGCACCGGGTTCCCAACTGTAAAAACCCTCGCTTGGCACATTCTGTAAAGCATTGTTAACAACAACGGGCTGCATGACACCACACACGATGCCTATGGAAAAGACCTCATCACGATGGATTTCAAGTATCTCCTTCCAGGCAGCACGTCGTTCTTCGTCATTGGTGGCGTTTTGCCAATCACTACGAAGTTCAAGCAGGCGCTTCGCACTTGGCATATCCGGCGCTTCGCCGGCGCCGCCGTTCGTTTCAAAGTATTGTCCCCACTTCGGCCATTGCAACTGATCCTGCGCCACCGGCACAAACTCGTTAGGGCTGGTGGTTGCAGTTGGCAGGCCGTTATCGACGCCCGACCACACCGACATCATTGCCTCGCCAGCGAATACCCGATCACGAAACACTTCGCGTTGCGAAGGCTTGGTGAAAATCTTGATGCCGGCCTTTATCCAGGTATCGTGGATCAGTTCGAGAACATCGGTCTGCTCGGTACTTTCGCCGGCAGTGTGTACCACGATTTCCAGGGGGCGACCATCTGACATCAGTCGAACACCCTCACTATTACGTCGGGTAAGTCCAATCTCATCAAGCAGGGCATTGGCCTTGTCGAGATCGAACTGCGCCCAACTGGTTTGCAACTCCGGCGAGAACAGCGGACAGGTTGGCAGAACGGTATTGGCACTTTCCTGACCAAGACCGAAGTACACCACGCTGTTGATCTCTGTGCGATCGGTGGCAAGTGATAACGCTCGCCTGAAGCGTACGTCGCGGGCCAGGTTGCGCCACGTGTCATCGGTACTGTTGAGATTGGGATACAGTGCAACCTGGGCGCCTGTACCTCTCTGCCACAAATTAACCGTATAGCCGTTGCGTTCCTCGCCTTCTTTTAAAAAGGTGTAATTATCAAGTCTGATGTAGCGCGCCTGCAGATCGGCTTCGCCGGATCCGGCTTTTGCCGGAATCAGGCTTTTGCTCACTGTGTTAACAATCAGTCGGTCGACATACGGTAGCTGCTGACCGCGTTCATCGACTCGATGAAAGTACGGGTTGCGTTCGAATACAAAACGTTCGGAGGGCGGTGCGGTGGTGTTGATCCACGGCTGTAGTACCGGCAGATCGATATTGGTGGCCTTGTACTGACGAGCCATGCGGGTATGCAAGCTGGCCCAGTTGCGGACCGCTGCGTCACGCACCATTTCCTCAAGCTTGGCCGCATCTGCGTAGCCTGCATGAAACTGTTTCATGTAATGTGCCGGCTGATAGATGTATAACGGCCGGGCACCCGCCAGCGCCGGCAGGAAATACGGGTTCGGTTTCGACCATTCGTATCGAACCGTCAATTCATCAGGAAAGGTGACTACCGGTTTCTGGTCGCCTATGAGCAGGATCTTCTCGGGACCAAAAGGATAAAGCTCTTCGTTGGTGGCGACATCTTCCCAGAAATAGCGGAAGTCTTCACTGGTAAACGGCGCGCCGTCAGACCATTTATGACCTTTACGAAGATGAAATGTGAATATTCGGCCTTCTTCGACTTCGTACGATTCGGCAATATCCGGCTGGAGATTGAAGTCGCGGTCATAGACAACAAGGCGCGCGTATCCATACACGTTCATCATGCGGATATCCTGACTCGCTGCCATGAGCATACGAATATCGCCGCCGTACTGTCCTGGTGTACGACCCGAAGCAGCAACATCGATAACCCGTGGCGTGTCGGGCAGACGCTCTGCCATGGGTGGCAGTGTGCCATCTGCAACGTGTTGAGCAAGAAAGTCGATGGGTTCGATTGCGGTAACGGATGTCGACAGCAGCAAGGCGCCGAGTGCGAGTCCGGTTATCGATAAGTACTTCATCTAAACAAGTTCTCCCCGGGTGGTATCAGGCCGGGCACGCACGAAATGGTCATCGCCGAGACTGACCATCATGCTGCCGTGTTCGGGATCGCTTAAAAAAGGCGATGGCCACATATCCGGATTCGAGGCACGGTTTTCCTTGATCGAATCGAAGTCAAGGGTGTGTTGAAGATCCGGAAATGGTACTGCCGAAAGTAATGCCTGGGTATATGGATGGACTGGGTTGGTGAAAATCGACTCGCGTGGCGCGACCTCCACCAGCTTGCCCTGACACATGACCGAGATCCTGTCGGAGATATAGTCGACGACGGCAAGATTATGCGAGACGAATAGTAATGTAAGGTTGAGTTCGTTTTGCAGGTCTTTCAGCAAATTGAGAATTTGCGCTTGAATCGAAACATCCAGAGCCGACACCGGTTCGTCGCAAATAATGAAATCCGGACGTAGCGCGAGTGCCCTGGCGATGCCGATTCGCTGTCGCTGACCACCTGAAAAACTGTGCGGATAACGGGATAAAAAACGTGGGTCCAGTCCAACCAGGCGCATCAACTCCTTGACCATGTCTGCCTGATAAGCCTCGTCGCCAACCGAATGGATGAGCAACGGCTCGCGAATGATGTCGTAGACCGTCATGCGAGGATTCAACGAGCTGAACGGATCCTGGAAAATAAATTGTACTTTCCGGCGGTAGTTAAACAGGGCATCGTCGCTGAGACTGCGTACATCGATCGACTCGTCGCCATCGAAAAATCGAATGGTGCCGCTATCAGGCACTAACGCACGCATGATGATTTTACTTAACGTGGTTTTGCCGCATCCGCTTTCGCCAACCAGCCCCATGCACTCACCCTTGAGTACAGTCAGGTCGACATTATCCACCGCACGAACCATTTGGGCATTCGAACCAAACCAGCCTTCGCTGCGAATGGCAAATGATTTGACGACGTCACGGACTTCGAGATGCCGGGTTTCGGTTGTTTTGATTGATTCGGCTTTTTGCGAGAAGTGGTCGCCGATGTCGTATTCAATTTCACGCACCGGCACCAGACGTTCGCCCTTGGTCATGTTGAAATGCGGCACAGCCCTGAACAGTGCCTGTAAATACGGATGCTGCGGTGCGGCATAAATATCTTCAGCGCTACCCCGTTCCATGATCTCGCCGTGATACATAACCACGACTTCCTCAGCGATGTTGGCGACGACCCCGAGGTCGTGAGTAATCAACAGCACCGCCATGCCGAGTTCGCCCTGCAATTCGCGGATCAGGTTCAGGATTTGTGCCTGAATGGTGACATCGAGGGCTGTTGTCGGTTCGTCGGCGATTAAAAGTTGCGGGCGGCATATCAGTGCCAGGGCAATCATGGCGCGTTGCCTGAGGCCCCCGGAAAGCTCGAACGGATACGTCTTGAGTGCTCGTTTGGGATCGGGAAAACCCACCATCGACAGCATCTCACGGGTCAGGTGCATGCCTTCGTCAAATCCTGCTTCCCGATGCAGGAACAGCGCCTCGCTGATCTGATCGCCGATGGTATGCAGAGGCGATAACGACACCATCGGCTCCTGAAAAATCATCGAGATGACACCGCCGCGAATGGCCCGAATGGCCTTGCTGTCAGGCTTTAGCGCAGCAATATCGACATCGTTATGCTGCTCGGTATTGAGCATGATTCTGCCGCCGGTTATCGATGCGATACGCGGCAGAATACCCAATATGGCCTGAGCGGTAACTGATTTACCGGAGCCTGACTCACCCACCAGGGCAACCGTGCTGCCGGGCATAATGTCAAAAGACACACCGCGCACGGCTTGGATAGAGCCACGATGGACCTTGAAGTCCACGGCCAGATTCTGAACGTCGAGAAGTGGTTTCACCAATGCAGTTTACTTAAATCGGTTGTGGGATAGCGACCCCATTTGTTCTTATCGACCGCACTTTGTTATCAGGCGTGCCAGCATGTCGGGGTAATCGCTGATTATACTGTCTACGCCCCAGCATATCAGCCTTTCGATATCTTTTGCATCGTTGACTGTCCACGCGTGAACATTCAGGCCGAGCGAGTGGGCCTCGTCGACGCTCTCTTTGCGTAAATCCCGATGCTCACTCGACCAGTAATCGACACCGAGTGAGTGGACCATGGCGGGCACCGAACCGTCAAAATCACGCGGATGGAGTCCCGCAGTCCAGGGTGAGGGTTCCGGGTGATCGCGACCAATGGTATCCAAACCTATTTGTTCGCTGGTCAGGCAGCCGGTGATCAGCGACGGATCCAATGCCCGAATAGCCGCAACACAGGCAAAGTTGAACGATTGGACGATCACCCGGTGTCCGATCTGCAGCCGATCAATGGCTTCGACAACCCGCGAGGCGAGGTGATCGATATCGGGTCTCGGCATAGGCGCGTTGGGGTTGCATTTGATTTCCATGTTGATGCCGCCATGCGGACGTTCGCAGATTATCCTGGCGACATCTTCGAGTAATGGAATACGTGCGCCGTCACGGGATTCCTGCTCCGCAAATCTCGCCGCATATATACTGTCCGGTCGAATCCGGCCGACATCGAAGGCATTGACCTGTTCGCGCGTCATGGCCCTCCAGGGCGTATGATCAGTGACCCATTGCCCCTCGCTGTCACGCACGAGATCCAGTCGGGTGGTTTCATCATGGACGATGAGCAAGGCATCATCAGCGCTTAAGTTAATATCGATTTCAACAAGGTCGACGCCCACATCGAGTGCGTAACGAATGCTCTCCAGGGTATTTTCCGGTAGCACGCCACGGGCACCGCGATGGCCCTGGATCGTAAAGCGCGTCGAGATTAAGTCGCGGATGGTGAGATTATCCCAGCCAGGGTTTGCTGTTGTGTGATCTGATTCAGTCATGGTGTCGAATGATATACCAGCCTGATGCCAGATAAACCTGTCGTGGGTATTATCAGCGGATCGGTGGCTGCATCGATCTTGTCTGCTGGAGTTCATATCAGATGGCTACCGATAATTCAGAAATTTTTACGCCGCAGTATTTGATGAACAAACATAATTGATGAACAAACATCCAAAGGTCAATCCACCGCAAACAGATGCCCGGCAGGTCGATGAACGCGTTCGGGCCGATCTTGAGTCTATCGGGCTCGGCGCGGTGTCGTTGGTTGCACTCGATCAGCTCGATGCGTCGTTATCGCAGCAAATCCTGAACA
The DNA here is from genome assembly GCA_021604525.1 of marine bacterium B5-7. GTDB lineage: Bacteria > Pseudomonadota > Gammaproteobacteria > Arenicellales > CAJQKF01 > BQJD01. The sequence continues at coordinate 19,937 of BQJD01000005.1, read as the reverse complement.
CTTTGCATGGCAAGGGCCTGGACGAACCGTTAGACAGGATCAGGTTGCTGTTGATCGGTAATACAGGAGGCGATTTCTGGAGGGAAGCGGGTTCCGGCGCCTATTCAACTGCCGATCCGATCGATGATTTCAGCACGACGCGGGTCACGGAGATCGTTTCTCGCCATTTGGAGGAGAAAGATTTCCTCATTTTGTATCCGGGCGATTGTGGTTTTTCATTGCAGCGCCTGGGACTGGCCGCCGGTTTTGGCGTGCCGTCATGGCTTGGCATCGACATACATCCTGAATTTGGAACCTGGTTCGCCTATCGGGTGGTCATTGCAATGGTGCAGGATTTGCCGATTACGTCTACAGCAAAGCTTGGTGATATTTGTGCAAACTGTCGTGGTCATGAGTGCCTCATGGCCTGCCCGGTCGATGCCCCGGGCGAAGTGGGTCATTTCGACCTGAATGCCTGTGTCGATTTCAGGCTGACGGATGATTCTCCCTGTGCGCTAACCTGCGTGGCGCGAGAAAATTGCCCGGTGGGTCAGGAATTTCGTTATGGGGCCGATTTACTTGCCCACGTCTATGGTCGTTCGCTTGGTTCTATTCGGCGCTGGCGTGCCGCATCGCAGGTAACTGAACCGACCCGGGATGATTCCGCAGATTAACGAGAGAATTCACACAATTTGACATTCTTGGCGAATGTCAGGTCTCCTTGTGGCTTAAGTTCGCCGAGCTATAATTTCTATCTTCTGCGTTACGCTTTCGCAATGCGCCGGGCGACGAGTTGCATATTTAATGTACCGTACGCTTTGACCGAGCCGGATTGTCTACATGAATAACTATTTGAAAATGACGGGTCTGTTGCCATGTTGCGCTTTCTTGCTGCTGGTAACAGGTTACGCTTTGACTCCGTTACCTGCCAATGCCGACGATACGGCGATGGATCGGGCCATGCAGGCATATGAGGAGGAAGATTACCAGCAAGCGCTGGAAATCTGGTTGCTCAACGCCTACGAAGGTGATCCAGAGTCCCAGTATCGCCTCGGCCGGATGTTCTCTGATGGCACTGGTACGGTGGTCGACTTATCCGAGGCAGCTTACTGGTTCACTCGCGCTGCTGAGCAAGGTAACGCGGATGCCCAGTTTGCATTGGGCAATGCCTGGTATCACGGTGCCGGTGTACGCCCTGATCGTGCCAAGGCGCTTGAATGGTGGCACGTGGCTGCAGAAAATGGCAGCGCCGACGCGCAATATCACTTGGGTCGCGCCTATTTTTACGGGATAGATGTGGACCAGGACTCGCGTCAGGCATTAGCGTGGTTTAATCGTGCCGTTGAAAATGGTAGCAAGCTTGCCGAAGATTTCCTGAATCGCGTCGGAATCGAAAACCCCGCAAGCAATAGTGTCAGCGATACACAGGCAGCCGGGTTGAATAGCAGCGATTGGCAGGGATATGCCGAGGTGAGTGACCGGGAAATATGGGTGTATTCGTCATTCAACCGTTTATCACCCATTTTAGGGAAGCTTGAACCCGGTGCATTGCTACAGGTGATTGAGCAAAACGGTGGCTGGTTTCGAGTTCAGGTGCCAGGGGGTGTGGCGGTATGGGTGCCGGCTCAATCTGTCGTTGCAGACGGTGAGAATTATCGGATCAATGGTGCTGGTTTGTCTGGACTTCCTGAGCCGAACAACAATCTTGATATTAAACCGGTTGGCATGTTTGCCGATGGCGATGAAGTGATTCCCATCGAGCGCAAGGGCGATTGGTTACGTGTGCTTTCCCCGGAAACCATCAGTGGCTGGGTAGAAGCGATTGACGTTAACGAACTGAGGGATGATACCGATAATATCGAATCACGCTGGCAAACAATGCGTGATGTGGTGATTGAGGCTGCCAGAGAATCAGCCGGAGAATTCGTCACAGGACTTGATACGGCAGGGCTTGATACTACCGTTGCCGCAACTTCGGATACATCGCTTGGACCAGTCACAGAATCTGATTCAGTCGCGATCACAGGGCAGGGGGATGCAAAGGACACAACCTCAGGGAACAGTACTGCGGCATCGGAATCGGCTGAACCTGTCGACGCTGGAAGCATCACAGCTTCAGGTCGCACTTCGATTACCATTGCTCCCAAGCTTGAAGGCAAGGCGGCGGGTGTAATAAATGGTTCAACAAATGTCAGTGCGGAAAATGAATCTCCCCCTGCGACAGAGGTAGTAACAGCCGACCAACCGCGCTCCGAATCAACCGGGGTCGCACAGAACACGCCGCCTGTCGAAGACGGCACTGCGAGTGTCGAGAGATTAATTCAACCACCTCTGGTCAGTGATCAGGCAAGTGACAACGTCCAGGAAGGGATTGCTTTGGAGCTGCCTGCGACTGAGTCTATCGCACAGACCGGTAGCGAAACGACGACGAAGCAGGGCACAGATGCCAACGAGAATCAGACAGAGATCCTGGAATCGACAGCAACCGCGGAACCTGTCATCGCACAGGGCGTTGAGCGGAGCGATGACCATGTAAATGGCACAACTGCAGAAGGAGCATCAAGCCAGGTCGACGATGGTGACGGAGACAACGCAGTACGACAGGAGACCGACGGCACAGCGAGCGAAGCGACTCCTCGCGAGATACCGGAGCAGGAATCGGTACTGTTTACGACAACCGCCGAAGAAGGAAAATTCGCTCCGGGTGATTACCTGCGGGTAGGTCCACAGGGTCAATCAGCATACGTATTAAACCGTTTGAGCTCGGCGCGTATCGAGTTATTTCCATCAGGCACGCTGGTGAAGGTAATGGAACGCCGGGGCGACTGGGTAAGGATTGAGGTTCCAGGCGGCATCCCGCTATGGATTTTCAGTCGTTTCATTGAACATGACGGAGTGACGGGCAAGATCACCGGTCGCAATGTGCGAGCACGACCGTTGCCATCTACATCGCGTAATTCACAACCGGTCGGTATTTATCCATCGGGAGCTGAAGTGCAGATCCTTTCCGCGTCCAATCAATGGGTGCGTATTCGCGCGCCGGAATCGCTTACTGCGTGGATGCCAATCAATGCGTTATATCTGGTTGATCTGGACGATGACAGGCTTACGGCGGAGGTTGCTTCGCAGCGCCAACAGGTTGCTAACGCCGCTAATCAACTGAATATTGACAACGAAGTCGTTAGCGAGGCGGTCAGCAATGTGGAGGATATCCAGGTTGCAAATCAGGGCGAGGCCGAATCCAAAGACGAGACGTCAGCACAAGCAGATGATAAGCCTGCTATACCCCTGGATAGCGGTGATGACGTAGTGATCGCCGATACATCCCGTGAATCCAATGCGAACGATGTAGATTCGGATCAGGCTTCAGATACCACACCAGCGGGCGGTGGTCTGGTTGAAAGCGTCGCGAGCGAGCTTGTGCAATCAGATTCAGAACCCGTTAAGCCTGAGGATATTGATTCGATAGCCAGTAGTGCTGATACCCTGCCGGTTGAATCGCCTGCAATAACCCCGATGCCGGTATTGCCGGCCACGCCGATCGATACGTCCGGGATTACTGCCAATATCAGCGAATCGGATGTGCCTCCTGCGACTGATGACAACAGTGGCGTTTTATCACCTGATGATTCAAATAATGTAGCGATTACCTCTTCGAATGACGATGTGCCTGACGAGAAAACAGACAGCGAGACGATAAACGTAGAAAACGCAGAAGGAGATGACGCCGACCACTCAAAGGACACGGATAAGAAAACAGAAGCAATGACTGCTTCGTTAACAACACAAGACGTGGCAATTGCCGGTAATGATGCAAATACCATTAACGAATTGCCAACTCTTATCGAAGTGCGATCTGCGGATCAGGAAGCGTCGATTGGTGACATTCTTCAGTTGGCAGAAACCGAAGAGAAGAACACCGATCCATCGTCTTTGGAAAATGGCTCGACTACCGAGTCCGGTGTCGATGAAGCACCTGTTTTATCGGAAACAGATTCCATCGGGCAGGGTTCAGATGAGCCGCTATCATCTGGCGTGGCGTCAATCGATGACGAGCAACGTGCCGTGGCTATGCTGACGCCGCAATCTGATGATGCCGAAACAGTCAGTGGCGACATTAATCCATCTGACAAATATGCCGGCGACGATAAGGTTATTGATCGCCCGGGTGACGATGTAAACAACTTGACCTCGGTCGAACCACAAGACAGCGAGACAAATACCAGCGAGACAGGCACCCAAGTCACAGCCGTGTCTCCTGAGGCGACAAGTGACGCATCCGCTGACACCGTTGATACAGTGACAACCCATCCCGTTGCATCTGTAGAGCTGCGTTTCAATGATCTCGCCTGGTTGTATCGTCAGCGGGATGATGCCTTTTCAATTGAAGTCATTCGAGATGCAACACGATCTGAAGTTGAAGAGGCGGCTACCATGATTGACGCAACTGACTTGGTCGCTTTTTCAAGTCGTGTGGGCGGTGAGCTGACCTACAACCTGATGGCGGGATCTTACCCGGACCTGTTGGGTGTCAAGCAGGCGCTTGATGGTCTGAAAGATCAGTTTGACAGTATTAAAATTCGCAGGATCGGTGCAGTGCAGCAGGAATGGTGCAGCGAGATCGATAACCTGACTCCGGAACAACTCCTTTTGGTTATTGACAAGTGCGTCAAATAGTTTGCTTGAGCATGCTCGAGTTTCGTTAGTTCAAAGAGTGCTAGAACGCGAATTCAACGGAGATGAAATTAAACCCGCGATTGGGATGGTGTGTCCCTGCATTGGAGTAGTGGGTCACTGCCAGCGAGATAATCTTGTTGATTACATAACGCAGATGTAATTCGAATGCGAAGCTTGAGTTGACTATATTGCTTTCACTGATATCAACCAGACCAATGCCCGTGTAGAACTCGCGTTTCTTAAACCACCCAATTTTAATTCGTTTAATACAGTTGAGTCCGACAACCTGGTTGCGAAATTCCCCAGTCCAGCCGCCGATCACAAAGCCGCAACCGCCCCAGGATTTGTCGCCAAATGTTCCTCGCAGGAGTCCCACACCGCCATCATCGTTGTGTTTTACTCCGAAACCAAACTCGGCCGAGAATTTCCAGCTATTTTCATAATCCTTGCCGGTTTGTGCATTGACTGGATTGGCGAACAGTGAATCTGTTGACGGTGTGTCAGCCATCAGCCCACAAAAAGGCGCTAGTGCAATGAATAGCACGAGTACGATGAATGTTTTCATAGCAAATGAGTGTTGCTCGATAATATTCATGTTACAACGCGATCTTAACTATTCGCATGATCGAATCAAGGCTGAGATTGTGCCAGGAAGCGATTGAAAACCGCGGATTAGCCCGTTTCAGGTGAGTTCTATTTGTATCAAAAAAAGCCCGATGCATCCACAACAATTATTCGATGTTATGCTCGTCTTCCCGTCGCCGCCTGACAACTGAAAGTCGTACACTGACGCGCCTTAAGATAAGGGCCGACTTAGGCTATGCCGGCTTTCCCGGCGCTTGCTAACTGGAGACAATGAATGTTTGAAAAATCCCTGAATATCGCGGATTTCGATCCGGAATTATGGACTGCGATGACGGCTGAGGAACGGCGTCAGGAAGAGCATATCGAATTGATTGCGTCAGAAAACTACACCAGCCCCCGGGTGATGCAGGCGCAGGGCTCGGTGCTGACCAACAAATATGCAGAAGGATATCCGGGAAAGCGCTACTACGGCGGTTGTGAGTTTGTAGATATCGCGGAAGAGTTGGCAATCAAGCGCGCACTGGAGCTTTTTGGCGCGGACTATTGTAACGTGCAGCCGCATTCCGGCTCCCAGGCAAATGCGGCGGTTTACATGGCCCTGGCTGAACCCCATGACACCGTGCTCGGCATGAGTCTTGCCCATGGCGGACATCTTACCCACGGTGCCAAGGTCAATTTTTCCGGGAAGATTTATAACTCGGTTCAGTATGGTCTTGACGAGGCAACCGGCGAGGTTGATTACGATGCCGTAAAAGCACTCGCTTTGGAGCACAAGCCGAAACTGATCGTCGCCGGTTTTTCAGCCTACTCACGTATTATGGACTGGCAACAGTTTCGTGAGGCAGCCGATTCAGTCGGCGCCTATTTGCTGGTCGATATGGCTCATGTAGCTGGGCTTGTGGCTGCGGGTCTTTACCCGAATCCAGTACCCATCGCCGATGTGGTAACCACCACCACACACAAGACGTTGCGTGGACCACGCGGTGGATTGATTCTGGCTCGACGCAATGAGGCAATAGAAAAAAAGCTGAGTTCATTGGTATTCCCCGGAACCCAGGGTGGGCCTTTGATGCACGTGATCGCCGCCAAGGCAGTGGCCTTCAAGGAGGCGCTTGCACCTGAGTTCAAGGAATACCAGAAACAGACCGTTGCCAATGCCCGGACCATGGCTGATGAATTCATCGCCCGCGGGTATAAGATTGTCTCCGGCGGAACCGACGACCATTTGTTCCTGCTGGACCTGATAGACAAGGACATTACCGGTAAGGATGCTGATGCTGCCCTCGGCCGTGCCAACATTACCGTTAACAAGAATGCCGTGCCGAACGATCCGCGATCGCCCTTCGTGACCAGCGGCCTGCGTATCGGTTCACCGGCAGCCACGACTCGCGGATTCAGGGAGGCTGAAATGCGACAGGTAGTTAACTGGATTTGCGACATTCTCGATGACATGGGTAACGAGTCGGTCATCGACCGGGTTCGCGATGAGGTCAAGGCATTATGCTCACGATTCCCGGTTTACGCCGGTTAAGTTGCCGCCATTTTGCGATAGTTTCTGATCAATTCCGCACCGGTCAATGATGAAGCACTCATGAGCAAGTACTCGATCTTTTCGCTGGCACGAAACGCCCTCGGGTTTCACGAAGGTTGGGGTAAGGCGTGGCGCAGCCCGGAGCCCGCCAGCGAATATGATGTCATCATTATTGGTGGCGGCGGCCATGGACTGGCCACCGCGTATTACCTGGCCCGCGAACACCAGGTGGGGCGTATCGCGGTGCTCGAGAAGGGTTGGCTGGGTGGCGGCAATACCGGTCGCAATACCACCATCGTCCGTTCAAATTACCTGTGGGACGAAGCGGCTCTGTTGTATGAAAAGTCGCTCAAGCTGTGGGAAGGCTTGAGTCAGGAGATCAACTATAACGTCATGTTCTCGCAACGTGGGGTGATGAATCTCGGTCATACGGAACAGGATCTTCGCGATATCAGCAGGCGCTGTACCGCCAATCGACTCAACGGCATCGACGCCCAATTCCTGACACCACAGGACATCAAGCGCAAAGTGCCTATCATGGATACGTCGGCTAATACCCGCTATCCAGTGCTTGGCGCATCGTTCCAGCCGCGTGGCGGGGTTGCTCGTCATGATGCCGTGGCCTGGGGTTTCGCACGTGCGGCGGATCGTCATGGCGTTGACATCATTCAGAATTGCGAGGTCACCGGAATTCTTCGCAGTGATGGCAAGGTCACCGGTGTCGAGACATCGCGTGGCACGATTCGCGCGCCGAAAGTGGGCGTGGTGGTGGCAGGTCACTGCTCGGTGTTGGCGCAAATGGCCGGTTTTCGATTACCGGTCGAGAGTCACCCTCTGCAGGCGCTGGTGTCCGAGCCGATCAAACCGGTACTTGATACCGTGGTGATGTCAAATGCCGTGCACGGTTATATCAGCCAGTCTGATAAAGGCGAGTTGGTCATCGGTGCTGGCATCGACAGCTACACCGGCTACGGGCAACGCGGCAGTTTCCAGACAATCGAAGGCAACATCGCGGCAATTATCGCGTTGTTTCCCATTTTCAGCCGGGTTCGCATGTTAAGGCAGTGGGGCGGTATCGTCGACACCTGTCCCGATGCGTGTCCTATTATTTCCAAAACACCGGTTGATGGTCTTTATTTCAATTGCGGTTGGGGTACGGGTGGCTTCAAGGCGACACCCGGTTCCGGTTGGGCATTCGCTCACACCATCGCCCGCGATGCACCCCATGACCTGAATGCCGCCTTTACCATCGACCGTTTTCACTCCGGCGCGCTGATCGACGAACACGGTGCCGCGGGTGTGGCACATTGAGTTTGTATTGAGTTATCTGGCATGCTGAAAATCGAATGTCCCTGGTGTGGTGTGCGTGATCAGTCCGAGTTCAGCTACGGCGGCGAAGCGCATATCGTCCGGCCGGAAAATCCGGACGCCCTTAGCGATGAGCAATGGGGTGATTATCTTTTCTTTCGTGACAACACCAAGGGTGTCCATCGCGAGCAGTGGTGTCATGGCGCTGGCTGCCGGCGATGGTTCAATGCAGTTCGCGATACCGTTACTTATCGGATCATGGCTGTTTATCGACCGGATGAAGATCCTGTGGAGATCGATACGTGAGCCAGGTTAATCGTTTGGCAAGCGGTGGCCGTATCGATCGCAGCCAACCAATCCGTTTTCGTTTTAACGGGCAATTGCTTCACGGCTATGCCGGCGATACCGTCGCCTCGGCATTACTTGCAAACGGGGTGACCCTCATTGGCCGCAGCTTCAAGTATCACCGTCCACGCGGCATTATCGGCAGTGGCGCAGAAGAGCCAAACGCAATTTTCCAGATCGATGAAGGTGCGCATACGGTTCCCAACCTGAGAGCCACCCAGACCGAACTCTACGCCGACCTCACGGCCACCAGCGTGAATTGCTGGCCGAGCCTTGGATTTGACGTCGGGGTAATGAACGGCTGGTTTTCGCGTCTGCTTCCGGCCGGTTTTTACTACAAGACTTTCATGTGGCCAAAGTCCATGTGGATGACCTATGAAGGGGTAATTCGTAAGGCAGCCGGTCTAGGCCGCGCACCGTCGCAACCGGATCCTGATCGTTACGAACGTCGTCACGCACATTGCGATGTACTGGTGGTGGGAGCGGGTCCAACCGGCTTGGTGGCTGCACATGCAGCGGCCCTTGGCGGCGGCAGGGTTATCCTGGTCGATGAGCAAAGTGAAATGGGCGGTAGCCTTATGGCAACCACCCAACGTATCGACGGCAAGCCGGCAATGGACTTTGCGGCGATGGTGTTGAGCGAGCTTCGCGGTATGAAAAATGTGACCCTGTTACCACGGACCACGGCATTCGGTTATCACGACGCTAATTTCGTGACCTTGAATGAGCGCTGCACACATCACTTGCCGATCACGGCACGACGGGGACCTAGAGAGCGCGTATGGCGAGTTCGCGCTACCGAAGTTGTACTCGCTACCGGTGCCATTGAACGCCCACTGGTGTTCGGTAACAACGATTTGCCGGGCGTGATGTTGGCATCGGCGGTATCGGCTTATATCCATCGTTACGGTGTTCTGGCGGGTCAGCGTGCAGTCATTTTCGGTAATAACGATGCCATATATCGAACCGCTCTCGACATAATCGATGCGGGCGGGTCCGTGCTTGCAGTGGTGGATTCAAGGCGTCGTGCCGCTGGCGACTGGCGTGAACAGGTAGCTGCAGTCGGTGTGTCGATCCGTCAGGGTTGCGTGGTCTCCCGTGCCAGTGGCGGTAAACATATCAGAAGCGTTGAAGTTTATCGGCTCGATGGTGATCGAATCGGCGCGCCGGAAGACGTCATCGAATGTGATTTGCTGGCGATAACCGGAGGCTTCAGCCCGGTGGTGCATCTGCATGCACAATCCGGCGGCAGGCCGGTATTCGATCACGACAAATTCTGCTTCGTACCTGGCAAGAGCATTCAGGCGGAACGTTCCGCTGGCGCCGCTTGCGGTGAATACGATCTGGGTGAATGTCTGCGTCAGGGGATCGATGCCGGACGTGAGGCAGCCGCGGCGAGTGCCTACGCTGCTTTGGTCGATTCCGAAAACAACTTGAATATTGAAGTTGCCGAATCAGTTGGATCGAGACCAGAGGCGCTGTGGCTAGTACCTGATCGGGTGGCAGCGGGACATGGCCCCAAACAATTCGTTGACTATCAGAACGATACCTCGGCCGCTGATATCAAACTCGCTGCACGCGAGGGTTATCGTTCCATAGAACACGTCAAGCGTTACACCGCATTGGGGTTTGGTACAGATCAAGGCAAGCTCGGCAACATCAACGGCATGGCTATACTGGCGGCAGAATTCGGCCAGTCAATCGAAGCTACCGGCACCACCACGTTTCGACCGAACTACACACCGATCACCTTTGGCGCTATTGCTGCGCGTGATGTTGATCCGATGCTGTTCGATCCGGTTCGCAAGACCGCCATGCACCCGTGGCATGAGTCCCATGGGGCGAAGTTCGAAAATGTCGGCCAGTGGAAACGGCCTTGGTATTACCCGAAAGCGGGTGAATCGATGCGCGAGGCAGTCGATCGGGAATGCTTGGCAACACGCAATGGTGTCGGGATACTTGATGCATCGACACTCGGCAAAATTGAAATCGAAGGTCCTGACGCGGCTGCCTTTTTAAACCTGATTTATACCAATGCCTGGAGCAAGCTTGCTGTCGGTCGCTGTCGATACGGTCTGATGCTCGGCGAGGATGGCATGGTCATGGACGATGGTGTGACGACCCGCCTTGGCGAGAACCGCTATTACATGACCACGACCACCGGTGGCGCCGCCCATGTCCTATCCTGGATGGAACAATGGCTGCAAACCGAGTGGCCACACATGAAGGTTTGTTTTACATCGGTTACCGATCAGTGGGCGGTCATGTCGGTGGCAGGGCCATCGAGTCGTGCGGTGGTCGAGAAAGTGTGTTCCGGTATCGACTTTTCAGCCGAAGCTTTCCCGTTCATGTCGATGCGCGAAGGCGAAGCCGCCGGTGTTCCGGCACGGGTATTCCGGATCAGTTTCAGCGGGGAGTTAGCCTATGAGATTAACGTGCCGGCCAACTACGGTCAGGCCGTCTGGGAGGCAGTCATGACAGCCGGTGAAGAATTCGATATCACTCCTTACGGCACAGAGACCATGCATGTGTTGCGAGCCGAGAAGGGTTTCATCATCGTCGGTCAGGATACCGATGGATCGGTCACCCCCATTGATCTCGGCATGGACTGGATCGTATCGAAAAACAAGGACTTCCTCGGTCGTCGATCATTGTCGAGAAGTGATTGTCAGCGTTCCGATCGCAAGCAGTTGGTAGGACTGTTAAGCAAGGACGGAACCAGCGTGTTGCCGGAAGGCGCGCAACTGGTGAATGACCCGCCAGCCGAACCGCTGGTGACGCCTGTTCCCATGGTCGGTCACGTCACCTCCAGTTATCACAGCGCGTCGCTTGGACATCCCATTGCACTTGCCCTGGTAAAGGGCGGGCTGTCCCGCATGGGCGGTACAATCCATGCCTGTACACTGGGCGGTCGAGTCATCGAATGTGAGATCACCCAGCCGTTGTTCTACGATACAGACGGTGAGAGGATGCGCCAATGAGCGATGTGATACCAAAGCAGTCGCCGCTGGTCGCATTCGATGAGCAGCAGCATGTCGTTGATGGATCATCTCCGGTTTTGATTACCGAATATCCGTTTCAGGGTTACCATAATCTGCGCCTTGATATCGAGGCCATAGCCGAAACATCGCGATCTTCAGATAACGTGGAAATAGCAGGTATCAAGCTACCGCTGGTTCCCAACCGTGTTATCCATAACCTTGATGGTGACAATACGGTTACCGCTTATTGGCTAGGGCCTGATGAGTGGCTGATGGCGAATGTGGATGAAAATACAGTGGATCAATTTGATGCCATGGAGCATGCGCTAACAAATTCCTTCCACTCACTCACTAATATTTCAAGTGCCATGACCCGCATTCACCTCGGCGGTGATTGCGCTGTTGAGATACTCTCTCAGGGAACCACATTTGATATCGATGAACGAAGCTTTACGGTCGATGCCTGTGCCCAGACCATGCTCGCTAAAAGTTCGGTGTTGATCGCCCGCGCAACCTCGGGATTTGACCTGTTGGTGCGACGCAGTTTCGCCGACTACCTGTTGCGATGGTTGCTCGACGCCGCACATCACACAGGGTTCGAGTTTCGACGCGCATCACGCTAAAACGATTTTCCAAAGTTGTGCGCTGGTTAATCGCTTGAGAATGTAATGGCGCACCAACGCATCTCGGCTTTCTCTACTCTCACCATTACCTGCTCGTCCTGAGTAGGTGCATTACAAATCTATCCGACTACATCACGCCAGCTTATGCCGAACGCATACGGCCTTTCATGTCTTCAAAAATGGCAAATGTGCATAGCATCATACGATGACAGTGTGTGGTTGTTTAACCCAGGGTAGTTATTGAAGCACCCTGGAGTTGTGTACATAGTTACCAACATTATCTTTGACACTTTCAATCATGAAATATAGTGTGGCTCGCACTAAATATTAGTACGCATGTACTAATTATTTACAGGACGTAATGTAGTCACAGAAGCTACGGACGCCGCGAAAAAGGAAGTCACTTGGAAGAGGCTATAACATTGTTGAACAACCTGTATCGAACCGGAACACACCTTCAGTTTTCATTGGCAGTCGTTGCCTTGGATAGAGACGTTTCCCTACGAACCCATACCCCTCTTGATGCTTTCATCTCACCGGTTAACACGACCTAGTACTTAGTGGTCCGGTATCCCGGAAATTCCATCTGACAGTGACATCCTGGACGTCATTCAGTCACGCCTTTTACTGACCTGAATATTACTGGAAACCCTATCAGGGTTTTATTGGAGATCGCCCGCCATGATCAATCGAATTGTTAGTACGCCTTCACTAGTTTCCCGAGCAACTGCCATTGTGTGTGGAGTGGCAGTTGGTTTACTGATTGCAATGCCAATGGTAAACACACCGTTGTTCGATTATGCAATACCGTACGCCCATGCGGTAGAACCCCCGGTGCAGGATCCTGTGGAGGATGTCGGCGCCACGCCGGGTGTCCTTTCGGTGGGTGATAGTGGCGCGGCCACGTATTCAATCCCCCTGGAAGTACCGCCCGGTACCAATCAAATGTCGCCGTCCTTGTCCATTAGATATAGCAGCGGAGGTTTAAGCAGCGCATACATGGGGGTGGGGTTCGGAATTTCGGGGCTGTCCTCGATCAGCCGCTGCCAGGCAACCCTGGGTGTAAACAATACAGTACGAGGGGTCCGTTTCGACGACCAGGATCGCTACTGCCTCGACGGCATGCAGTTGATACTCGATAAGAATAGCCCGCAACCCTATGGGCAACCCGGATCACTGTATAACGTAGAAATCTCATCCGGGACTCGCCCCCGAATTACCCTGATGGGTGATTGTGGTGGCGCTGGCGCCTGCGCATTCAAGGTGGAGACACTCGACGGAAGCATTCAATATTATGGTGCTACCGAAGAGGTCACGGGAAATGATCAGAAAGACACCGAGAATAATTCCCAGACGTTCTACAACAGCCCATATGCCGATATCGACAATGACAGTAAGGTACTCACCTACCATCTGGCCCGGTCTGTAGATGTATTCGGTAACTACATGGATTACGTCTATGTGAAGCCGGTTATCAGTGCACTCGGAATAATACACGTCCAGGGAGTGACCTTACCGTGCCGGATTGAGTACACCAGGAACCTGAATGATGGTGGTGTATTGCAGGCGACCCGCAACATCAACTTTCACTACAATTTCGAATCACTTGATGAGAACGATTCATGCAAGAGCGATCTCGGCTGGGCGTGGAAGGACAACGCTGCCGGTGAGTCTGAGGAGGAAGCCAATTATTACAATGTAATGCTGAACGCTGGCAACTATGCTTCCTTTAGCGGCCTTGCTCTGCAACAGATCGAAATGACGATTGACGATTCGGGAAGTGGTCAGCCAGCCGATCAAAAAACGATTCACACCTATGACTTTAGATACGAGGACTTTAAACAACTTCCCGCAATCAAACTGGTTAGTGTGGCTGAATGTGGTTACGGTTTAAGCGATGGGCAAAAAACATGCCGGCCTGAAACCACCTTCGACTGGAACCAGCAGGACTATGCGTTTGATCGTGATGTTGCCAACAACTGGGATCTCAAGGTACCCCTGCTGAAATCAACCATTTGGGGGACCAACGTACAGCAACAATTGCAACATAGGGAACATGTGCAGCAAGACGTGATGAATGCGTTATTCATCGCTTCGATGGTAATAGACTTCATACCAGGGTTGAATACCTTAGGGTCTGCAATCGGAATAGCGTTTTTAGTGTACAACGGTGCCATGATGGTGGACCAATATACTGGTAATCATATGGAAAACCTCATCCTCGGTGTTGATAACCTGGGCAAAGGCACCTACGCCCCGGGGACGCAGCATAAGCTGAACCCGGCTAATTTTGCCGATATCAACGGTGATGGATTCCTGGACCTGGTAGAAACACCCGGCACGTATTCCATAAGTCATATTCAATGTGAACTGGGGCTGGATTTAGCTTCTTGTGATTTTAACTCCCCAGCCACTATTGACCCAGGCGGCAGCTTTTTAGGTGATTCAGGTGGATTCAGCCTTGTAGAGTCTGATTTGCCAGAACGTTTTGGGCAGGTATATGAACCCGCTGAAATTTTCCGATATAAGCGTGGATTCTTGTCACCCGAAGATCATTTCGCGAATGATCCCTTTCGCCGCGCAATGTTGGGCAACATGTATGACGTGGATAGTGACGGGGCTACGGATTGGGTAGACGCTCTCGGCAATGTGACCTATGCGGATACCGGCAAGGGTGCCAATGGCGCGGCGCAGCTGCCGGGACCCCTGTTCCGGAATGTGCGTGTATTCGATCCGGATAGATCCCCGTTTCCATGGGATACAAAACTACCGGATTCTCCTGACTACCGGTACAAGTATTCTGAGACTCTGCCTGTTGCAAAATTGGTCGATATGAATGGAGACGGTTTGCAGGACTACGTAGACGGTGTGTGTACGTATGGTATGCGTTTTCCCTGGACCGCCGCGAACGAGGGTGCTGGTGTAAACAAGCACCCGGCGGCACCTACGGCCACCGATGACACCTGGAAAATGCTTTACTTTGTTGAAAAGCATTATGACGACGAGGATTTGTGGTGGGGCTATCCGCGTAATCATGCGTGGCCTGTCAGTGCGCCAACGGATCCCAATCAGGGGAAGTGCGGCATATATTTGCAGCGTCCGGACGGTACATTTCAGACGAGCGCTGAATCGTTTCTACCGGGGCCGTTGTGGACGTACTACTCGGAACAAGCCGACGACCCAGACACTACAAACTGTACGCATCAAACTGTAAAGCCCGAGGCTGAGCGCCGTTGGTATGATGATACGTGCGTTAGCAAGGCGCTTATTCTTAACACCGTCGGCACCCTGCGGGATCTCAATACTGACGGACTGCCGGAGTATGTGTATGGCGCGTCACGTAAAAAACCCATGGGTGGGGATGTCAGTCACGTCGACATTGCAGCTTACCTGCAACCTGACAATGGACTTCCTGGCGGTACTATCGCCGAGCTGATTTCGAATCATCGTGAAGACTCGTTTGCCACGGTCAACAACAATGGTCAATTTGATCCTGCCAGTGAAGACACGCTTCATCTGCCCGGTACGTTGTTCCGCGGATCCAACGGCAAGTGGAATGTCGCGGATGAGGATACCTGGCCCAGTGCCTACCATCCAACATCCACAAATTATGGATCATGGCAGGCTGCGCAGTTGGTTGATATGAATGGCGATGGCACACTGGATTTTGTCAACGGCCTTTGCGCGGACTTTGGTGATCCCTATGGTGATGATGAACCTACATGCCAGGTTTACTACGGAGCGGGCGTCAATCTCAGCAATAGCAATGATGATCCAAGTGCGTTTGTGCATGTCGGCAAGATGGCGGGAAATCTGCAGTTTGGGCCGGTGGCTCTCGGGTTGATAGACAGTGCCATGGATTCGACTGATCCTGATGCGGGCAAAAAGCTGAAAAAGCCGACCGACAATGGCTTGGATGGATTGCTTGGGTTTTTGGTCGATGTCAACGGAGATGGCGCACTTGACTGGACGCGAATAGACAATGGTGGAGATCAGGCCTGTCCGGATGATCCGGGCAACCCGTATAACATTCTGTGTAGCGTGCATTTTGGTGGCACCGGCAAAGGCACGTTTTCGGATCACTTTAGTCCCGAAGTCAAAGGGCCGATGCCATTTCCGAAGTTTTCGCTAAACCTTGATAAGGTGACGGGCGCACTCAGTAATGTCATGGCGGGTACGCAGACCGATTTGAATGGTGACGGTGTCCTCGACTACGCCCCGGCATTTTGTGAATTCGATAGCGAGCTTGTTAAAAATGCGGAAGACTATCAAGATAAAATCATTGGTGAAGGAAACGTTCAGTGTGATTTGAATGCCTATCTGTCGCGTTTCAAATCGCCCCGTGTCATCGCGTTTACCGATGGCATCGGTCATAAAAAGTCGGTGGAGTATCGTCCGTTAACTGATGATTCGATTTACACGCGACTGACGGAAACCACGCTTGATGATAACTTTCGTAAACCCATCAACTTGCGATCGACTCGTCATGTTGTTGCCAGTGTCGCCGAGTCATTTCATCATCCGCTTGATGGCGAAGAGATTGAATATAAAACGTTATATCACTATGAAGGAGAGCGGCTGCATCCGCTGTATGGCCATCTTGGTTTCCGGCAATCTACCCGCTGGTCCGCGGAAACGGGTCGTGGCCAGCAGATGGTCTACCGGCAAGACTATCCTCTGAACGGCACGATCGAAACGGCAACGACCTTTGTTGCGCCAACCACCGTCGATGAGAAAACTGATTGTATCGACATGCCGGTATCGTCGGAATGCATAATCGTGGTTCGCAAGGCCAATGATACGGATCCTGAGGATAAGGGTCTTATTGTAACCGGTGTGGTTTTTTCAAAATCCGAGGGGACCTACGATGCATACCCTATCTCGCAGGGGGCATCGAATGGCGACATATACTTGATAACCAATGGCATATCCGCTGTACGGAGCTATGAGTATTCGGGTGGAGACGGTGTCACCGGTTCACCGGTTGTACCGCTTCCGGTGGTGAGTAATCAGAAGTATTACAACCAAATGGTTCCTAAAGACAGTATCTATTTTAACTGGCCAACCCGTACTGTGAGTGGTGAATCTAGCGAATATAATCCTGATTCGCCGATTCAAACCACGGCGTTATATGACCTGTATGCGGAAGGAGAATTTGCTGATACGGGATCAAGATATCTGCGACTTCCACTTGGAACGACTGTATGGAAAGGCGAAGTCTTGCCAGGGGCCCTTCCGAATGACAACAGTTGGTTAAGCAAGGCAACGGCAACGTACTCGGCAGACCTCCGTAAAATGACATCGACCGGGTACTTCACCAGCGACGGGACTACGGACGGCGAGTTATTGACAACCGTTACTGAGGTGGAGCGCGATGTGTACGGCAATCCCGTACGCAATGTGGTTGCTCCGGGATCCGGCCTTTCGTCCGCCTTGTGTACCGAGTATGACCAGACGTTTCATACCTTCCCGGTACGTTCCTGGCGCACTATGGATAGCGACTGCAGTAATGCCTCCAATGGCACACATATGTCTTATATGCGGCACGACCCTGCCACTGGGAATATTCTCTCATCCTTGAGTCCCGATTCGATTCTGAGTATGGCGGCATATGATGGTCTCGGACGTGCTACCAAGAGCTGGGCACCGAACCCATCCTCTCCCGCCACCTGGGTTTATCAGCCGAACGTGACGGAGCCCTATCTTCCGATTAAACCGGAAGATGCGGTCACCCCGCAGGGCGGGCCGAGTCTCATATTAAAGAGCAGTGTATTAAGGCAGCGTCCTAATTACGATGGCGATGGTTTGGAGATTGCAACCTACGCATTCACCGGGCGAGAAGGCGAGAAGATACAATCGCATTCCACCATTGTCGATGCGTCCGGTCGTCAGATTGCGACTCAGTGGGTTGCAAGCGATGGAGAAACTCATGGAGAAGTTCGCGCTACACTCACCAACTACAACGATCGTGGTGAAGTATCGTCACGCTCACTGCCGACCTTTGTAACAAGCCCCTCTGCGTTTGACATTCCCGCAGAACGGTTCTCCCACTACGTCTATGACAATGTCGGGCGTGTTGTTGAAACAATAACGCCATGGTCGACCCAAAGTGGTTCATTGGAGTTTCAAACCAGGAAGACATCAATTGGTGTTGAACAGGTAGACGGTCTTAAGACGCGTCGTATTGACCAGGTATTAAATCCCGATACGCCACAACAACAGCATCTTTCCACGGCGATGATCGACAAGGCGGGTCGTCAAATTCGTTCGCAGAAAGACCCGGATACCACAGATAAATTTACAGCATACCGTTACGATGAGTTCGGCCGTGTTCTCGGCCGAACCGATCCCGTGGGCATGGAAACCACTGCCGAGTATGATCAGTTGGGTCGGCTGCTTGTACACAGAAACGTTGTTTCCGGCGTCGATTTGCAGTCCTACGATACCGTCGGTCGTGTCAACTCCAGAAACGTCAATGGCGAGCTCATTCGCATTGAGTACGATAATCTCGACAGGCCGGTTCTTAAAGTCTTGCCGGGTGGTCGAGCGGTCAAGTATGTGTATGACAGTGATCCCAGTGACACTGCGGACTGTCCGGGACTGATCATTCCATTCCCGGGTCCGGATGTTGAAAAACGCGCCCAAGGCAAGCTCAGTTATGCGGCGACGGGACGCATGGTCGACGAAAACGGCGAGGAGGTGTTCAAGGCGGACCAACATCTGATTGCCTACACTCACCAACCGGCCGGGTTCCATACTCGCACAGCCTGTTTTCTGATTGATGACCCGTTGAATCCGGAAACCTATACGGAAGAGTTTGACTATCAATATGACGGCATGTTGATGACATTGGGTTATCCGGACGGTAAAGACCTGTGGTACGACTACGACAACGGAGATTTCCTGTCGAGTATCTACCGCTACGGTGAGAATCCGATAGCCCATTGGGATAACCGCGACGTTTTTGGTAATCCCACAAAAGTGACCTACGACAACGGTGTCGTAACGGATCTCGAATTTGACGATGTGAACGGCCACATGCTTGCCATGAAGGTATTGTCACAGCAAGGCTCACAGGCCGAGGAGCTTCTCGACCGTTTTAGATATAGCTGGAACAACTCTGGACAGTTATCAGACCGGGGTCGAGAATTTATCAACGGACCAAACGGTTATGGTATTGATGATCACTTTACTCATGACGAGTTTGGCCGACTAACACAGGCTGAACGGCAAATTCCAACGGCCGTTGCCAATTATGATTACGATCAAGCCGGTAATCCGTCGTCGATTCAAGATCAGATTCTTGATCAAAACGATCAATTCACGATGATTCCTGACAATCATCAGATTGATATAGTCAATGGCTATGCAGACCGGTTTGCTTATAACTCGCAAGGCGCAATGACCCGTAAAACGGTTACCGATCCAGACAACAATCAACAACTGTTGAGTTGGCTCTACAATTTCGATATCGAAGACCGCTTGCTTAAGGTCTCCACTGTACCGGGTATTCCGCTCGTCACGATAGTGCTTGACGGTAATGTTCGTCACTGGTCGGACAATAGCAGTGCACGAAGCTGTGAGGAATATCGACGCCCCCAGGTGTCGGGATATGCTTACACGGGCAATACCGGAGATGGACGCTATCGGATTGATCCATTAGGCAACGGCAACAGCCGTGATGTGTACTGCGACATGACCACTGACGATGGTGGCTGGACGCTGGTGGCGCATCAGGCCAACAATGGTGGATTCCTCGAACCGGGTTGGAATCCCAACCTGCAAGCTGACCGGAGCTATGGTAGCTACTCGCCGGATTGGGGTGCGCGCAATACCTCGTATTACGCTAACTACAGCGATCTTGGCGATGAGGAATTCCTGTTCAAGGCGGGAGACGGAGATCGTTGG
>BQJD01000004.1 GCA_021604525.1 marine bacterium B5-7 | reverse complement strand
CCAAGAGGCAATCTTTTCTGCCATGTCCGGAAATTCATCACCATGCCTCGAGAAGGTCAAAATTCCCTGCGCTGCGCCATGGATGTCATGAGGATAGTCTTTATCGTGCATCCATCGCGGTGAGCCATCTTCGTTAAACAGATTATCCTTGTAAAACAGAAGACCTTTTGCGTAGCTTTCCTGTGCATTGAGATCACCCGATGCTTTCATATATCGGTCCAGGGCATCGAGAATAAATCCTGTATGGTAATTATCATGGGTAATGTGGGAATCATGGGCTGGATCGGTATAAAACCATGCGCCGTAATCTGTCTGCCTGTTGACCACGTAAGTAACAAGTCGTTTTGCATCACTGCTATTGGTTGATTGATTCGACAATTTGTCGAACCTTGCGAGCACCGAACCAATCAGAATACTCACATCCATGACTCGCATGGACATTGGCATCGGCATATAACCAAGACACAATTCTTCACCGGTATCTTTAAGGATAGTGAGATCATTCTTGAAGAAATTTATAGCGGAGGCAACAATCTCAAGGTATCTATCGTTTCCCGTCACTTCGAATAGATCGAGTAGTGCTTCACAAACAAACGATGAGACCACTGCGTTTGGTGTGTTTGCAGGCGCATAAAATCCCGGATCCTGCCAAGGATAGTGATAACCCCAACAACTCCCCGACCATTGTCCCCGAGAGCTTAACGATATCACCAGGTCTGCCAGATTTTCAGCTTTAGTTAGATCTTCTTCATTGTTCGAGTATCTGTACCGGTTGATAAACGCCTGAATGAATAGTGCCAGACCTTTGGGGTTATAGGTTTTTGGTGCCAGCAATAAGGGCCGTACGTTCACCGGAAATCGCATGACACCCTGGATGGCGATGAGTCTTGTTACCTTACTCCAGCCCATCGTGCGAGCCAGTATTGGCGAGTTCAAGCCGTCATGCTTGTTCCAGCCCTTCCAGTTCTCCCTCTCACTCCATGCCAGGGTCGCGTTGATGACTTTCTCTATCTCTTCACACGTGATGGAGTTCATTTAATCAGACCAGTTTCCATGATGTGAATCTATGACTTGTGTTCAAACCGTTCGACCAGTATCTCGGCACAGATCATCAGGTACAGGATGAAGTAGTGCCATCGGTATTTTTTTTCCATTGGCAATTTTCTAACATCATTGATAAATGTTGGATTAAACAAACCGGTTCTTGCGATTCTGGTCGAGTCCAGATACTCATCGGCCATTGCACCAAGATAGGTGTTAAAGAATGTCGGGGCATCCACCTGAAAGCCACTTTTCTTCCTGTCAATAATCTCCGCTGGTAACAAGGTTGAAACCGCATCTTTAAAATAGGATTTGAGAGACATGCGGCTCATGTCTCTCTTGGCCCGAATCGTTAATGCATGATTAACGAAACACGTATCAAGAAACGGCACGCGGACTTCCAGCCCGAAGGCCATGCTGCAACGGTCTTCCTGCCACAGCAAATCATTGACCAATTTGTTGTCCCACTCAAACTGCAACATGGCGGAAAGTGGATCTTTGTTCTTTGGCCATGCCGATTCCAGATGTTCGAAGGCATTGATCGGATTTTCATCAAGCATTCTGGGGCCGTATATTTTTCGCCGCATGTCGGTCGAGTCCCAGACATTTCTCAATATCCCGTACACCGTCGACCAACTGCCAACGTTCTGTAACATACGCATTGCGCGCTCTGATTCACTCCAGTCCGCTCGACTCGATACGGCAGCAAGTCCCGCAGCGCCGGCACCGAGCATTTCTGTCAGTCGTTGAGGTAAAACCCTGGATGCGCGTGCAAGTTCGCGAATAATTCGATGCGCATTGTAGCCATAAAATAGCTCGTCTCCACCGAGACCGGATAAAACCACTTTTTTGTGTTTTGAAACTTCACGAGTTAACTGGAATACCTGGAATGAATTAATTTTTGGCGCTTCAAGATGATAGACCAGGTTTCTTAAGTCCGACGATTCCGGTTTCCATTGAAGTTGAGTATTTGATAATCCAAGCAGACTTGCAGATCGCGCCGCATTGCTGGCCTCATTCGGGTCGTCACCGATATCAAGAGTATATGTTTCAATTGCCTTACTACTGCTGCGCGACGCCAACGCACATATTGTTGCCGAGTCGATTCCACCGGAAAGATAGGCCGACACAGGAACGTCTGATTCAAGATGACAATTAACTGCATCTTGAAGAGATTCCAGTGTGTTATCACTGTTGGAGGTAACGGGCCCACTAAATGTTCGAACCACGGGGTCTGAGTGAATGGACCAGATCATGACCGTGCCGGGTTTAACTTGATGTATGCCAGCAAAAAGACTCTGACTATCCTGTACATATCTGAAGTTCATCAACAGATGCAATGCTTCAATATTCAGGACAGCCCGTTCCTCTTGTCGGGCAAGTATCGCCTTGGCTTCGGATGCAAACTCCATTTCATGATTTTCAGTGAACCTGAAAAACAAGGGCTTGATCCCCACGGAATCTCTTACCAACAGAGCTTTTTTATGTGCGCTGTCCCATAGCGCAATAGCGAACATGCCGCGTAATTTTGAGAAAGCGTCTAGTCCATAAGCATCATATAACGCGGGTATGACTTCCGTATCCGAGTGCGTCGAAAAGCTATATCCCCGTTTTAGGAGATCGTCTCTAAGCTCACGATAATTATATATAACGCCGTTAAAAACGATGTGATAACGACCGAGATAACTCATCGGTTGCTGACCTGCCTGTGGATCTATTATGGCCAGCCTGGTATGTCCAAGTGCGGCATGGGGTTTGATCAGCTTACCGCTACCGTCAGGTCCGCGGTGATCAAGGGAGCGTACCATTCGCTCGAGACCAGCAACGTCCCGTGTCTCATTTGGGTCGGGGCTAAACCACCCTGTGATACCACACATTGAAATAATGAAGACTTAAGCAGTGGATACGGATCGGATAGATAGCTCATCGATGGTACTACAGACATAGGTACTTACATCGATGGTTTCCTTAAGCAATCTGGCATGTGCTGCATGCAGTGTATCCTTTGCAGGAAACTGAAGACTCATAATCATATCGGCGATAGTCTGGCGATCACATCCAATCAGGTTTTTAACCAGTCCGTACTTTAGTTCCTGATCCTCCGTATAGCTTCTTCCTGATTTCGATATATAAACCGCCGGTGTACCCAGCACGGCACATTCCGATGCCATCGTCGCACTCTCACCCACATACCCATCGGCAAATGCCAGCAGATGATGGATTTGTTGTGGATCGCCGCTATAGGCATATTTTGCGAGATCATCAGGCAGTGGATACTCCGATGAGAGCAGCACCCTGCCCATGCCGGACAGCCTAACCACAATTTTCCGAACGAGTTCAACATCAAGTCCCGCAATGCCAATGTCGTGATTCGCTTTCATCGATACGGTGCGCAGAAGATAGGTCGGGCTGTCGGACGACAACCCGTTATCGAGTGCTATTTGTCTGTCCGGTGTAAATCGATCGGGATGCAGATATGACAATTCATGATATCCGGGATAACGATTCGATCGATTTTTTGGTATCCATCCGTCATAACATTCAGGAACGACGACACGCGTTGCAAAAGGATATGTAATTAAATTTTGCAACGTAGCCTGTTCAGTATCATAAAAAACAACACTTGGTATTCGTCGGACAAATCCGACATGAGATATAAACGTACCACCAATAGCTGCCATTACGGACGGTTTGAATTCACACGCGATTTGATACAGGTTCTTGTCACGGATACAAAGTTCTCGTAATAATGAGGTCGGACCACCGTTACCCATTCGTGATATCTCGATATGCGGAATATCGTATGAATCGAGTAGATCGGTTGTCATTTCTTTTTGCCGGCTGGTCACTAAAATATCGTGCCCGGCTTTTTCAAGAATCTTGATCGGGTTACGAAAGAAGTGAACATGTGCCGGATGGCAGATATCGAAGAGAACCTTCACGATGAATGGCGCTTAGTCTTTCTTCAATGTGTTCGATAAATAGAGCAGTTGTGTTACCTGCTCTGATACCAGTCCGATAAAAAAAGTTAGAACGGATGTCATGTAAAACAACGCGCTCATGTTGGTGAAGCGGCTTGTCGTCACATAGGTATAGCCGTAGTACGCACTGGCGATTAAAAACATGACCAGCGACACAGGTACGAAAATCTTCAGTGGCGAGTATAACGAACCGATACGAAAGATTATGAGCAGGAATTTAGAGCCGTCGCGTAACGGCTTGACATGACTTTTCCCCGTACGCATCTCCGCATGAATGGGGACATAAGTGACCGGAAACCCGGATCTGAAAAATGCCATTGTTATGGTGGTCGGATACGAAAATCCATTGGGAAGCAGGTTTACGAACATGTCGAAGTATTTCTTTTTAACTGCACGAAACCCCGATGTCAGATCTTCGATTCGTTGTCCTGTCATATATGATGCAAGATGGTTATAGAGGCCATTTGCAACTTTTCGAAATATATTAGCGTGTGAACTTTTATCACGTGCACCAACGACCATGTAGCTGCCATCGGTCAACGCCTCCACAAGTCGCAGTACATCAGTGGCTTTATGCTGACCATCACCATCCATGAATACCAGAATTTCGCGGGATGCTGCACGCGCCCCCGCTTTGACTGCTGCACCGTTTCCAAGGGATATGGGATGATTGACGACAACATCGGCGTGTTCTTTCGCCACCTCAAGGGTCTGGTCGGTCGAACCGTCATTAACCACGACAATCTCACTACCCGTAAGCAAGCGCCGTAATTCAACGAGCAATTGTGCAAGCGGTTCAGCTTCATTTTTAGCCGGGATTACAATAGCGATCTGTTCATTAGCAATCGCGGAGCTGGTTTCAGGTGCCATCTTTTCAACTCTTGTATGTTCCATCCCGCAATTTTTCTATCGAGCAGGAACAATTAAACAACTTGTGCGTGAATACCCTGCACTTGCTATAATTTGCAAAGTCATAATAACTATATTGCCATTCGGTCAGAGTATCATCGTGTGTCTGATATTGCGCAAGGGGAATACACAGTTTACTCAATGCTGAGTTTCAGGTTTGAAAGGTATCAATTAATTCAGTCCTATAACCCAGGTCACACACCCGCAATAAGTCCCGATTTAAAACGTCGAAAGAGATTCCATGCAACAACACGCCACAGTCAGTAGTCGTGATGAGAGTTTTTCCGGCCTTGTGCAAATGCTCATCGAGCAGAAGATCGTCAGTCGGAGGGCCGCGAAAAAACTCGAAGTCGAGGCTCGCGAAAAAGGCATCACCGCGTTTAAATGTGCTGCACTTAATGACGATATAGACACCCACAAACTATATCAGGCCGCCAGCCAGATTTATGGTCTGCCCTTCTTCGATCTATCCACATTCGACAAGAAGTACCTGCCAACGACGACCATCCCGTCCAACGTATTGCAGGATCATGAAATTGTACCAATCCAGGAACGGGGTTCGAAAATCTTCGTTGCGGTTGCCGACCCCACCGACCACTCCGGCCCTGAAGCCATTCGCTTTCATACCAGCATGGCAGTCGAGCTGGTTCTGGTTGAACAAGACAAGATCGGCAAGGTTATTGCCGACGTCGCCTCTGCTGCAGATACCTCACTACTGACTCTCGATGACGAAGGCTTTGATGATCTGGATATCATCGGCGACGACGAACTGGAAAGCGCAGTCAAAAAAGAACTCGAGGGCGATATCGACACGCCCATCGTTCGCTTCGTTAATAAAATGTTTCTCGATGCCATCAACCAGAGCGCATCGGATATTCATGTAGAACCCTACGAACGTTCGCTCCGAATCCGTTACCGTGTCGATGGTGTTCTGCATGAAATTCCTGCGCCGCCCTTGCAGATGGCAAATCAGGTAATCTCGCGAATCAAGATACTTTCACGATTGGATATCGCTGAGAAACGAGTTCCCCAAGATGGCCGAATGAAGCTTCGGCTTTCCAAGACCAGCGAGATCGATTTTCGTATCAGCACCATGCCAACGCTATTTGGTGAAAAGATCGTCATACGAATTCTTGACACAGGCGGCATGGCACTGGATCTTGCGACCCTTGGCTTCGAGCCCGACCAGTTGGCGATTTACGAAGAGGCTATTAAACGACCCTACGGGATGATCCTGGTCACGGGGCCGACCGGCTCGGGTAAATCCATCTCGTTATATTCAGCGCTCAATGTACTGAATA
Source organism: marine bacterium B5-7 (assembly GCA_021604525.1). Taxonomy (GTDB): domain Bacteria; phylum Pseudomonadota; class Gammaproteobacteria; order Arenicellales; family CAJQKF01; genus BQJD01. The sequence goes on along the minus strand of BQJD01000004.1, from coordinate 198,236 downwards.
CGATAGATCGGAACATCTCCTCGGTTGAGGACCCGGTTGAGGTTCACCTTGCCGGGATCAATCAGGTGAACATCAACGAGAAGGCGAACGTCGGATTTGCCCGCGTACTGCGCGGCTTTCTTCGTCAAGACCCGGATATCATCATGGTCGGCGAGATTCGTGACCTTGAAACGGGAGACATCGCGGTAAAAGCCGCACAAACCGGTCACCTGGTTCTCTCGACTCTGCACACCAATGACGCCCTCGGCACAATATCGCGTCTGCTTAACATGGGTATCGAGCCGTTTAACGTTGGTTCATCTGTCCACCTGATTATGGCGCAGCGACTCATTCGCAAATTGTGCACCTCGTGCAGACGCCAGATTGACATACCGGAAACGGCTTTGCTTAAGGCAGGGTTTACTGCGGAGCAAATTCAATCAGCGGAGCTATATAATCCGGTCGGCTGCGGTAATTGCACTGACGGATTCCGGGGGCGGACCGGTATCTTCCAGATGCTACCGGTGAGCGATGAAATGTCGACTCTGATCATGGCCGGTGCAAAGCAGGATGAACTGGAAAAACTGGCCAGCAAAGAAAAGGTAAAAACGCTCCGACAGGCGGGTATTGTCAAGGTACTTAATGGCGTGACGAGTTTGGCCGAAGTTGAGCGGGTCACCAACATATAAACCTGAAAACATGTATTTGAATCGAACCACGCCCACGGTTCGTGATAGAGTTCTGAAAACCATTTAGTTGAATTTATGGCGACCAATCCCAAGAAAAACCTGCAGACCTTCCTCTGGACGGGTCTCGATTCCAGGAAACGCAAGGTTAACGGCGAGCAGGATGCGCCCAATGCTGCCTTTTTAAAGTCGTTACTCCGACGCCAGGGCATCACTGATGCACGTGTCAGAAAAAAACCGAAGGCATCGACATTTTTTTCAAAGCGTATCACCGGAAAAAGCATTGCCCTGGTGACTCGCCAGATCGCCACGCTGATCTCCGCCGGTATTCCCATCGCGCAATCCATTGCTGCCGTATCACGTAGTTCTGAAAACCCTCGGCTTGGAGAGGTGTTGAGCAATATTCGCCGCGATGTCGAAGGCGGCACCGCCTTCAGTGTTGCTATTCGCAAGTACCCCGCATACTTCGACCGGCTCTATGTGAACCTGGTCGCGGTAGGCGAAGAGTCCGGTACGCTTGACCATCTGATGCTGAAAATCGCGTCGTATCTTGAGCGTGTCGAGGAGATCAAGGGGAAAATCCGTTCGGCAATGTTTTATCCAATAATGGTTTTGTCTGTTGCCGTTATCATCGTTGCTATCATGCTGATTTTCGTGATTCCGGAATTTGAAAAACTGTTTTCAAGTTTTGGTGCTGGTCTTCCGACGCTCACCCAATCCATGATTGATGTGTCCCACTGGTTCCAGGAATGGTGGTACATATTTTTCTTCGGAGTGATTGTCTTCGCCATGATCACTCGCGCTACTTATAAACGATCTCCTCGAATGCAGCATTTACTGGATCGTATGGTTCTAAGGGCACCTATTTTCGGGCCGGTATTACGCAAGGCAGTCATCGCCCGTTACGCTCGCACTCTGGCGACCATGTTCGGCGCAGGTGTCCCCCTGGTTGAAGGCCTTGCTGCGGTAGCGGGTGCCACCGGTAACCGCGTTTACTATGACGCCTGTTATCGCATTCGTCGCGAGGTCAGCACGGGACGACCGTTGGAAACTTCCATGGCTCAAACCAGGCTGTTTCCACCCATGGTGCTGCAAATGGTAGCGACAGGCGAGGAAACCGGCGAGCTTGAAAGCATGCTGCATAAGACCGCCGACTACTTCGAGAGCGAAGTCAACGATGCTGTCGATGCCATGAGCAGCTTGATCGAGCCAATCATGATCGTCATCCTGGGTGGTATCGTCGGCACAATCGTGGTCGCCATGTACCTGCCTATTTTCAAAATGGCGGAAGCATTCTGATACAGATTCTGTCCGAATTCGATTCGTTCACAGCTATCAATATTGCACACGCAATCGTTCACACAGCCCGGTCGTCATCCCTGATATGGTAATTGACGCTTTTCCACAAGCGAATCCTGCGTTCGTTCTGACTTTCGCTGCCCTTGTCGGGTTATGTATAGGCAGCTTTCTGAATGTGGTTATCCATCGACTACCGATTATGATAGATGCTGCAATTGGTGATGATAGTTCGGACACTAGCGGAAACCACAAACACACCACGACGAACCTGGTTGTACCTGCCTCCGCCTGCCCTGACTGTGGTACTGAACTCAGGATTCGCGACAATATCCCGGTTATAAGCTACCTGATACTCCGCGGCCGATGCGCGCATTGCAATTCACCGATTTCAAAGCGCTATCCACTGGTTGAAATACTGGGGGCATTGGCAGTCGTATTTGCGACGATGGCAATGCCGACACCCCTCATGGTAATTGGTGCGGCGGTGTTCAGTTGTGCGCTACTGGCACTTTTTGTTATTGACCTCGAGCACTACCTGTTACCGGATGTAATAACTCTTCCACTGTTATGGCTGGGACTTTTAATTAACATCAAAGGTACGTTCACTGATCTTCCCATGGCTGTTGTCGGTGCTGTCGTCGGCTACCTGATCCTGTGGGCGGTATATCACGCGTTCCGCCTGATCACCGGCAAGGAAGGGCTCGGTTATGGCGATTTCAAACTGGTCGCAGCTATCGGCGCATGGCTTGGCTGGCAAATGCTTCCCCTGGTCATATTGATGAGTTCGCTACTTGGCGCCCTTGTTGGCGGAGCGTATATACTGATGTCCAAACGCGGGCGTGACCATCCGATTCCGTTTGGCCCATTCCTGGCCGGCGCAGGCTGGGTATCCATGTTTTGGGGTCAGACGATCATTGATGAATATATCAAACTGTTGAACATCGGATGAATGATCGAACTCCTTACCGGGTCGGTCTGACGGGTGGAATCGGCTCGGGAAAAACCACCGTCAGCAATCGGTTTGCAACACTCGGCGTTGATATTATCGACGCGGATGTCATCGCCCACACGGTCACTGCACCGGGCCAACCGCTAGTCGACAAGATCGCCGACGTCTTCGGGACGAATGTCATTGCAAATGATGGCAGCCTCGACCGTGCTGCACTTCGCCGCCTTGTATTTAATACTCCAACCAGCCGCGCACGACTTGAAGCATTGGTTCACCCCGTTGTTCGGCGAACCATGGATGATCAGGTCAAAGCCAGTCACAGCGCCTACTGTATTTTATCGATTCCCCTGCTGGCGGAATCCAAAGACACGACACGGGTTGATCGTATTCTGGTTGTAGATGCACCGGATACTCTTCGGCGCCAGTGGATAACACTGCGAAGTAACCTCAACGATGACGAGATTGATGCGATTTTTTCATCTCAAGCGTCACGCGTGGAACGCCTCGCTATTGCTGATGATGTAATCGTTAACGATGGCTCGCTCGAGGATCTATACCGTCAAGTCGACCAGTTGCATCTGGTCTATCTGGAGATTGCCAACACAACGGAAAATTGATTGGCAATCAATGAAGCTTTCACCCTATTGAATGTCATGGACACACCGCGTTCAAGCCACCAAAACGGAGTCGAGCGCTGCCAGAATGGCATCGCGTCCGGGTAGAAAATCGAGTACACGGGCTTCATCCGGCGTGGTCCACATAATGTCCTGATCCTCCGCACTTCGCGGTGTCCCACTCCAGTGACGGACCAACCAGACATCAAGAAACACCAAGCGGTCAGGGAATCGATTAACGTGGCTGATCAGAAGCTCCCCGTGACTCACATGGACATCGAGTTCTTCGCGTATTTCTCTGGCTACCGCGTCGAATGACGATTCACCCTCTTCGATTTTACCGCCAGGAAATTCCCATTTTCCCGGGCATATCTTATCGGCAGGCCGGCGGGCTACTAGTATTTTACCCGCCGTGTCAGACAGTACAGCGACTGCCGCCCGAACCGTATTCACGAACGGTAATCCGCATTAATGCGGATATAACCCTCGGTGAGATCGCAGGTCCAGACACGCGCCGTACCCGAACCCACGCCGACATCTACCGAGATATGGATTTCGCTACCGCGAAGATGAGCATCGAGCGGTCGTTCGTCGTACTCGGGAACTGCCTGTCCATTTGCGGCAATTTCAATTCCCCCCATTCGTATTCTCAAACGATCACGGTCGGCCTGCTCACCGGCCTTGCCGACAGCCATGACCACTCGACCCCAGTTGGCATCTTCGCCGGCGATGGCAGTTTTCACCAATGGTGAATTGGCGATTGACTTGGCAATTACCCGGGCGGCTCGATCATCCTCGGCACCACACACGTCAATGGTGATAAATTTCGAAGCGCCTTCACCATCACGTACGATCTGCCGGGCGAGGTCTTGCATGACATCGTCAAGCGCTAAACGAAAGGCCCCGATTCGTGGATCGCCCATGGAACGAATGACCGCATTGCCCGCTGTGCCAGTAGCGGCCAGCAGCACGGTATCGCTGGTAGACGTATCACTGTCGACGGTAATCGAGTTGAAACTCGATTCGTTACACTCGACGAGGAGTTGCTGGAGTACTTCCCGTTCGATGGCGACATCGGTAAAAAGAAATCCCAGCATGGTACCCATATCGGGTTCTATCATGCCGGAGCCTTTACAGATACCGGCAATATGGCCATGCCCGCCATCGAGTTCAAACTGCACGCCGGCACCTTTGGCAAAGGTATCGGTTGTCATGATCGCAGCAGCGCTTTGCGGCCAACCAACGGAACCGAGCCCACTCACCAAGGCGTCCATGGACTCGGTAATACGCTGCACCGGCAATGGTTCACCAATCACCCCGGTGGATGCCAGAAATACATCGTCGGGTTGGCAGTCGAGGCGCGTAGCGATCGCCGTGGCACTGGCCTTGACTGCATCGCGACCGGCAACCCCGGTAAAGGCGTTGGCGTTACCGGAATTGACCAGTACGGCGCGCGGGTGATTCTTCGAGATGACTTCGCGGCACCAGTCTACCGGTGCGGATGCAGTTTTCGACCGGGTAAAGACGCCTGCCACAACCGTGCCGGGAGCAAGTTCCGCCAGCCATACATCGGTTCTCCCTGAATACTTGATGCCTGCAGCGACGACGCTTAAGCGCACACCGACAATTGCTGGCAATTCAGGAAATTCGCGTGGAGCGAGTGGCGAGACCTTGATGTTATTCATTTCTTAAGCCATTCGGCCTGATTTACAAGCTGACAAGTCTGGCCCGTCGGTAAAAGGACCTCAAAAGATTAGAGCTTGCCGTGGCATTGTTTGTATTTCTTCCCCGACCCACATGGACATGGCTCGTTGCGACCAACCTTGCGGCCTTCACGGACAAATGTCTGTATTGGTTCGGCGGGACGACGCATCTCCAGAGGAACGCCACCATCACCGCCCTGTGCAGCTTCTGCTACGGGTTCTTGTGCATTCGCATGGATATATTCCATTTTCGATGAATCGCGCTGCTGGCTTTCCAGCTTGTCGACCTGGGCGTCCGAACGCACCTGTATGCGTGACAGGATGGTGATAACGTCATGACGAACCCTGGCGAGCATGGCGGTAAACATCTCGAAAGATTCACGCTTGTACTCCTGCTTTGGATTTTTCTGAGCATAACCACGCAGACCAATACCTTGTCTCAAGTGGTCCATATGCGCGAGATGCTCCTTCCACTGATCGTCGAGCACCCGTAACATCACGGCTTTTTCCAGATGTCTTATTACGTCTGCGCCAACGGCCTCTTCCTTGGCCTTGTAAGCATCTTCGATGACACCACGAATGCGTTGGCGAAGCGATTCTTCATGGAGTGAATCGTCTTCTTCAAGCCATTTGGCAACGGTTGCCTTGACGCCGAATTCGGATTCCAGCGCCGTCTCTAATCCTGAAATATCCCACTGTTCTTCAAGGGTTTCCGGCGATATGTACTGTCCTATTGCGTCGTCGACCACCTCGTCACGCATGGATTCGATATGCTCAGAGATATCTTCAGCCTGCATGAGCTGGTCGCGCTGGTTGTAGACAACCTTGCGCTGTTCGTTGGCAACATCATCGTACTCAAGCAGTTGCTTACGAATATCGAAGTTACGGCCTTCCACTTTCTTCTGGCTATTGGCAATGGCCCGGGTTACCCATGGATGCTCGATCGCCTCACCTTCTTCCATGCCGAGTTTCTGCATCAAGGTGGCAACACGCTCCGAACCGAAGATACGCATCAGGCTGTCTTCCATTGACAGGTAAAAGCGGCTCGACCCCGGATCGCCCTGCCGACCGCTGCGTCCGCGTAACTGGTTGTCAACTCGCCGGGATTCATTACGTTCCGTACCAAGCACATGCAAACCGCCGGCCTTGATGACCTGATCGTGACGTTCCTTCCAGGCAGTGCGAATGGCCTCGGCCTCGGATTCGTCTTCAATCCCGACCAGTTCGCTTTCAAGATTACCGCCAAGAACAATATCGGTTCCACGACCCGCCATGTTGGTGGCAATTGTGACTGACCCGGGACGACCGGCTTCGGCGACGATTTGCGCTTCACGCTCGTGCTGCTTGGCGTTTAACACCTCATGTCGAATACCTTTTTTCTTCAATAAATCTGAAAGATATTCGGAAGTCTCGATAGACGCGGTACCCACCAGAACGGGTTGCTTGCGAGCGACGCAGTCTTCGACTCCCTCGCTGATTGCCTGAAACTTCTCCGCAGCCGTTCGGTAGACAAGATCCGGCTGGTCGTCGCGGATCATCTCGCGATGGGTCGGAATAATCGCCACTTCGAGCCCGTAGATCTGATGAAACTCTGCTGCTTCAGTATCGGCGGTACCCGTCATCCCGGACAGGGTATCGTAGAGCCTGAAATAATTCTGGAACGTGATCGAGGCGAGCGTCTGATTTTCCTGTTGAATCGGCACGCCTTCCTTCGCTTCCATTGCCTGGTGCAATCCTTCAGACCAGCGCCGTCCTTCCATCATGCGGCCGGTGAATTCGTCAACAATGATGATTCGACCATCACGGACGATGTAGTCGACGTCTTTCTGAAACAGTGCGTGGGCACGCAGGGCAGCATTGACGTGATGTAACAGGCTGATATTGCTGACGTCGTAGAGCCCCGAATTCTCTTCGAGCAAGCCGGATTCTGCCAGCAACTGCTCAATGGTTTCGTTGCCTTCCTCGGTCAGATACGCCTGACGAGACTTCTCGTCGACATAATAGTCTCCCGGACCGTCTTCTTCCTTCTGTCGTACCAGCTTCGGCACCAGCTTGTCGATCTGACCGTAAAGTTCGGTGCTTTCCTCTGCCGGCCCTGAAATGATGAGCGGTGTACGAGCTTCGTCGATCAGAATGGAGTCGACTTCGTCAACCACCGCGAAATCAAGACTTCCCTGGACCCGCTGATCAGCGGTGAACGCCATGTTGTCACGCAAGTAATCGAATCCGTATTCGTTGTTGGTCCCGTAGACAATATCCGCGGCGTATGCGGCTTTCTTGGTGTCGTGATCCTGACCGGAGAGAATGACGCCAACTGAAAGACCAAGGAAGTTGTACACCCTCCCCATCCAGTCTGCGTCGCGTTGGGCAAGATAGTCGTTCACCGTTACCACGTGAACCGATTTACCCATCACGGCATTGTGATATGCCGGCAAGGTGGCGACCAGTGTTTTCCCTTCACCAGTACGCATCTCGGCAATCTTGCCGCTTAAGAGCACCATGCCGCCAATCATCTGAACGTCGAAATGGCGCAAGCCAAGGGTTCGTTTGGACGCCTCACGAACAACGGCAAAGGTTTCCGGCAGAAATGATTCGCTACTGGCACCGTCGGCGGCGCGTTTCCTGAACTCATCAGTTTTTGCGCGAAGCGCATCGTCGTCAAGCTTTTCGAGTTCAGCTTCGAAATGATTAATCTGTCCGACGGTCTTCGACATTCGTTTCAGCAACCGTTCATTGCGGCTGCCGAACACCTTGGTCAATACATTAGTTAGCATCTAGATAGGCTCATTACAAAATTCAAACGCCGACCGCGCGCAACGAGTGCACACCGGCCGGCGCAATAAAACAAACGTGAGGGGCAAAGTACCAATATCAAGGCCTGCGGACTGCGACTAGCCAACTCCGCCAAACGATCTCAACGTGAAGCTTGGAGAAATTCTTTCGGATTAACCCGCCGCCCGTTCTTAATCACTTCAAAATGCAAATGCGGCCCGGTGGATCGGCCACTACTGCCAACTGTGGCGATAGGTTCGCCTTTCTCGACTCTCTGACCCACACTAACCAGTACACTGTCGGTATGGGCATAGCGGGTTGAGTAACCATTGGCATGCTGGATAACCACCGATTTACCGTAGCCGGAATTCTTACCAGCAAACTTGACTACACCTGCCGCTGCCGCCTGAATGGGCGAACCACGACGACCGGCAATATCGAGCCCCGTATGGAAGGCCTTTTTACCTGAGAAAGGATCGGTTCGGTAACCAAACAGGGAGGAAATCCAGCCACTTTTGACCGGCCATGCATCAGGAAACATAGTGCGATTCAGTTTCTTGTCCATCAACAGTGTTTCCATCACCGCCAGTCGATTCTCATCTTGCTGTAAACGCATCTGCATATCGTCGAGTCGCGCCAGAAATTCCGGATATTCGTAACTACTCATGATCTGATCGATTTCCGCCGTACCACCGATACCAGGTGTGGCGTTGAAATCGAATTCACCCTCACCAAGACCGGACGCGTCCACCAGACGCTGACCGAGGGCATTAACCCGAAACATCTGGGCCTGCATTTCACCAAGTTTTACACCGAGTGCATCAAGATGTTGCTGAACTTCCTTGCGGGCGTCGTTGAGTTCCTGCTTGCGATCAGCCAGTTCAAAACGGCGCTCTTTCAGTGATTCGCGCAGTTCGACAATCTGCACATCATCTAACACCGAACTCATGTCCTTCGACAGAAACACATTTATCCGATAGGCTGACAGTCCAATTGCGCCACTTAACAGAACAACCAGGAAAAGTGTGAACAACAGCGTCCCTGCGCCGAGGCCGGCGCGACGTCCATTGCGGTCATTGTCGGACAGAATTACTATTCGCATGATGTCAGCATATACGTCTCACAGGTGTATCCAATGAGAGTCGGTAACCGAACTAACCGCGCATTATACAAGGAAAACACCCGACCAAGACAGCTTAAGGGATATCTCGCATTGAGCGGACTTGAAGGCGCCCTCGAACGTATCGCCAATGACGTTCCAAGACTTCGCGCCCAGGCCGCCTTCGACACCCTGGTTCCCGATGATATTCGTCTGAATTGCGATCTTATTCTGTTTCGCGACGGCGATCTTAATATCTACACTCCTCATCCAGTTTGGGCGAGTTGGCTGAGAAATCGCCGTGAACGGCTGATTCATGGGTTTCGCGAGGCCCGTGTCGAGATTCGCTCGATACGTGTGCTGGTCGCGCCCCGGCCGGAAGTCGGTATTCGGGAGGCACCGGAAAAACCACAAAAACCGACACAATCGGCAGCACATTCAGTTCATATGGGGGCTTCTACTGTATCCAATCCTGATCTCGCGAATGCGCTTGAGCGACTCGCCAAACGCCTTAAAATTTGTTCAGGTGAGACCTCGGACCAGAACTGACGGCATCAAGACGACCCACGCCCGCCACTTCGCAGCAAACGTGCCGCCCACTTTACTGGCAAAATTTTGAATTTTTGAAGCAGTCCTTAGTGGCTAAACCGATCCAATCAATATTAGCCGATGCCGCTAACGACGTCCGCTTTCAACATCTGCCGGGGCCTGGGCGCTGTGCTGACCTGAAAATATTGATTCCAGCCAATTGCGGACACGTCCTGAACCGCCATCGCGTTCATCAGGATCAGGCGCATTCTGTCCGCAAGCGCCGCGGCGAGGAGTTTTACTGCCGACAATAAATGGCATTTGTCGCGCCGTGGCACAGCGTTTACTGACCTGGAGTCCAGATACTGTATCCACCGTGTGCCATTCGATATTAGCCGGCGGATCACGTCGGTTGGAACCAAGTGGCAACGATTGCATCAGATCCCGCCAGATGGTTAGCGCACCGCTGGCCCCTGACAGGCCTGTGGATCGGTTGTCGTCACGACCGACCCACACTGCTACCACATAGTTGGCGCTGTAACCGGTAAACCAGCTATCCCGGTAATCATCCGTGGTGCCGGTTTTACCGGCGAGCCCGTGATTTCGGCCGAAATCGCCCAATACCCGACTGGCGGTACCCCGTTCCACCACGCCCCGTAACAGATCATCGACCAGAAAACGCTTATCAGGAGCGATCAGGCGTTTGGTCGTAGATGGAAATCTTCCACGAATCCGCCTTTTATCGTCGGTTACCGATACAAAGGCTCTAAGCGGGAAACCAAGTCCACCATTGGCAAAGGGCAAATATAAACGAGCTACTTCAAGCGGCGTCATCTCAACCGCGCCCAATAACGCCGATGGATAGGCCGGTGGCGTTGAATCCAGCGTCAGGCTTGAAAGCCGGGATACAAACGGGCCAATACCAACATCCAGACCCAATCGCGCCGAGGCAACGTTGTAGGACTTCTCCACCACCGTGGCCAGTGGCACAATGCCGTGAAACTGACCATCGTAATTTCCGGGCGCCCAACTATCACCGTTTTTAAGCTTGATTGAAAAAGGCCCATCGTCTATCGGGCTTGACAGGGTATAGGCTGCCGGTGATTCAAACGCAGTCAGCGCGATGACAGGTTTTAACAACGAGCCAACCGAACGGTGCGCGTCGAGGGCGCGATTGAATCCGGCATAGTCCCGACGACGATCGCCAACCAGCGCCAGTACATGACCGTTCTCGGCACGCAGTACAACAATCGCTCCCTGCAAGGTGTTGGGCTTCATACCGCGCGCGGTTTCAATCCGCTTAAGTCCTCGATTCAATGCAGTCTCGGCAGAACGCTGAATTACCGGATCCATGGTCGACCAGACTTTAAATTCGCCGTTGGGAACATCACCACTCATTCCGCGTTCGCTCACTTGTCTGCGAACCAGGTCGAGGAACGCCGCATGGGGTTGCCCTCCCCGGCTCGCCGCAGCGGACACCCTTAGTGGTCTGGCGGAGAGTGCTGCGCGTTCCTTTTCACTGATGAGACCGTTATCTGCCAATAATTGCAGCACGGTATTACGACGTTCCAGGGCCTTTTTGGGGTGACGTCTCGGGTGGTAGGCACTCGGCGCCTTGATCATCCCCACCAGTAATGCGTAATCATTTAAATCCAGTTCGTTAAGTGGCCGTCCGAACAGGTTCTCGCTCGCCAACTCAAATCCATGAAGCGCGCGGTTGCCTACTTGTACCAGGAATATTTCATTGATGTAGGCCTCGAGAATCTCATCCTTGTCAAAGTTTCGTTCCAGCAATAACGCATACAGCGCCTCCGTTATTTTACGCGTCAGGGTTTGCTCGGAATTCAGGTAGAGATTTTTCACCAATTGCTGGGTAATCGTGCTGCCTCCCTGGGTCACCCTGCCGGAACGCAGATTAGCAATCAAAGCCCGTGCAATCGCCACGGGATCCACACCTGGATGGGACGAGAAACGTCGATCCTCAACGGCCAACAACACCTTTAGAAAACGATCCGGAACCTCGTGCAAGCGGAGCACCCGACGATCTTCCTGCTGGTTCGAAGCCAACGATCCCACCTCCACCGGATCGAGCAACAGCACCGCCAGAGGCTTGTCGCTTGATTGCAGTTTTATACTCTCGATTCCACCCTTACCAAAGCGTACCCGGACGCGCTGCGACGGATATAACGCATCGGCATATTCAAACTGTCGGGTGACCAGATCAAGGGAGCGATTTTCCACTGAAAAATCGCCCACTTCATGGGCACTGCGACGTTGACGGTAACCACTGGCCAGGAGCACATCAACAGCTTTTTCAAGGCCTATGTGGGCACCCTTGAACCACTCGACGGGACGTGAGTAGACATGTACCAACGATGCCAGGTCACGCTCATTGAAACGCTTGACAATGGTGTGATTAAGCCAGGCAAGCCAACCGCCAAATATTGTCAGCAACAACGCGATGGAAACAACGGCCCATTTCAGGCGACGCCTGCGAACGGCTGAAGTTGTGCGTTTTTTATTTCGGCGAGCTTTCTTTTTTACGGATTTTTTCTTGGAAACTGTTTTTTTCTTGCGAACGATCCGTTTCTTGCGAACAACCATGCAGACTAATTCACGTGTTCACGCAATATAAAATGTACCCCTGAAGAATCGGTGCGGATCATGATTTAATATTGATCGAAGTACTGTCCGCAGTTCCAGCAAAACTCGAAGGTTGTCGGGCTTTCCTGATCGCAGCGCGTGCACGTCCGGGATCCGTCAACGACTTCGCGAAGTTCGAACTGTTGTGCCAATTGACGTGCCCGCGCGTATTGATCCACATGGCGTACCCACAATTGTGGCAAGACCTCAGTGGTCGGAATTTCACCGACAGCACCAGCACTATGTTCGTTAAATACCACGACATCGATTCCCTGTGATTCGAGATAGTCTTTTAGAAGATAGGCTTCAGGCAATCCTGAAGCTGTATAGACACGTTTCAATCAGTACTTCCGTGAATTGAACCGATTGCGTTGACGGGTGTCAGGAGCCGACCGGCGCTAACGATCAATCCGAAGGATACACGTGCTCACGCGTCCAGGGAATGCTGTTGTCTCGTACGCGGGCGAAAACCACCTGGAAGAGTTGCAGATTTCCGGATAAAAATGCTGCAATCGAACCTGACAGATAAAGTCGCCAGGCACGCAGGAACACATCATCGAACATGGACACAACCGTATGTTCAGAACGATTATAACGATAAAGCCAATGTTCAAGCGTTCGTGCGTAGTGCAACCTCAGATTTTCCACATCCAGCACTGAAAATTTACCTACTTCGAATATTTCCATCATCTCGCCGAGTGACGGTGGATAGGCACCCGGGAAAATACGTTTTTCAATCCAGCTATTCATCAACCTCGGCTCGTTCCGGCCGATTGCATGAATGAGGCAACGACCCTCGGGCGCGAGATGCGCATCGATGGTTTTACCGAGAATGCCATATGATCCTTTGCCAACGTGTTCAAGCATACCAACTGATACAAATACATCGAACTCGCCTTTTATGTTGCGATAGTCGTCTTCGACATACTCGACCCGATCCTGGTAACCCTCTCGCTGGGCTCGTTCCCGAGCGAAACGAATTTGCTCGCCGGATATATTGTATGCAGTAACCTTTGCACCGTAATACAACGCCATGTGTCGGGCCAGTCCACCCCAACCACAGCCTGCCTCAATGACTCGATCGCCCGCACGCAATTGAAGTTTGCGGCAGATGTGATCCATCTTGGCAAGCTGCGCATCTTCCAGCGTGTAGTCGTCGGCTGCAAAATAAGCACAGGTGTATTGCATCTCATGGTCGAGCCACAAACTGTAAAAGTTATTATCAATATCGTAATGATGCTGGATGTTCTCTCGCGATCCGAGCAGGCTGTTAATCCTAGGTCGCCGGGTCATCATCTTCTCCATGATGCCGAAAAACCCGAATCCACTGGATATCTGCGAGAAGCATTCAGTCAACACATCGACGAGGTCGCCATCTATCTCGACTCGCCCGGCACAATATTCATCTCCGAAGCCGAGCATCGCATTGGTGATGATGTGATTGAACGCGCTGCGGGTTTTGATTCGCACCGTACCAATTAATGGTGTATCGGCTGTACCTTCTTCGCCATAGCCATCCCAGAGTTCTATGCGGATAGCGGGATTACCAAGAAACTTGATCAGCCTTGTCAGCAAGCTTCGCTCCCAGCCATGGGATTCACGGCTATCCTGTTCGTCTTGTGCAGACGTAACGAGGCCTTCGGTAACAAGATTGATTTTCGCGGTGGGTTCAGACTCGCCCATCGCCAGGGGGTTTTTGTTTTCTCTAGCCATGACCTGAAAATAAGCTCAATAATTGTCCAGTCGTGCAGCTAACCTAATTCTCCACAACCCATGCGGCGGGATCAAGTTTTACCGTGACTGGATCCAAAAAATATTGACTTGATAGCTCTATGGTGAGGGCGCGCTGGCGCTTTTTTCGCCCTTTGGCCAGGATCTCAGAACCGCCTGCACCAGGGTCGCAAGGGGAATAGCGAAAAATACGCCCAGAATGCCCCAGATACCACCGAATATCAGGATCGCGGTAATAATCGCCACCGGGTGCAAATTAACAACTTCGGAAAACAGTATGGGTACCAGCACATTGCCGTCGAGGGCCTGAATGATGAGGTAGGCGACGGCCACGTATATGAATTCAGTACTCCAGCCAAACTGAAACCAGGCAATCAGATACACCGGCACGGTCACAACCGCCGCGCCAACGTAGGGAATCAGCACGGACAATCCTACCAGCAGACCAAGCAACATGGCGTACTGTAGCCCGAAATATGAAAAGGTGAAAAAACACACCGCCCAGACGATTAGTATCTCCCAGAACTTGCCGCGTATGTAATTAGCGATCTGACCGTCGACTTCCTGCCAGACGCTCTGCGCCAGCTTGTAGTCACTCGGCATGTAATGTAACAGCCAGGAGACTATTTTCTTCTTGTCTTTCAAAAAGAAGAAAACCAGTATCGGCATGAGAATCAGGTACAACAGCAGAGTGATTAATCCCAGAACCGAAGACAGTGAGAAGGTGACTACTTTCTGGCCCCAGGTTGTCAGTTCAAGACGTAACAAGCGAATGATGTCGTTAACCTGTTCGGCAGAAATAACTTCAGGGTAACGTGTGGGGAGCTGCAGCAAGGCGCCCTGGCCACGAGTCAGATAGCTGGGTATATCCTGAGCAAGCTGAGTAAGCTGGCTGGACAATAATGGCAATAGCCAGAACATGACGACGGTCAGTGCCAGCAAAAAGATCGAGAAAACCAGGATTACCGCAATCAGACGTGGAATCCGGTTGCGTTCGAGAACCTTGACAATGCCCTCAAGCAGATAGGCTATGACGATGCTGGCGAGCACGGGCCCAAGGACATCACCAAAAACCAGAATCACCGTAAACACGGCAATCAATACGATGGCGAGAAAAACAACCTCGGGATTCGAGAAGTGTCGTTTAAACCAGTCAGCAATCAGATGCATGAATGCAATTCCGCTTAACGATCCACGATCTCGAAATCATGGCTGATCTCCACCGCCTTGCTCAACATGATGGATGCTGAACAGTATTTTTCAGCCGACAGGTTTATGGCGCGGGCGACTTTGTCGTGTGACAGATTTTCGCCTGAAACAATGAAATGAACGTGTATGCGGGTAAAGACCTTAGGTGGCGTGTCGGCACGTTCCGCAGTGAGCACCGCTTCACATCCGTCGATATTCTGGCGTCCCTTGCGCAGGATGTGGACAACATCGAAGGCCGTGCACCCACCAAGGCCCATCAGGATCATTTCCATGGGACGCGAACCTTTCCCTTTACCGCCAAATTCCGGCGGGCCATCCATTATTACGGGATGACCGCTGTCAGCAACAGCTTCAAAGCTGACATTTTCAAGCAGTTTTACGGAAGCTTTCATTGGCATAAAAACTCGTTCTAACGATCAGTAGGACGCTGGCAAACACAACGCTGAACTATAACGATGAACCATCAAGGGACAAACCTTCAACCCGGCAACTAATTCCGGGGAAAAACATCATGCGCTACCGAAGCCGATCAGTCAGCGAACAAGTCCGCAAGGGCGACGCCGGGGTCATCAGCGCGCATGAATGTCTCGCCGATGAGAAAACAGTTTACCCCATTTTCCCGCATCAATCGCACGTCTGCTCCGCTGTGTATGCCGCTTTCGGTGACGACCAGGCGAGATGCTGGAACCGCCGGCAACAGCTCGAGTGTGGTTTCAAGTCGCGTCTCGAAATTCCTGAGATTGCGATTATTGATTCCAATCAATGGTGAATCGATTTCAAGTGCCCGGGTCAACTCGGCAATGTCGTGGACCTCTACCAGCACATCCATGCCTAGCTCCACTGCAAGCGCTGCCAGATCAGCCATGAGTGCATCTTCAAGTGCCGCGACAATCAGTAAAATGCAGTCCGCCCCCAGCGTGCGTGCTTCCATCACCTGGTATGGATCGATCATGAAGTCCTTGCGCAAAACAGGCAAATCGACTGCCTCCCGGACTGCCTCAAGATAACGCGGCGAGCCCATAAAATATTTCTCATCGGTCAGCACCGACAGACAGGTCGCGCTACCTTTGGCGTACTGCCCGGCAATCTTGACCGGATCAAAATCGTCACGAATGACCCCTTTGCTCGGAGAGGCTTTTTTAATCTCGGCAATGACCGCTGCCTTACCGCTGGCAACCCGTGTATCAAGTGCGCGATGAAAGCCTCTGGCGGGTGGCAAGTCGTTTATTTGTGCAAGCAATTCATCCACACTCACCAATCGCCGCGCCGCATCGACTTCGCTACGCTTGTGTTCAAGAATCCTGACGAGGATGTCGGGGGTATCGACAGGTGTCACGATCAAATCTCCAGAAAGTTCTTCAGAAGGGTATGACCGTGTTGAGTGAGAATCGATTCGGGATGAAACTGCACGCCATGCACCGGAAACTCCTCATGCCGGATTCCCATAATCTCGTCATCATCCGTCCAGGCATTGATCTTGAGTGAATCGGGCAGTGCGTCGCGATCTGCCACTAACGAGTGATAGCGCGTCGCCTGGAAGGGATTCGACAGGCCTTTGAAAACCCCGCTGCCATCATGATGAATCATCGATGTCTTGCCATGCATCAAAGTCCTGGCACGGACGATTTCACCGCCATAGGCCTGGGCGATGCTCTGGTGGCCAAGGCAAACGCCGAGTAGCGGTATTCGCGAACCAAACCGCGAAACCAGATCCACTGAAATGCCCGCCTCATTGGGTGTGCAAGGACCAGGCGATATGCAAATCCGTTCCGGAGTCAGAGACTCCACTTCATCGATACTGATCTGATCGTTGCGAAACACATTGACTTGTGAACCCAATTCTCCAAAGTACTGCACCAGGTTGTAGGTGAACGAGTCATAGTTATCTATCATGAGCAGCATGGTGTCGAAATCCTGATTTTCCGCGTGCGTAACTGAATTATCATTGAAAAGTGAAGATCACGCCTTGGGATACAGCAGTACCCGGCGCGACTCACTCTTGAGCGATCGGTCAAAACAATAACCTATTGTCTCTCATTGGTGTTGATCGGGGGAAGACGTAACATGAAACCTGTCATTCTTCCAATCTGGAAGGCCCGTTTGAATATTGGAAGATTATTTTCAAACCACCCGAATATTGAGAACGACGACAGGGAGAGTTTCCGATTATGGATCAATTGGACCATCAGGGACGTAAACCATAAAACAAATCTTGTTCGCTACGCATTATTCCCGATTACTTATCAAGTGCCACTTATTCAGTGCCCGGCCGTAGTGGCCGATGTTCGGTACCGTCCCCTGGCGTGATGAACAACATTCGAGTTGGCGCCGAGACCCGCGCGGTATGCCAGGTATTGCGAGGAATTATCGTATAGGTGTTGGGCGTATCGAGCTTGACGACCTCACTACCCGAATCGGTTTCCAGCACCATTTGCGCCGATCCTGACAAGAGCATGACGATTTCATCCCCGGCGGGATGTTTTTCCCACATTCCCCAATCAGAATCGAACTCATGTGTAGAGACAAGCACATGTGATTTGAAATGATCGAAGTTCGCATCCAGGTCCGCATAAATTGTTGGTGAAACTACCACCGGTTCAACAGACAGATCCGGTTTTAATACAGCAAACGTGTTATCCAGATTCATTTTTTAAGGCCCATTTAAATCGACATCCCCTAAAATACATACTTCTCAGAGGAAGTTTTTAACATTCGCATGCTCACGGCGAAAACCATAGCCGATTATCCTGGCCGGTATGTTTCTGATCCACCGGAAATGCAGTAACCAACGTAACACGGCAGGTATTTCGGGTGGCCGATTCACTTTCTCGAGGGTATTCGACACCACGCGTTTTTGAAGGGTAGTTTGCATCCACTGGATCAGTTTCGTCGGCATTTCACGACGACCCTGAACCTGACGAAGCAACTTCACATCAATAGGCGCCCCCTGTTTCATCGCACCGGCAATGATATTTGCAGCGGCGACCGCATCTTGTACTGCCAGATTGATGCCCACGCCGCCAATTGGCGACATGGCGTGTGCGGCATCGCCGATTAACAACACCCCTTCTTTGCACCATTGTTTCAGCCGGTTTACTTTAACCACGAGGGTCTTGACCTCATCCCAGGATTCAAGTGACCCCGCATCCTTTTCAAGGAACGGTGCGAGACTGACAATTGAATCACGAAATTCGGCAATGGATCGTTCACGGAGGCTTGAATCACTTCCTTTCGGGACGACGTAAGCCACTTGCCAATATTCGTTCCTGTTCAACAACACCATCATATTACCCGCGCCCAGAATCGCAAAGGTGTCATCCAGATCATCAGGCGTGCGCGGGAGCTTGAACCACAATGCATCCATTGGCGCACCCAGGTCGATTACTTTCAGGCCGGTACACCGCCTTACCACCGAGTCCCGCCCATCACAACCGACAACCAGGTTGGCATATACAGAAAGGACGCCGGTTGGGTGGGCCGCCTTGACACCTTTTACCCGATTGTTGTCGACAATCAGATCGGTGACTTCATGCTCCATGAGGAGCGTAAAATTATGGTACTGCCCGCATTCGTCAGCAAGCATGTCGAGAAAGTCCCACTGTGGCACGAAGGCGAGATAGTTAAACGGCTTCAGGCCCTGGAAATCGATTACAGACTGGACATCGGATCCAATGCGGACAGTCAGGTGCTGTACTTTTTGCTGGGGTATGCGATCAAAGGTTTCAAGCAATCCACATTCCTGCAATACCTGCAAAGTCGACGGATGCACCGTATCGCCTCGAAAATCCCGAAGAAAATCCGAATGTTTTTCCAACACCACAACATCAGCACCGGAACGAGCCAGCAAATAGCCAAGAACCATTCCCGCCGGGCCACCACCTGCGATACAAATCCCGGCATTGATAGTTTGTTTATCTGCCACTAGTGTGTCTTTATGCTGTTTCGTTCACCGATTTTAAAGCATCCTGAATCACATACGGATGTCTGGAAACGGGCTCATAACAAGTTCACGTTTCCTCATCGTCATTTTCATCTTCAACCCGGATAATCGAAAGCAGAAACAGCCCGACAGAAAAAAACAGGCACAGGTAGGACGCGACTTCGGGAAATGCATAAGCCCCATAGAAGCCATTCAAGAAAAACTTCTTGAGTAGTAAATCGATAACATAGGCAAGCAACAACAACGCGGAAAGCGGTTTCAGGAAACGTCTCATTCATATATCCTCATGGGTTCCGGCAGGCAAATATGCCTGATTCGACCGGTCCAATATAATTCAGATGCGCTGGGTTCGCATCCTGCGATTTATCTCGATGCCGTACTGGCTACCAACAGGTCAGTGACCAGTTTGCTTGATTCCCATTGCGGCATATGACCGGCATTGGGCACCAGGTGAAGCGCAACCCTTGGCGGTGCCACCAGTACCTGCTGCCATGGAATAATTTCGTCGCAACGTCCATGAATGATGCTCGCCAATTGGCCAATCTCATCGAGATCACTGACAATGTCCACTTGCTGCACGCCATTTATGGCAACCGAACGACACAGTGCCGTGAGAGCCTGTGCACGACTCATCAGTTGATTCTTCAGAGCTACAAGGAATGCTTCGCCAACCGGTTGTCCGCTCAGGGTGAGCTTACGCATTTCACGACGAAGTGCGTCAAGGGTTCTGGCACCCGTCATCCCATCGATAAATGATTGATTGATGTGTGTACCCAACCCCAATGGCGCAATCAACCCGAGAGCATTCAATTCGAGATTGGGCGAGCGGGCAGCACGGGCCGCGACAGCCGCCCCAAAAGAGTGTCCAATCAATGTGACCGGCCCGTCGACCAGCAATTCGACTGCCTCAACTACCGCTAGAACCACGTCGTCAAATGTTTCGACATCTAACGTGGTACGACCATGGCATGGCAGATCGATCGCCATGACGGGAATATCGTTTCGTGCCAGCACCGACGCATTAGCTGTCCACGCATCACTGTCAGCGAACAGGCCATGTATCAGCACAACAGTGGAACCGGATCGTGGATTCACGGGCATCCAGGATTTAACAAACATCTCCGCATTGTGAACAGCAATCATCCGCTCACGAAACTCCATGGACCCTGTACTCGGACGACTGCCCGGCGAGCTATCGGCACGCTCGACGTCGCTCCCCACAATACGTCCGTTCTTACCGGACCCTTTTAGTGAGGCAAGATCTATACCGTTCTCTCTGGCAACCTTGCGTGCAAAGGGAGTTGCAAAAACACGCTCTGCGTCGTTTCGCACCGATGCAGTATCATTTGATGTATCGCGAGTTTGGGTATCACCCGATTGCGTGGATGTGGACTCGGTTGATGATTCTTCGGACTCGTCATCGACTGATGAGGTTTCCAGCACCTGTGGCGCTTCGCCCTGGTATTCAACACGGGCAACCCGCTCACCAAGCTCGATCAGTGCATCGATTTCGACAAGTTGTTCCAGTAGCACGCCATCTTCGCTGGCAGGTACTTCAACCACCGCCTTGTCGGTTTCAACTTCAAGCAAAGTATCGTTTTTACTGAAAGACTCTCCAGGTTGTTTAAGCCAGTTGATCAGTCGGCCGCCGCCATCGCCATCGCCGAGGCTTGGTAGTAGAAATTCTGTTTGGTAACTCATACGTAATCAGTGATAGTGGTAATCAGTGGAGTATTGATTGGACGAATCAGCCGTTATCGGCAGAGCCCGTTTGACAACGGGCCAGGTCTTCAAGCAACAACAGCATGGCTGTGCAATCCTGGTTTTCGCGTCCCAGGGAACGGGCCAGGGAAAAAAGTTCCCGGGAAACACCACCGAGCATCAGCGGCGCGCCGACAGAACGTGCCAGATCAAGGGCCAGCGACAGGTCTTTCAAACCGAGACGCAATGGAAAATCCGGTGTGATATCGCCGGCAAGCACTTTACGTGGAAAATTAACGTTAATCTGGCCTCGTCCTGCCACCGTGTTCTGCAGTACATGAACAACCGTATCCCGATCGAGTCCGACTTTCTCGGCCAGCATCAGGGTTTCCGACGTCATCACCATGCCGATCATGGTCATATAGTTATTAACCAGCTTGAGCTTTATCCCGCTTCCGGGCGGGCCTGCATGAACGATCTCATCACAGAAACAAAGTAAGAGCGGTTTGACCTCTTCAAGCTCTGCGGGCTCGGCTCCCACCAGCGCCAGAAGCGTACCGGCGTGAGCGTCTACCGGAGTTCGACCGACCGGCACGTCGATCATGCGAAAACCTTTGCGACGCAATCGCCCGGCGATGTCCGGTGTTGCGGTGGCATCACCGGTACTCATTTCAATCACGAGCGCGTTATCGGCAAGGTGCTCTACCGCGCCATCTTCGCCAAACAGAACGTCAACTACGTGTTTGGTTTCCGGAAGCATGGTAATCAGATAATCAACATCGTCAGCCGCCTGCGCCGGTGTTGCAGCAACAGTGCAGTTAGTAAGATTAGCGAAAGTCTGCCGAATGTTTGAGTCGATATCGTAGACGCGAAGTGAATGTCCCGCCTCGGCGATGTGTCGAGCCATAGGTGAGCCCATGACACCCAGCCCAATGAAGCCTACATTCAACATTTATCAATTACCCCTGGCTTTTAATAAGGTGCTACGAACCCAATGACGATCAGGCGGGTATACCACCATAAGGAGGCCACCCGGCGCCGGCAATCACACCGCCATCACAAGCCACTGTGGTGCCGACAATGGCACTTGATTTTGGTGAAAGCAGGAATGCAATCACCTCGGCTATCTCACTCGGCGACAATAACCGGCCAAGCGGTGTTGCTTGTTTTATTGGCGTGAAATCACGTTCTCCGTTTCGTTCCTTCGGCTTTAGAAAAGGCGTATCGGTCCAGCCCGGCGCCACTGCATTAACGCGAACGTTACGGGCAGCCCATTGCACCGCAAACGAGGACGTTAAATTGACTATCGCCGCCTTGGCGGCAGCGTAACCCATGACCGGGCCCGAGTTAAACGATAGTACCGATGCAATATTAACGATGGCACCACCGCCATCTTCGATCATCGATGCACCGACAGTCCGACAGGCGATAAATGTTCCATTCAGGTGTGAATCGATTACACGGTTAAAGTTATCGAGAGAATAATTCTCAGCGGGGACAGGCAAATCGGGACAACCCGCACAACACACCAATCCATCGATAATGCCTTCACCGCGTACTTCTTTGAAGACTCGAATAAAGTCATCCTCACTGGTTACATTGCATACTCCGAAACCTGCCTGATCACCGAACGCAGTAGCGGTGGATTCGACACCCGTCGCATTCACATCCAGGAGATAAACGTAAGCACCGTGACTTACAAGACGTTTAGCGACAGCGGCACCGATACCACTGGCGCCACCGGTAATGATCACACGCCGCCCGGCAAATTCTGCGGTGCTCATTGTCGAAACTCGATGAGTTCAACCACGATGCCTTCAGGACCTTTAACATAGACAGGTCGTGTTGCACCGCCACGCAAATTCTGCGGATCCGAGTAAGTCTCGTGACCTGCATTTCGAACCCGCCAGCATGCATCGTCGACATCGGATACTTCAAAAGCAATGTGAGTCAGCCCCCGATCGCATTGGCGGATATTTACGGTACGTCCTTCGGGTTGGTAGTACTTGAATAATTCCAACCGATATCCGTTACGTTCCAACATTGCCCAGCGTACAACCGCACCGGGCAATCCGGTGACGATACCAAGACCTTCTTCGTCCCGTTGATCGGCTTCGTTTTCTACACGCATACCGAGGACGTCACAAAAAAATGATTGTGCCGCATCGAAGTTCTCTATACACAGCGCCGTGTGGTGCGGTCGGACGATGAGGTCATCGAGCAGCGCAGAGTTTGTTGAACTCACATTAATTCCTCATTCAAATAAAAGGGTTCGTTACAGCATCACCTGCTTCAATCCAACGACAATCTCCGCTGGACCGGCAAGCGCTGCTTGTTCGAGAACTTTTGAAACCACAGGCGATGAATGAGCACCGGATACGTGAACGATCTCGGCATCAAGCCAATCGAAAAATTGTTCCTGTACCGCCTTGACGATATGCGCGCCAAGTGAGGTGCCACGAGTGGTCTGTTCGGAAACGACCAATCGATTGGTTTTGCGAATACTCGCACCAATGGTTTGCCAATCAATGCCCATGGGATCGAGTGTGCGAAGATCTATAACTTCAGCGTCGACACCACTTGATTCAATCGCTTCAAGCGTCATGGGGAGTACGCCGGCATAGGTAAGTACCGTGCAATCGCTACCCTCACGAACCACCTTGGCGCTGCCAAAGGGAATAATATAGTCAAGATCATCAACAGGTACCGGCCCGGTATTCTGGAACAGGTTCTGATACTCGATAACAAGAACCGGGTCATTACAGCGAATGGCCGCATTAAACAGACCGACGTAATCGTATGGAGTCGAAGGCGCGACGATTCGCCAACCGGGATACAAGGCAAACAAACCAAGCGAGTCCATGGAATGCTGCGAACCGTAGCCCGTTCCAGCAGACACTCTGCTACGAACCACCAACGGTAGCGGATGGTCGCCACCGAACATGTGACGCACTTTGCCGGCCTGATTGAACAACTGATCAGCCGCTACCAGTGCGAAATCGGGATACATGATCTCAACAATCGGCCGCAGGCCGTTGAGGGCCGCACCAACACCCAATCCGGTAAAACCATTTTCACAGATGGGAGTAGCAATCAATCGATCCGGAAACTTCTCGGCAATGCCACGGGTAGCACCGGAAGTACCCCCGCGAAGCCGGTGAACATCTTCACCTAAAATGATAATCGAATCATCGTGCTCCATCGCGTTACGTGCGGCCAGAGATACGGCTTCGATATATTTCATCGTCTTCGTCTGCTTGGGATCGGTGTCCTCGACCTCACGCACCGATACATTCGAGAGTTCTTCAAGATCACCTCGAATGCCATGCTCGACAGTATCCTTCGACGGCCACAGCGAAGGAATGATCCTGCGCGATTTTGTATCGGCAGCGTCTTCAACCAATGCGGATATCGCAGTGTCAACAATATCGGCAGCACGTTGCCGATAGCGGGCCACATCCCCTTCGTCAATAACACCAGAATCTACCAGCGTTTCAGGAAAGTTTTTCAAAGGATCGCGATCGTTCCATTGCTGTTCCTCGTCTTTATCCCGATAACCGAATGCACTTCCTGTCAGTGGACCCGACTGATGAAAAAATCGATAGGTAAGCGCCTCGATTAAAACGGGTCCAGCTTTATTGCTGATCTGATCTTTCGCCCAGGACATGGCCGCATGCATCGCTACCGGGTTCATGCCATCGACTTCAAGTCCAGGCACACCCAATCCTAACCCACGGGCAGACAAACGTTGCTCACGTGTTTGTTCACGAACATGCGTTGAAACCGCATAGAGATTATTTTCGCAAACGAATACGACCGGCAGGTTGTATAGTGCAGCAAGATTCATCGACTCGTAAGACGAGCCGTTTTGTATGGCGCCATCACCGAAAAACGTTACGGCAATATTATTACTGCCACGAAGTTTTTCTGCCATGGCGTATCCCACCGCATGAGGCGGATTTCCACCAACAATCGCATTAGAACCGAATACCCCGCAGGCATCCCATTTCAAGTGCATGGAGCCACCCCGACCACCCGTAAACCCAGGCGACAAACCCAGTATTTCCGCAAGGGTACGCATGACCACATCCTGCATTTCGGGACTGAATTCATCCGTAGCCGGATCGTAGTCTTTTGCGGTAACGTGGTTAAGCACCTTGGCAAGAAACTGGTGGTGCATTCTGTGAGTGCCGTTGATCTTGTCAGATGACCCAAGCGACAACATGCAACCTACCGCAACGGCTTCCTGGCCGATGCTCGAATGTGCGGGTCCATGAAGAATGCCCTCTTTTGCCATCTCAAGCAGCTTCTCTTCAAATGTTCGGATGATCAACATCTGTTCAAGCATCTTTCGACAGGTCGCTGATCCAATGAGGGCGCGATCACTTTCGTCAACTTCGATTCGAAGCCAGGGTGTTTCTGTATGTAAAGGTTTGGTCAACATGTCAGGTATGTAGTCAAGGATTTATCGAAAACCGATCTATGTCAGATCAAGACAACCGCCATGCCATCAAGAGACGAGGCATGGCGGAATGCCAGAAAATTGTTTAACCAACTAATTAAGAAAGAACAACGATAACTGAGGAAAAGCGGCAATCATGATCGCCACCAATAGCATACTTACCATGAAAGGGATGGCTCGATAGGAAATGCTCATGGACGATGCCCCGGTTATCGCTGACAGCACGAAAAGATTCAGACCAAGTGGCGGTGTAATGAACCCAAGACCCAAAGTGGTCAGCATGAATATCGAGAAGTGAATTTCGTTCATGCCAATCTGAAGAGCCAGCGGCAATAGCAAAGGACCGAAAATTACTATGTTCGGTGTCGCTTCCATGAAGGCGCCGGCCATCATGAAGATAACAATCATGATTCCGATAATGAATACCGGGCTATCTGATATTGATGTCAGATCTGCAACCAGAGTCTGTGGAATTTGCAGCAATGACAACGCCTGAGCCATGGGAAGTGACAAAGCGATAATTGGCACAATAACGCCGTTTACTTTCACCGATGACAACAACATGTCTGGAACATCGCTCCAGGTTATCGTCTTTTTCGTAAGCCCAATGGTAATGATCAATACCACCGCGACACCTGCCGCCTCTGTCGGCGTAAAGATGCCGGAATAAATTCCACCCAGAATCAGAAACGGAATCAATAACGCATATTTTGCATCGTAAACAGTCAGTGCAAGATGGCGAGCGCTGAACTTCTGCGTGCTTTCCTCATAACCCATGATTCGATTCATCGTCACATTGGCGACCATAATCGATATCAATACCAGTACGCCTGGAATAATTGCGGCGATGAACAACGTCGACGCAGAGATACCGAGTACCAGGCCGATAATGATGTAGCCGATCGACGGCGGTATCAGTATCCCGGTACATGAACCAGAGGCCACCAGTGCCGCGGCGTAAGGCAATGGATAACCTTTCTCAACCAGTCGGCCAGTAGCGATGCGTCCCATGGCGGCGGCACCTGCCGCATCGGATCCGGAAATACAGGAAAAGAACCCGCAGCCAAGCACGGTCGAGCTACCAAAACCACTTTGAACCCACCCCATCAGAGCTTCTGCAACATCAAGAAGCTTATTGGATAACCCTGTTCTGACCAGTGCATCGCCCGTCAGTATAAACAACGGAACAGCGATCAACGGAAAGGCATCGAGTCCTGCAAACAGACTCTCACCGATCAGGCTTAACGGTATAACCTGCGAAAAATATAAAAGTGCAAATGCGGATATCCCAAGCGATATCCAGATGGGTATGCCCAACAGAAACATAACCACCAGCCCAATCAGGGACATGATGATCTCTGGTGTCAATGCATATTCGGAATAAGTGCTGGCGTACTGGTACACGGTACCTCCTACGAAAACAGTTTTTCACGAAGTTTCGGCGGCTGGTTGCGCACCATGCGGTGAACATCCTCCATCAACGCCTGGCATAACCGTATGGTGATCAACGTGAATCCGAACGGTACAGCAAACAAATACCAGGCCTGAACAATTCGCAGACCATCAGTGACGGACTGGTACTTTATCGACAACAGAAATGGCTCCATGGAATAGCGGAATGCAATGACAGCCAGAGCAACACCAAGCAACGATGCCAGCGCGCTGAAGAAATTCTGCATGCGATTACCGAAGTGGTCGATAATGATCGATATGCGTATGTGCAATCGATCCTTGACCGCCATTGAAGCGCCGATCCAGACCATATAGATAAATGAATAACGTGCTGT
This sequence comes from marine bacterium B5-7, assembly GCA_021604525.1. Classification (GTDB taxonomy): domain Bacteria; phylum Pseudomonadota; class Gammaproteobacteria; order Arenicellales; family CAJQKF01; genus BQJD01. Next base: position 171,134 of record BQJD01000004.1, on the reverse strand, counting down.
TTCCTCACCCCAAAGAGAGGAGTAAGACAGCACAAACCGTCTTAGTACTTCATTGAAGATAACCACGACGATAAAAAGATACAGCCACAGGGAAAGAATCTTCTCGCCGTTCTTATCCAGAAATCGGATCAGTTTCATGGGTTGCGTACCGATGTCGATTCAAAAACAATGCCGGATCGCGGTTACCCGCGATCCGGCCAGATTAAGTTACGCCTTCAGATCGTGTACGTAATACCCGGCGAATGTATTCGCAGCTTCCACCAACCGATCAAAGTTTTTCTTCGAGCCAGCCAATTCCACCTTGAACGGATCCCATTCGCTTCGTTGATGACCAGCGGCTTCCACCCACTGTGCACGTTCATCAGCCGTAGGCACGTAGTACTGCACACCCGCCTTAGCCATATCGGCCATGACATAGGCACGAGCGGCCGGCACGCTGGCGAGCTGTTGACGGGTAGTGACATCAGCAGCGAAGTCGATCTGCTCCTGAGTTTCCGAATCGAGGCTGTCAAACCAGGTCTTGGACATGGTCAGCACATTGCCGTCAGGAACCGGCGCTGAAAAGGTTACCCAGTTGAGGATGTCACCAAATCCGAACACCCAGAGTCCTTCGATGGATGGGTCAAGTGCATCAGCCACGCCGGACTTGATTGCAGGCGCCGTTTCGCCCCATGCAATCGGAGTCGGGTTGGCACCGAGAAGTGTATAAAGCTGCGCCAGTATCTTCGAACCTGGAACGCGGAACTTCACGCCCTTGAGGTCGCTCGGCACGCGAATCGGTTCATCGAACTTGGCGCCGACAGAGGTAGTACGCGGATCGAATGTCAGGTAGGAGAATATTTTGTAACCATTTTCAGCAGCCGGTTTTTCAACGAGGTCCTTCCACGCATCGGAATGCACCAGGTTGTTGAACTGCTGATTATCGGCGCACCAGTATGGCAGGTTGATAAGATCGACTTCCTTGGCATAAGGTGCGAGGTTGGAAATCGAATGCTGACCAATCTGGATAGTGTTGGCTTGGGTTTTCTTGGCAAGCTCGGTACCGCCGCCTAATACCTTGTTCGCGGCAACCTTTACATATACCTTGCCGTTGGTCATGTTTTGAATATTGTTCTTGGTTTCGGATACAGCGTAGGGAAGACCGATCTGCTGTTCGAGTCGATAAGCGGTTGCGATAATCGCCTGGTATTTTGCCGCATCCTCACGTTCTTTCTCATCGCGTGCGGTTTGCGCGGAAGCTTCCGGACTAAGCAATGTACCGGCGCCTGCAGCGGCCAGTGCGGCAGTGAATCCATACTTGCCGGACAACTCGAAAAAGCGACGACGCTTTTCGTTCTCGACTTCCTTTACCTCTTTTGCATCCTTCGATTTCCAATCAATTTTAAGTTTCATGCTGAACTCCTCGTTCGCTGTGTGGTTGGCTTGTACGTATCCCAAAACGTAACTAAAGGGTATTCCTTCAACTACGTGCAGGCAGTTCCTGTTTACAACTTGCGGTCAACAGAACACCACGGCAATGCCGTGTCGGGACTTTCTAAAACCTGCAAATAAAACATCTCTTAAAACCCATAACTCTTGTAAATTTCAACTCTTGTAAATTTCGTGTAGTAAAACTGTCTGTTCAAAATACTTCATTTAGTTGCCTCACTGACTTGATGCCGGTGACGATGTCGTTTCGCGAATAATCAGTGGCGCCTCAAGATCGTGCCGATTGACCGGAGCACCGGTTTCGATTGCAGCAACCAATGCTTCGGCCGAACGGATGCCGATCTGGATTGCGGGAATATCTATGGTGGTAAGCGGTGGATTCGAATGTCGTGACAACGGGTGATTATCGATTCCCACAATCGACATGCATCGGGGAATATCAATGCCGCGGGCATTGGCTTCGATCAGCGCTCCCATGGCGATCAGATCATTCCCGCATACCAGCGCCGTCGGCGGATCGTTATCTTCAAGAAACAGCGAGAATTCCCGGCGTGCTTCATCGATATCGTAATTGACTTCCCTGACATGATGATCCGCAACAGGTAACCCGTGAAGGCTCATCGACTGCCGAAATCCCTCCAGGCGTTTACGGGCACGGTCGTTGTAGCGAGTGATTCCGGCGAGCATACCGATGCGGCGATGGCCAAGCTCAACGAGGTGTTCCACAAGGGCGGAGCAGGCTTTCGCATTATTGAAACCAATGGCGCGCTTATTGCCGGGAACATCTGTTATATAGGATTCAATATACGGACGATGGGATAGTTTAAGCAGCTTCTGACTCTGCGGTAGTCGTTCCCCACCCACCAGAAATATCCCATCCACGCCTCGCTCAAGCAGACGTTTAATTAAGAATGTTTCGTCATCGAGTGAATAGTCAGACGATACCACCATCAGGGAATAATCCATCTCCCGCAGGCGTCTCATCAGCGCATCAATACTACGAGCGAATAAATCGCTGTTAAGGGTTGGTATAACGGCGCCAATGGTCCAGGATTTGTTGTATGCGAGTGCGCGGGCTGCACCATGGGTAAAGTAGCCCAGGCGCTCCATTTCGGCACGCACCCGATCACGCACTTCTGGCCTGACCAGCTTGGAATTATTGACCACGCGTGACACGGTTGCTGTGGACACGCGTGCCGCTGCCGCGATATCGGCCTGGCTTGGCATGCGTCGAACCGCATCTTCGTTAAGCCGCTTCATTGAAGCGTCCTGATGATCACCGTGGCTAGTCCTCCTGCCATCTCGGCTTATCGTCTCTTAAGGACGAATTTATGTAATGTATGCGCTTACAATAGCATGTATGCGCATACATTTGTCAAATTACAATTTTTATATCCCTCACAATTTATCGAATCTGATCGGCAAATTTGATCAAACAGGCTGAATTTCAGCCGTTTATGAACAGATAAATCGCCCGATGCATCGCCAGATTATGGCGGTTTCGAACCCGCCACCAGCAATTGCCCCGGTTCCGAACTCGCCAGGAGCAATATCCGCCTGGCGAGTTCCGGTATAACCGATCCTTAACTTTGAACGTGCGCTACGATCAGATCAGATCATCCGTGGTAGCTGCGATGAATGATGATGAACGATGGGGGCATTGAGACTGATATCGATCACAAAGGAAAAACGCGCTTCGAAACTCAACAGTTCGTCATCGACCTCGAAACGCCACAGGTAAATACCGCTGAGTGCATAGATCTTCGAATTGAAATCATGCACAGCCAACGTACGGGTATGGAGTTCAACACTGAGACCGGGGCGCTGGCCGAGTTGAACAAAATAGTCGCGAATGGCTTGTGGGGTGGAAAGTGTTCGATTGGAAAAGGTTGGTAGAAGAACAGCTTCGTCGCTATATAGTGACAGGGTACCTTCGATGTTGCCTGAGTTAACTCCTTCCATCCATGACTTCAGTAAAGCATGCGGCGTTTCATACATGATTTATATCTCCTTTGGTTTACTCAGACAAATGCCTGAAGGGTTGATAATCAAATTGAAAAATTCAAATGGCTACAGGTTGTCACGGGTAGCGTACCAAGCGGATATTCAATGCGTATGCAATGACCCATATTCATCCCTGGTGATAGATCAGGGAGTTAAAATTCCACCCCTGCACCATCCAATCCGGTACAGGCCATGGACACTGCCTTGAATACGGCGCGCCCCTTGTTCATGGTTTCTGCCCATTCGAGGCTCGGCACCGAATCCGCGACAATCCCCGCACCCGCCTGAATATGCAGTATGCCGTCCTTGATGACCGCGGTACGTATGGCGATGGCAGTATCCATGTTACCGTTCCATCCGATGTAACCCACAGCACCCGAGTAGATTCCCCTTTTTTGCGGTTCGAACTCGTCGATAATTTCCATGGCCCGCACCTTGGGCGCACCGGACACCGTGCCTGCCGGAAAACATGCTCGCAATACGTCACTGGCATCGAGTCCTGGCGCAAGTTTGCCAGTGACGTTTGAGACGATATGCATGACATGAGAATATTTCTCGACTTGCATTTTCTCGGTTAATTTAACGGTACCAATCTCGGCGACCCGACCGACGTCATTGCGTCCAAGATCTACCAGCATCAGATGTTCCGCCAGTTCCTTGGGGTCGGACATCAGATCTTGCACCATGCGAAGGTCTTCAGCCTCATCGTAACCGCGCCGGCGGGTACCGGCAATCGGCCGCACCGTGACTTCATTATTTTCCAGCCTCACCAGTATTTCTGGTGATGAACCCGCTACGTGAATATCGCCGAGATTGAGATAGTACATATACGGCGATGGATTAACCGTGCGCAGGGCACGATATAAATCGAGTGGTGGCGCCTTGAATGGAACGCTCAACCGCTGCGATAACACTACCTGGAAGATGTCGCCGTTGTGAATATATTCACGGCAACGTTCGACCGCGTCCTCGAAGTCCTCGCGACCCATGGAGGATATAAACTCGGACTCATCCACAGCAGGACCTGCGTTGACTCGCTTGGGTGCCTCGAATGCCGCGCCAAGTTGATCGATGATGTCGTTGACCCGTTCAGTCGCACGCTCGAAGGCATCGTCATTCTCGGTATCGGCATGAACGATGACATACAGCCGCCCACGCAGGGTGTCGAATACCACTACCTCCTCGGACAGCATCAGCAATATATCCGCCGCACCGATGGGATCATGCTTGTCGCTATCGCCCAGTTGCGTTTCGATGTAGCGAACCGTGTCATAACCGAAGTACCCAACCAGACCGCCAACGAAGCGCGGGATACCCGGGATTGCCGGCACCTTGAACTGACGCCGCAGCGCGGTTATCTCAGCCAGCGGGTCATCCGTGGTCTTGTCGAGAATGATCTCGTCGTTGCGCTCGATTCGAAACGAGTTTTTGTTAACGCGTATACGCGTCTCACAGGGCAGTCCGATAATGGAATACCGACCCCATTTCTCACCACCCTGCACAGACTCGAACAGGTAGGAATACGGGCCGTTGGCGAGCTTCAGATAGGTGCTGACCGGCGTATCCAGATCGGCGAGCACTTCACGCACCACTGGAATCCTGTTGTACCCCTGGGCTTTATACTGATCAAACTGCTGCTGATCGATAATCATTTAAAACGCGTCCTTTTGGCGATCATTCAAATGGTCGGTGATTATCGCATGCCCCGGACATATCGTCCGGGGCGATCGCAGAAGTATTCAACAACAGTCTCATTTGAAGACTTGAGACTCTGCTGATTCGTACTTCAAGATTGCATACCGTCGAGCCGCAGCACTTCATCAACCGCAGCAGCGAATTTATCAACAAGGTAAGTGGGTTTTAGCGATTCAAGATCGACCCCCTGATTGTATCCGTAGGATACACAAATACTGTCGCATCCTGCTGCACGGGCCGCCTTGATGTCGCTTGCTGAGTCGCCGACGAGGATGCAGCTCTCTACTGCAAACCCCAAGCCTCTGGCAGCATGCCGTAACGGCTCCGGATGCGGCTTTTTATCAGTGAGGGTATCGCCGCCCACGAGTGAACAAAAATAGTGCCGAATTCCAAGTTGTTCGAGAAGTTGGTGGCTGAACGATTCCGGTTTGTTGGTCACACAGGCAAGCATGATACCGCCTCGCGACATACGCTCCAGCCCCGCATTCACTCCCGGATAACAAACGCTTTTGTCGCACAGATGATCACGATAGTGATTAAGGAATAGCGGGTAGGCTTCCTCCACCCGCTTATCATCAACAAGACCATCAATAGTACCGGCAAGGGATCGTTCAACCAACCGCCACACGCCGTTGCCAACAAACGTTCGAAGCAGCCCTTCATCCTGAGACGGCAAGCCGAGATCGGCACGCATCAGGTTGATGCTGATAGCCAGATCCGGAACCGAATCCACTAGCGTGCCATCGAGGTCGATCAGTACCGCCGGCCAGCGCCGTTTTATCGCCTCTGTCGGCAACGTCGTGGTAAGAGGTTGATTCGTCATGAGCAAGGTTTTGCAGCAGCTAGTTCTGCACGCATTGTATTTATGGTTTTTGTGTAATCGTCGGTATTGAATATGGCCGAACCGGCAACGAAAGTGTCGGCACCGGCCTCGGCAATTCGACGGATGTTATCGATTTTTACGCCGCCATCGATTTCCAGGCGAATATCACGCCCACTCGCATCGATACGGCGGCGGGCATCGCGTAATTTGTCGAGTACGTACTCGATGAAACTCTGCCCGCCGAAGCCGGGGTTGACTGACATCAGCAGGATCATGTCGATCTTGTCCATGACGAAGTCAAGGTACGAAAGGGATGTTGCTGGGTTAAATACCAGGCCCGCCATGCAGCCAGACTCGTGAACAAGTTGCAGCGTTCGGTCTATATGTTCGCTCGCTTCCGGGTGAAATGTTATGTATGTGGCGCCCGCGGCAGCGAAGTCGGGGATGATCCTGTCCACCGGCTTGACCATCAGGTGGACATCAATTGGCGCCGTCACACCATGCTTACGCAATGCTTCGCAAACCAATGGACCAATCGTCAGATTAGGGACGTAGTGATTATCCATGACATCGAAATGAACAATGTCGGCGCCGGCCTTGAGTACGTTGTCGACCTCCTCGCCAAGACGGGCGAAATCTGCCGACAGTATGGACGGCGCTATGGCGTAGTCCTGCATTAATTTTTCTCCGGGTTTAATTGATTCTTACTAGCCGGCGTAACCGCCTGCATTTCAGGCATTGGATTTCACGGGCGAGTTGGCAATACCGTGTGGAACATGTCCCGTTGGAACATGCTCACGACTGGAATCGCAGTGACCGCTCTGATCGTCGAAAAAAATGTCGGCACCAAAGGTTTCAAGAAACCGACCCTTGGGCAGACCACCAAGAAACACAGCCTCGTCGATACGGATTTTCCAGGCGCGCAAGGTGCGTATAACTCGTTCATGAGCGGGCGCAGCACGCGCTGTGATCAATGCAGTTCTGATCGGCGGTTCAGTAGCCGGCAGTTCGGATTGAATGGCATGCAGCGCCGCCAGCACGTTTTTGAAAGGACCACCCGGCAACGGCGTATGCGCAGATGTTTTTTCGCTGTCGGTGAATTCCTTAAGGCCTTTTTCGCGGTAAACACGCTCGGCATCATCGGAGAACAAAACAGCATCGCCGTCGAAGGCAATGCGCAACTGGTTACCGACGTTGTGCCCAACTTTTGATGGCAATATTGTAGCGGCGGCTATGCCGGCATCGAGCGCGCTGACCACATCCACGGGATCGGACGAGAGAAACAGATTGGCATCGAACGGCGTCACATAACGATATGGACTTTCACCTCCGGAAAACGCCGCCCGGGTGATATCGAGCTGATAGTGATTGATTGAGTTGAAGATTCGCAAACCGGTGTCGGCGCTATTACGCGAGATCAATACCACCTCGACACGACGCTGTCCTTTAAGCAGCGTATTGAGTGCAAGTAATTTCTTGACCAAAGGGAAGGCGACGCCAGGTTCAAGCAGTTCGTTCTCACGCTCGATCTGGTAGCGACAATATTCATCAACACCGGACTCCGTAAACACCCGATGACTCTCCTCAAGATCGAACAAGGCGCGCGAGGAAATGGCGACCTTGAGAGTATGTTTTGATTCTGTCATAGGCTGCATTCTAGCCTGTAGTCACTCGTCGACCAATATCGCCCTCGGGATACTTCAAAAGCTGACACGCGGACAATGGATCAATGTCGAATACACGGTTTGAATGCTCAATTGGCAAATAACCATGCATGAGCATTCACCGCCTGTTGGCAACGATTGTAACGTGACGATGTTATGATATGTAACGATTACGGCAGTGTTCGTGCTTTACAGGATTTTTGTTCAAAAGTAATGATCGCGCCTGCTAAAAGCGGGTAGCAACAAAGGATAGCGGACACGACCGTAGCTAAAGCCGCGCCCACCAATCGTATCGATGATTGCCGGCGCACCACCCGCTGAACCCCCAGGCGATGACTCCGATGACGCAACTGGAACAATCCGATATTCAAGCATTGATCCTTTCCGCAATCGAGGAAGGCTACGACGATGAATTGAAGCAACTCGTCGGCGGGTTACATCCGGCGGATATCGCCGACCTCCTTGAAGGCCTGCCACCGGAACAGCGGCTCCTGGTCTGGCAAAACGTCGATATCAGCAAGCGCGGTGAAACGCTGGTAGAAGTCGCCGAGGGCGTTGGCCGTGACCTGATCAGCGACATGGATACCGCAGAGCTTTCTCGCGCTGTGCAGATGCTGGACATGGATGACATCGCGGACATCATTCCCCTGTTGCCCGATGCAGTTATCGCCGACCTCCTGTATACCGTCGACAAGGAATCGCGGCAGGACCTTGATGCGCTGATCTCGTATCCGGAAGACACCGCTGGCGGATTGATGAATATCGATACCGTGACGGCGCGCGCGGATATCACCCTGGCCGTGGTACAACGCTACCTGAGGCTTAAGGCATCGTTGCCGGAATATACCGACAAGCTGTTTGTTGTCGATCGACAAAATCGACTGACCGGTGTGTTGTTCCTGTCATCGTTACTCACCGAGGATAACGACAAACGCGTAGCCGATGTGGCTAATCACACGCCGGTGATGTTCAAGCCAATGACCTCGGACAGCGATGTCGCTGACGCCTTTCAGCGTTATAACCTGATCTCGGCGCCTGTTGTCGATGATAACGAGGTGCTGCTCGGTCGTATCACTATTGACGATGTGGTCGACGTTATTCAGGAAAACGCTGACCGCAACGTGATGGTTCGCGCCGGTCTTGATGAAGAAGACGATATCTTCCAACCGGTGGCGGAAAGTTCAAGGAAGCGCGCGGTCTGGCTCGGGGTCAACCTGCTCACGGCGTTCCTCGCCTCGTCTGTCATCAGCCTGTTTGAAGGCACTATCGAAAAAATGGTCGCCCTGGCGGTTCTCATGCCTATCGTCGCTAATATGGGAGGTAATGCGGGCACGCAAACATTGACCATGGTCATACGCGGGCTCGGCACCAAAACCATCAGCAGCGCCAATTCCAACTATGTTTTACGCAAGGAATTTCTCGTCGGTAGCGTCAACGGTTTGATCTGGGCGTTGGTGGTGGCCCTCGTCGCGTCATTATGGTTCGGGACTTATGAACTCGGCCTGATAGTGGGCTTCGCCATGATCATTAACATGATGGCCGCGGCAATCGCCGGTGTACTGTTACCGATGTTGATCGAGCGACTGGGAATTGATCCGGCACTGGCGGGTGGGGTCGCGTTAACCACCGTAACCGATGTGGTCGGATTTTTCGCAGTGCTGGGACTCGCTACACTATTTCTTGTGTAGGCCGTCCTGGGTCAGTATCCTGACCGGTCGTTTTATGTCTTGAGTCTGGATATAACTCCTCGGCCACATCAATTAGCCACTCAGCGGACTTCATTTGATTTTGATCTGACATCCTTTGATGGCCCAGATTTGGCATTTGTTTAGTTTCGGAAAGCTTCCGGGTTGCAGAATCAAGCGGACGTTTGATACTGACAAAACAGGTTCCTCATGACACTTGGTGATATGAACGCGTTATACGATACCATCGGTCTGAACTACGCTGACTTGCGAAAACCCGACACCCGAATAGCCTGGAAGATTCAAGACGCCCTAGGAACGGCCCAAACCGTCTTAAATGTTGGAGCGGGAGCTGGTTCATATGAACCTACCGACAGGCAGGTCACGGCTGTAGAGCCTTCCGCTGAAATGATACAACAGCGGCCTTCTTCAAACGCCACTGTCATTCAAGGTAGTGCTGAAAACCTCCCCTTTGATAACAGTTCCTTCGATGCCTCGATGGCTGTTCTCACCATTCACCATTGGTCTGACCAAGAAAAAGGTGTCATGGAGATGCGTCGCGTTACGCGGGGAAAGCTTATATTTCTGACCTATGACCCTTCGTTCCGTGGGTTCTGGCTTGCAGACTATATTCCAGAACTTGTGACTTTGGATGAAGGACAAATGCCGCAGATGGCAGACTATGAGAAATGGCTCGGTCCGGTATATGTTTCGACCGTTCCAATTCCACATAATTGCACAGACGGCTTTTTGGCTGCCTATTGGCGACGACCTGAAGCTTATCTTGACAAGAAAGTGCGTGCCGCCATGTCGTCTTTCCGGGTATTGGGTGATGTTTCCGAAGGGCTAGAGAAGCTTGAAGCAGACTTGAACAACGGCGCATGGGCGAAGCGGTATTTGCATCTACTTAATCTCGAGGAATGTGATTGCGGCTATCGCTTGGTTGCTACCAGGTGATGCGTTGGAAAGGTCGGAATTCTAACGCTAGTAAATGTCCTCACAGGAACTTGAAGTGGCCATTGATAAGATTTATTCGAATGACAGCTTCTGGCACAAAGCGATTATGAAGGTTTCAATGACCGCGACTGCTTTAGGCAGAAAAGCAGACCCGGCTAATATCAAACATATGACCCGTTTATTCTGTCCTTCGTAGTGCTGACTGCACTTGACCTCGCGCTGTGATTGAGGAGCTGCCACCATCTCCAGTGCGGATCATCAAGCGGGTTTTTAAAAGCGGGACATCTCTAACTTGCCAGAGTGAGGCATTACTTGTTTGTCGTTACACATGTGTATTTTGAACCGATGTTCAACAACGTAGCGTGCTTCGCATCAAGGTTTTAAGGCAAGTTGCTAATCGTTGACTACAAGACGACGCATCGACTTACCTCCAACTAACACAGCCGTCATCAACATCATCAACAATAACAACGCCACCGGCCAATCTGCATAACGAACGTAAGGTGTGAGGCCAGTACGTGGCTGCACACTACCCTTGAGCACATATTCGACAAACTGTGGCGAGGTGGCAATCACCCTCCCCTGATAATCAATCACTGCCGCCAGCCCGGTATTGCTTGTGCGTAACATCGGACGCCCGGTTTCGATTGTTCTAAATCGCGCCATCTGCAAGCGTTGATGAGGCGCCAGGGAATCACCGAACCACGCATCCTCGCTGATGTTGATCATAAAACCGGCCTGCCCCGCAGCTTTTCTGATGTCTCCTGGAAAGGCATCCTCGTAACAAATACTCACCGCGGCAAGATGACCGGCAATCGGCATTGGCGGCTGCCAGTCGGGCCACTGCGACAGCACTGACATCGGTATATTCAAGTAGCCGATGATGGGTGCGAACCATTTTTCAAGCGGCGTATATTCGCCAAACGGTACCAGGTGGCGCTTACGATAAATAGATGGCGGATCGGTAAACAGAATGGCGCTATTGAAGTAGTCGAACCCGCCATCGACCTTGGGCCGACGCTCTAAAAATCCGGACAACAGCGGTGCCGGCAGGCTGATCACCCGATCATAAAATCCAGGCCCCATCTGATCGATAAAAAACGGCAGCGGCGACTCGGGCCAGACGATGATATCGACATCCGTGCCGGCCTTCTGGCTGAGTGAAAAATGTGTCCGGGCAACCCTGGACGCCGCCTCGAAGTCCCATTTGGTAGACAACGGCACGTCTGCCTGAATCAGTGCAGCACGGACCGGACCGCCTGTGGGCTCGGTCCAGGTTACCGATTGCACCAGCCAGCCTCCAGCCACAATCAATACCAGCGGCGTTAGCCAGCGCCAGCGAACATCACTGACCTTGAGCAGCGTCGCGGCTATCAATCCGGCGCTCAGTGCGGTTAATAGACTAACTCCGTGGATGCCAATAACGGTTGCCCACTGACCGACAAACGTTGAAGCCTGGCTATAACCAATCTCGAGCCATGAAAAACCGGTAAAGAGATTGTTGCGCAGCCATTCTGCCAGCACCCACATCGCGGGAAAAACCAACACCAGGCGCATTGCCGGGCAACGCACCCTAACAAGCTGTGAGCCGATTATTGCTACTACCGGAAAACTTGCCAGCACCAGAACAAATCCAGCGACGCAAACTGCCGCCAGGGCCACCGGCATTTCGCCGAAGGTATGCAGGCTGATATAAACCCAGGAAACACCTACCCCGAACAAACCAATGCCGTATAAAAGCGCACTGACAATCTGTTGGCGAATGCTACCTTCGAACCACAGGACAAACAGGCAGGCAAGCGTCAGCGGTGGCAACCAGAATTGATCGAATGGTGAGAACCCAAGGGGCGTGAGACCACCGGCAACTAAAGCGGTTAGTGCCGGATATCGAGATATGATCCGCATTAACCGTGGTCGCCCGATTCGGCCTGATCTTCTTCCGTTAAGCGTTGCACGCGAATCAGGTGCACCCTGCGGCTATCGGCGTTGAGTATTTCAAAACGAAGGTCTTTAAACTCCACTGACTCACCGCGCTGCGGTACATAACCAAACTGATTTACCACAGCACCGCCCAAAGTATGATTTTCATTCTCATCAAGGTCAGCGCCCACCAATTCGTTGAAGTCTTCAATCTCGATGACCGCTTTGACTACGTATTCGTTTTGGCCACGGCTCATCACTTGACCGGCTTCCTCGTCGATATCGTGTTCGTCCTCGATCTCGCCGACGATTTGTTCAAGGACATCTTCAATGGTCACAAAACCAGCGGCGCCGCCGTATTCATCGACAACAATCGCCATATGATTACGGTTGGCACGAAACTCCTTGAGTAACACATTAAGACGCTTGCTTTCCGGAATCAGCACCGCCGGGCGCAGCATGTCCCGCCATGAGAAGGACTCTTCGGGATCGTCAAAAAAACGCAGAAGATCCTTGGCCAGTAAGATGCCGATAACTTTGTCACGATCGGAATCAATGACCGGGAAACGCGAATGTGCCGAGCTGATAATCAACGGCAAAATTTCTTCCGGTGACTGGTTCTTGTAAACCACTACCATGCGTGCACTCGGAATCATGATGTCGCGGACCCGCAATTCCGACACCTGCACCACGCGCTCGATGGTATCGAGAGTGTCCTGTTCGATGAGTCCTTGCTGTTGAACACGACCAAGAACCCGAAACAAATCCTCCCTGGTCCAGCCCCGCCCTGTAACCTGCCGATACCAACGGACGATATTGTTTTTGATGCGACCTACCGCTTCAGTTATGTCCATGTGTTTTGAAAATGAACGTCAACCGGCAGTATTGCCGGCTGTTTTGAGCACCGCTTTACCGGAGTCCGTGTTGTCATGAAACGTCGATTCTGGTTGGATGAGATAGGGATTGTCGAAGCCAAATCGTTTAAGCAAGCGTATTTCAAGTGCCTCCATTTCCGCCGCTTGCCGATCATTGACGTGATCGAAACCGGCCAGGTGAAGCGCACCATGAATGATCAGATGGGTAAAATGGGATTCAAGACTTATACCTTGTGCACACGCTTCGGTGCGTGCGACCTCGGGACTGACGACGATATCGCCGAGGATTCGTGAGCTCGCACCCGGTGGATCCTCAAAAACAAAGGATAGAACGTTGGTTGTCGAGTCCTTGCCGCGATAATCACGGTTCAATTGTCGAATGCGCTCGGCGCCAGTAAACAGCACCGTTACTTCATTGCGCTCAAGACGGCAGTGACATAACACCGCTTGAACATATTCACCGACACGATCAGCATCCGGTAAATCGTCCGAATCGTCATCGAATGGCGGCTCGAAACACACATCGACCGTACCCGCATCGTCAGCGGTATCATCGGCCATGAGGATGTACTCTGCTGGTCGTCATGATCCTTCCTGTTCCACCCAGGCCTGTTCCGCTTCATAGGCATCGACAATACATTGCACCAATCGATGCCGAACGACATCGCGAGACCGGAAGTTCAAGACGCTGATACCCTCCAGACCATCGAGAATCTTGAGGGCATGCACAAGACCCGATGAACTGCGTGAGGGTAAATCAACTTGCGAGGGATCACCGGTAATAACCGCGCGGGAACCAAAGCCAATCCGGGTCAGGAACATTTTCATTTGCTCGCGGGTGGTATTCTGTGCTTCGTCGAGAATAATGAATGCATCATTCAATGTGCGACCACGCATATATGCGAGTGGCGCCAGTTCGATGATGCCGCGATCCACCAGCTTGCCGACACGTTCAAAACCGAGCATTTCATACAGCGCATCGTACAGGGGCCTGACATAAGGATCGACTTTCTGACCGATATCGCCGGGCAGGAATCCGAGCCGCTCGCCAGCCTCAACTGCCGGACGCACCAGGATAATTCTGTCCACCTCACCGTTGGACAGTGCCAGTACCGCCGAAGCCACCGCCAGATAAGTCTTGCCGGTGCCGGCCGGCCCGACGCCAAAACTGACATCGTGTGTCTCAATGTTTCGTATGTATTGGCGTTGATTCGGGTTCATCGCCCGAATGCTGGTCTTGCCGACTTTCAATACCCGACTTGCGTCTTCGATCGGGTCTTCTACAGGGTCTTCGACCGGGGCGGATATCGCTGTTTCTCGAGTGCGAGTCATAGCCAAGTGCACATCCTCCTTGGAAAGATTGCTTGTGTTTCCGGTTTCATCATAAAGGTCTTTAATAACACGCTCTGCGAACCCGACGTCCTTGGAGCGTCCGTCGATATAGAACAGGTTGCCGCGATGGGAAATCCTGACCCCGAAGCGTTCTTCGACAAGTTTCAGATGAACACCGACTTCGCCGCACAATTGTGCGAGTCGATAATTGTCTTCAGGGGTTAAATGAAACGAGGTGGGAGCGGATTGTGCCTTCAATTCCGGAATCCGCGAGGCGCGCACGCCGCATCCAGTGCTGGGTGCATTTCTGGTGTTTTCAACTTTCGACTGTTTGGACAGGATGTTCAGATCGGGCAATATGTGCGTATCAGAATCAACCGGCTTTCAGTCTAGTCAGAAAATATTACATTGGCAAGCGTATGTGACCATTTGCAACAAGACCGGATACACAATTTTAAAATGTATCTACCTGCACGCCACGCAGTGAATTCGGCAATGCTTCAGTAATTTTTACCTTGATCATCTGTCCTTTTAACGACAAATCGCCGCTGAAATTGACCACCCGGTTATTCTCGGTGCGGCCGCTTACCTGCAATGCATCCTTGCGCGATGGCCCTTCAACGAGCACGGTTTCGACATTGCCCACCATGGATTCGGCAATGCGCACGGCGTTGGCATTGACTGTTGCCTGCAGGTGGTCCAGACGACGTTTCTTCTCATCAATCGAGACATCGTCCTCAAGTTGAGCGGCCGGTGTACCTGGCCGCTGGCTGTATATAAAGCTGAAGGACTGATCGAAACCGATGTGTTCGATCAGCGCCATGGTATCGAGAAAATCCTCCTCGGATTCGCCGGGAAAGCCGATGATAAAGTCGGATGAGATACTGATGCCGGGGCGTGCTGCACGAATTTTATCGATCAGTTCAATGTACTCTGAAACCGTATAGTTGCGTTTCATCTGCGCCAGAATCCGGTTCGACCCACTTTGTACCGGCAGATGCAGATGAGACACCAGCTTGGGCACATCCGCGTAGACAGCCACCAGGGATTCGGTAAAATCCATTGGGTGCGAGGTGGTGTAGCGTATGCGTTCAATGCCTTCGATCTCGGCAATATATCGAATCAACATCGCCAGATCGGCGATGCCACCGTCATGAGTCGCGCCGTGATAGCCATTAACGTTCTGACCCAGCAAGGTCACTTCGCGAACTCCCGCCTCGGCCATTTCGAACACCTCGGCAATCACGTCGTCGAAACCGCGACTGAATTCTTCGCCGCGGGTGTATGGCACCACACAAAAGCTGCAGTATTTACTGCAACCTTCCATGATTGACACAAATGCCTTGACGCCATCGACCCGTGGGGGCGGCAGGGAGTCGAATTTCTCAATTTCCGGGAAACTGACATCGATGCGCGGTGTGCGGGTTTTGGCGACATCGCGCAGCATATCCGGCAGACGGTGGTAGGTCTGTGGGCCGAATATCACGTCGACATATGGCGCACGCTGACGAATCAGGTCGCCTTCCTGGCTGGCGACGCAACCGCCGACGCCAATCATCAAATCCGGATTCGCTTCCTTCCACGGCTTCCAACGCCCCAGTGCCGAGAACACTTTTTCCTGTGCCTTCTCGCGAACCGAACAGGTATTCAGCAATAACAGGTCTGCTTCTTCAGGCACATCGACGCGTGACATGCCGTGGGATTCGGCCAGGAGGTCGACGATTCGCGCGGAATCGTAATCATTCATCTGGCAACCGAATGTCTTGATATAAACCTTTCCGGGCATGAGGTAACTGGTGTTGGTTGTCGCGGGGGCGGAATTATGCCGAACTTGACGTAGGATCACCATAGCGGTAGAAGCCGGCAGGCACGTTGGCGATTGCCCGCGTTGCCACAATAAACCGCAGCACCACTGCATAAACCGCCCGGGTTGTATTCTCAAGATGGTTTTCTCGTCTTCCGTTTTCCTCTTTCTGTTTCTACCGCTATGCCTCATCGGCTACTGGCTGATGCCTGGCTGGCGGGCACGGAACCTGTGGCTGTTCGCCGCCAGTTTGGTGTTTTACAGCTTTGGCGAAGCGCATTACGTACTGGTTCTGCTGGTATCGATCTCCCTGAACGCCTGGCTGGGAAGGCGTATTGAACGTTCCGACAATGGCCGCAAGTACTGGCTGTGGCTCGCCATCGGCGCCAATTTATTGATCCTCGGTTACTACAAATATGCGGGATTCCTTGTCGAGGCCATTACTCCGCTGGCCGGGATAATCGGACTCGGGCAACCTGAATCGGTCGATGTACATCTGCCGCTTGGCATCTCGTTTTTCACCTTTCAGGCGATTTCCTACATTGTCGACGTGTATCGTCGCGAAGTTCCAGCCCAGAAAAGCTGGCTTGAAGTCGGCCTGTATATCTCGCTATTCCCCCAGTTAATTGCCGGGCCCATCGTCCGATACAACGATATAGCGGATCAGTTACGTCAACGCCACGCCGATATAGACGATTTTGCATGGGGTGTTCGTCGCTTCATGCTCGGACTGGCCAAGAAAGTGCTTATCGCCAATATCCTCGGCCAGGTGGCCGATGAGATATTCGCCCATGACGCGAGCGCGCTGGATTGGAGCGTTGCGTGGCTTGGAATCATCTGCTACACCTTGCAGATCTATTTCGATTTCTCCGGATACTCGGATATGGCCATTGGACTTGGCCGGCTGTTCGGGTTCCGGTTTCCTGAGAACTTCAACCATCCGTATATCTCCCGTTCGGTTCGCGAGTTCTGGCGTCGCTGGCATATTTCCCTGTCTCGTTGGTTTCGCGATTATCTCTACATTCCTCTCGGTGGTAGCCGGCTTGGTACCAGACGTACCGCATTCAATCTTCTGATCGTGTTCGCTCTGTGTGGTTTGTGGCATGGCGCAGCATGGAACTTTCTCATCTGGGGATTATTCCATGGCGCATTCCTGGCCCTGGAGCGCGGTCGCCTCGGTGCCGTTTTAGCTCGCCTGCCAGTCGTCCTGCAGCATGTCTATCTTCTCGGCATTGTTATCATCGGTTGGGTATTATTTCGCGCCGAGACATTGACCGAGGCCATCGATTATCTTGGAATCATGTTCGGTATTGGCGGTGTAGACGCAGATGGTTACGTGATGATGTATTTAAATAATCAGGTCCTGCTGGCACTTCTCGCCGGTATTGTCTTATCGGCCACCCCACGCTGGACCACGATTACTGAAACACACGATATCAAGCGTGACAAGTTGACACTACCGGCGACAAACGTATCAATTGAAAACAATAATGTGATCGTTGAATCCAGCCAAATTAGTCACCGACGCTTGGGCATTATCGTGCGTGATAGCGTGCTATTGGCAAGCTTCGTCTTGAGCGCTATATATGTCAGCGCTCAATCCTACAACCCGTTTATCTACTTCCGCTTTTAGCGACCGCTTCTCCTCGTCATGGCCAATCGATTCATCGCCTTTCTGTTTGTGGTCGCCCTGCTGGTGCCGCTTATCGATATGGTGACCGGCATCTTTCCTGATCCGGTGATAGACGAGAATCGGACATTAGCAAGGTTTCCCGATCTGTCTTTTGACAAAAAAGCTTTTCGGGCATTCGGTGAGGATTTTCAGGCCTGGTTTGACGATCACCTGGGTCTGCGCGGCATCCTTGTATCAAGCTTTCGGTTAATCAGCCAGGATTTACTTAACATTCCCGACAAGGTTCTGAAAGGTCGCGATGGCTGGCTGTTTTTGTATCGCGACAATGTCAATTACGCCAAACAATTGCCACTACCCGCTGACCTGTGCGGAAGGAATTCATTCACGTCGCAGGAGTTAACTCGCTGGCGTGATGCCTTGCGGGACAACCGGCGTAAGGTGGAAGCACTCGGCGCGCGATATGTGGTGATGATCGTGCCCAATAAGCAATCGATTCACGATGACTACCTGCCATCGACCATACGCTGCCAGCGTTATCCGCGAAGGCTCTATCAACTTGATGATGCACTTGCCGACAACAAGGAGTTTCCACTGATACGAGGTGTTGAAAAAGTGTTCCTCGATGCGGCCAGTACCGGCCAGCAACTCTGGTTTAAAACCGATACCCACTGGGATGCAAGTGGCGCTGCGCTAGGCGCGCGGCTCACGGTTGACACCATCGCAACGTGGCTTGGACGATCGCTACCGGATCCGTTATCTGATGGAACCCTGAAAATTGTAGACACCCAATCAAGCGGCTGGGGGCTCGCACGGATGCTGGGCAGCGTTAAGCGGTATCGCGAGGATGCAACACGTCTCGATTCTACGGCGGCGCGGGCGACATCAAAAGGTAACGCGTTGCCTGGTTATGCGCGTGGACCGTTGCGACCGACCGAGCGCTTTGTGCAATCCCGTCAGGACCTGCCGACGGTACTGGCCTTGCACGATTCTTTTTTTGGTGCGCGTTTCAAAACCGTGTTCGCAGAGAGTTTTCGACGTGCCGATTTCGTATGGCATGGCGGCACGCCGATTCTTGGCAGGGAACTTGATCTAATACGAATACTCAAACCGGATGTGGTCGTTCACGAGATGGTGGAGCGTAATTTGTTGCACCCCTACTTCGCGACTGACAATCGATAGACTGACCGCCGTTCGTTACAGGTTAGTCCCAGCGGTTATCCCGCACCTGTACAACTTCATTCTCGATACGCACTTCAAACGTATCGATATCCTCGTAAGCAGGCGGACTCAACACCTCACCGGTTCTTACATTGAAACGCGATCCGTGGCGCGGACACTCTATCTGGTCGCCATAAAGACAACCACTGGCGATTTCACCACCGTCATGGGTGCATACGTCTTCGATGGCATAGAACTCACCTTCAATGTTGAACACCGCAACCAGCGCGTCATCCACATCCACAACTCTCACCCCGCCCACCGGAATGGCATCCCGGGCATCGACATCAACCCAATCCGACATTAGAAAAATCCTAATTCAAGGCGCGCTGCTTCAGTCATGCGGTCCGGTGTCCAGGGCGGATCCCAGACGAGTTCCACGGTTGTATTCCTGACGCCATCAACCATGTTTACCTCGGATTCAACAGTACCGGGAAAGGTTTGTGCAACCGGACATCCCGGTGCAGTCAGGGTCATTTCAATGGCGACATTGGCCCCGGTATCGATGTTAACTTTGTAGACCAAACCGAGATCATAGATGTTAACCGGTATTTCAGGATCGTAGATTTCCTTCAATGCCTGGACCACAAGATCATGCAGATCTTCGTGTCCACCAAGCTCCGTGGTAATGTGGTTGAACGGCGATGCCTCTAAAGCTTCGTCGTGCATTTCTGTCTCGCTCATGTCCTGCATCCGGGTGATTAATACCGTTAATATCTCGTCAACTACCTGTCATCAGACAAAAAGATCGCGTATTCGGTCAAGCGAACTGAACAGGTTATCGATCTCCTGGTGGGTGTTATAAACACCCAACGATGCGCGAATCGTGCCGGGCAACTGGTAGTGCTGCATCACCGGCATGGCGCAATGATGTCCCGTGCGTACAGCGAAGCCGTCTGCATCAAGCATCATGCCGATATCGTTGGAATGTACCCCATCGACCACAAACGATAACACGCCAGCCTTGTCACCGGCTGTACCGATCACACGCAACCAGGGTCGTTCAGCGGCACGCAACGAAGCAAGTTCGAGCAACGCGCGTTCGTGCTCATTAATAGAGTCAAGTCCGATGTCATACATGAAGTCGATGGCCGCATGCAGACCGACCGCACCGGAAATATTCGGTGTGCCCGCCTCAAACTTGAATGGCAGCACGTTGTACTCGGTGTGCTCGAACGTCACTTCACGAATCATCTCACCACCACCCTGCCAGGGCGGCATTTGCTCAAGCAATGTCTCACGACCATAAAGCGCACCAATGCCGGTGGGCGCATAACATTTATGACCGGAGAAAACGTAAAAATCACAATCGATCACACGTACGTCAATCGGCATATGAGGCGCCGCCTGGGCACCATCTATAAGTACATATGCACCCGCATCATGTGCCCACTCAGTAAGCTGCCTGACCGGGTTAACCGTACCCAGGGCGTTGGATACATGAGTCATCGCAACGATTTTCGGCGATGATTGCAGCAAGTTACGATACGCATCCAGATCGAGCTCGCCATTATTCAGCATGGGGGCGACCAGCAACCTGGCGTTGTTGCACTGACATAACATTTGCCAGGGAACTATATTGGAGTGATGTTCCATCTCGGTCACCAACACACAGTCGCCGGCCTTGACGAATGCTGCACCGAAGCTGTTGGCTACCAGGTTGATTGCTTCCGACGCGCCGCGCACGAACACGATTTCCGATGTACTGGCGGCATTAACAAATTCACAAACACGTTGACGCGCACCTTCATAAGCATCAGTGGCACGTTCGCTCAAGGTATGAACACCGCGATGAACATTGGCATGACTGTGTCGATAGTAATCGGCTATCGCATCGATAACCGCCACGGGTTTTTGTGAACTGGCAGCACTATCAAGGTAGACAAGCGGCTTGTTCTTGACGGTTTCAGTCAATATCGGGAACTGTGCACGAACTGAATCCACATCGAATGCGGGTACTTCAACGTCTTCGGTTTGCTGTTTGACTGCTTCCGTCATCATGGCTGTATCCTTAAACTAAAAACTCATTCCTTTGGTTAAATCACCGGCACCGAGCTTGTCGCGAATACGCGTATCGATATAAGCGCGTAGCGCCTCGTTGGAAATATCGGTTATGGCCGAATCGGCAAATGCGAATGTGAGTATGCCCCGTGCCGATTGCTCATCGATACCACGGGTACGCAGATAATAAACGGCGGTCTCATCGAGCTGACCAACCGTCGCCCCATGGGAGCATTTAACATCATCAGCATAGATTTCAAGCTGTGGCTTGGTATCGACTTCGGCATTTCTCGACAGCAGGAGACTCTTGTTCTGCTGCTCGGAATCGGTCTTCTGGGCATCCTTATGAACGACTATACGACCGTGAAACACCGCCCTCGATCGATCATCCAGCACCGACTTGTAGAATTCGCGACTGATGCAATGTTCGGCGATGTGATCGACATGGGTATGATTGTCGATGTGCTGACGACCATCGCCTAGTGCAAGACCATTCAGAACAACCTTTGCCCCCGGTTCGTCAAGACTGGCGCGAAGGTCATTACGGATAAGCATGCCGTCGAGGGATATCGTATTGATTACTGCATGACTGTCAGTGCGTTGACACACAAACAGGCCACCGACGTGTCCTGCGCGGCTGCCTTCTTCCTGAATCCGATCAAGTTCGATACGCGCACCGCTACCGACAAATACCTCGCTGACCGCATTGGTGAGATACGTATCCTCAGAATCTGAAATGTAGCGTTCCACGACTTCAATCGATGCGCCTTCGGCAACTATAACCAATGTACGCGGCTGTGCTAACGGTGCGACATCGCCAGCAGATATCATGTAAACGATCTCGACAGGCCGGGAGACTGTTATACCCGCTGATACGTTGATATACACACCATCATTTACAAATGCATCGTTTAGCGACGAGAAGCCGTGACCGTTTTCAGGAAGCGCCTGTCCTATCCATGCCTTGACGCTTGCCGGATCACTCGCTATTTGCTCGGCAAGGCCTCCCGCAATCAATCCTTCAGGCAATGAGTCGATCGTCGAGAGATCGCGTCTGAAACGTCCATTGACGATGACAATGCGTAACGCATCAAGCGCATCAATCCGACTGGACTCAACCTTGGCAGCCATTGCAGTGAGGTCGATGGACGCATCAAGAACATACTCGTGTTTAGTGAGTAAACGAATATCGGTATATTTCCAGTCTTCGTGCTTTACGGTTGGGAACCCTGTGTTGCCAAGCCGGTTTAAAGCATCATGACGGCGTTGCGACAACCATGCCTGGTCTACTCCTACCAACTCGCCAGAAAGCGAGTCGAATGCCTGTTCACAACTTTCAGTGTTCAGTTTGACACTCATATCGTTCAACCCGCTGCTGCCTTGGCATCGTCACCGACCCAGCTATAGCCATGGGCTTCGAGTTCGTGAGCAAGCTCCTTGCCACCTGACTTAACCACCTTGCCCTGGGCCAGCACGTGCACGTAATCGGGTACGATATAGTCGAGCAGACGCTGATAATGCGTTACTACAATCATCGAACGTTCAGCCGAGCGTAGTGAATTAACGCCATTGGCAACAATCTTGAGCGCATCAATATCAAGACCGGAGTCGGTCTCGTCGAGCACTGCGAGAGTGGGTTCCAGCATGGCCATTTGCAGAATCTCATTGCGTTTTTTCTCGCCGCCGGAAAAACCTTCGTTGATCGATCGATGTAAAAACTCATCACGCATTTCAACCAGCTTGAGTTTTTCCCGCACCAGTTTCAAAAATCCCATGGCATCGAGATCCGGTTCACCCCGATGCTTGCGGCCCGCATTGACCGCCGCCTTCAATAGATAGATGTTACTGACGCCCGGTATTTCCACCGGATACTGAAATGCCAGAAAAATACCTTCCCGGGCGCGTTCTTCCACTGCAAGATCGAACAGATTCTTACCCTTGTAGGTAATGGTACCCTCGGTTACCTCGTAACCTTCCCGTCCGGCAATGACATTGGCCAGGGTGCTTTTGCCAGATCCATTCGGACCCATGATGGCATGCACCTCACCATCGCCGATTTCAAGGTTTATCCCTTTCAAAATCGGTTTGCCGACAACCGTGGCGTGCAAATTCTTGATTGTTAACATTGCAATATTTACTCGGAGTAATTCGTATTTAAAAATTGTGTATCGTTAATTCAAAAGCGCATATAGCCATACGCAACGCTATCCGACCGCCCCTTCAAGACTGATGCCAAGAAGCTTTTGTGCTTCCACTGCGAATTCCATGGGCAGTTCACGAAAGACCTCCTTGCAGAAGCCATTGACGATCATCGACACCGCGTCTTCTTCAGACAAGCCGCGTTGCCGGCAGTAAAACAATTGATCTTCGCCGATCCGTGAGGTGGTTGCTTCGTGCTCGACCTTGGCCGTCGGGTTCTTGATTTCGATATAGGGAAATGTGTGCGCACCACATTTATCACCCATCAAAAGCGAATCACATTGCGAATGATTACGCGCGTTTTCCGCACTCTTGAGCGCCTTGACGAGACCACGATAGGACTGTTGTCCGCGGCCTGCGGATATACCCTTCGAAACGATGGTGCTGCTGGTGTCCTTACCGACATGAATCATCTTCGTACCGGTATCCGCCTGCTGCATATTGTTGGTCAGCGCCACCGAGTAAAACTGGCCAATGGAGTGATCACCTTCCAGCACCACGCTTGGATACTTCCAGGTAATCGCCGAACCGGTTTCCACCTGGGTCCAGGAAATCTTGGCACGCTCACCACGACAGATTCCGCGTTTGGTAACGAAGTTATAAATGCCGCCACGGCCTTCTTCGTCACCCGGATACCAGTTCTGCACTGTTGAATATTTAATCTCCGCGTCCTTCATTGCCACCAACTCGACAACGGCTGCATGCAGTTGATTTTCATCACGCATGGGCGCGGTACAGCCTTCCAGATAGCTGACATAGCTACCTTCCTCGGCGACGATCAGGGTGCGCTCGAACTGTCCGGTGTTCATGGCGTTGATACGAAAGTATGTCGATAGCTCCATGGGGCATCGCACGCCCTTTGGGACATAGACAAACGAACCGTCGCTGAACACGGCAGCATTCAACGAAGCGTAGAAGTTGTCGGTGACGGGAACCACTGAACCGAGATACTTTTTAATCAATTCCGGGTGTTCGTGAACCGCTTCGGAGATCGGGCAGAAAATTACCCCGGCCTTGCTCAGCGACTTCTTGAATGTCGTTGCAACCGACACCGAATCAAACACAGCGTCTACGGCGACACCGGCCAGCATTTTCTGTTCCTCAATCGGAATACCGAGCTTTTCATAAGTCTCAAGCAGCTTCGGATCAACCTCGTCAAGACTTTGTGGTCCATCCTCAGGACGTTTCGGCGCCGAGTAATAACTGATCGAGCGAAAATCGATTTTCGGATAACTGACATGTGCCCAGTCCGGTTCGCGCATCTGCTGCCATCTCGCGAATGCATCGAGCCGCCAATCGAGCATGAACTGGGGTTCGCCCTTCTTCGCGGACAAGGCACGGATGACGTCTTCGTCGAGTCCGGGCGGGAACGTGTCGGATTCGATATCGGTAATGAATCCTTCCTTATATTCGCGCCGAACCAGCGCGTCGAGTTGTGTTCCTGTATCTGCCATGGGATATCGTCTAAATTAAAATGTTCAAATTAATCGGTATCTAACCGTATGTCAGGTACCGGTACGGCGAGAGACAGGCGGTTTCGAATCAAAGACCACCCGCGCTGCCCGTGAATCGTAGTCGTTTGATGAATCTGCCTTGGCGGTTAGTGCGTCAACCCGACTGCGCTCACGGTCGATCAGCTCGCCCAGAGAGATTTCGTCAAGAAACTGGAATATCTTGTCACTCAGGTCGGCCCATAGCTCGTGTGTCAGGCAACGTTCACCGTCGTGGCAATCCTCGCGACCTGCACAGCGGGTGATGTCAATACGCTCATCCACCGATGTAATGATGTCGGCGATGGATATCTCCACCGGTTCACGAGCCAGTCGATACCCACCACCTGGGCCACGGGTGCCCTTCACCAGGCCACTCTTGCGCAGCCGGGCAAACAACTGCTCCAGGTACGACAACGAGATTTCCTGGTTGGAAGCAATATCATGGAGAGTTACCGGCCGAGTGTGCTGATTAATCGCGAGATCCAGCATTGCGGTGACCGCGTAACGGCCTTTGGTAGTCAGTCGCATAGTCGTAAATCCATCATCAAATGAGTCACTGTGGGGTAATAAGCCACACGTTGCATGAAGGCGGCATCAAGAAAATGCAAGCACTGCAACATTTTGATCGCTGTGCCCGGTCCTGGCTTAATTACCGACTAAAACAATGGGTTTAAATGTAACAATTACTTAGTATTTCAGTCAAGTATATTACCGCGCCGTAATATCCTCCGCCTATCCCATCGGGAGTAGATGCAAATGGAATATCGGGTTATGAACCCCACGACCGTTACCGCCTTGTGTGGATTCCCAGCAATAAGGCAACACCGCAAAAATATGTGGATAAAAATTGTCGTGCTAGTGGTTCCTGAATGATATAGCTCAATACAAATCAGCCTGTCTTACCAATATATTTATTGCGACTCGACATTGCTGTTCTACACGTGGCACATGGATAACTGAAAAAGAAGGTCTCATGTGACGTAAAACCAGCATTTTATCGAGTGAAACAATATACACCGTTACAAGCGTGTGCTATTTTCCGTACCTCTTTTCGACACCAACAACACTTACGAGGAGTTTAGTTCCCTATGGCAGTGAAAAAGAAAGTAGCTTCTAAAAAGGCTACCACCAGGAAGGCGCCAGCCATTGCCCAGAAGCAGACCAAGAGTCAGGCAATTCAGGCAATCGCCGATTCCACCGGCTTGACCAAAAAAGATGTGGCATCGGTGCTGGCCGCAATGGGCGATCTGGTTGTTGGACACATGCGCAAGCGTGGCTCCGGCGAATTCCAGATACCAGAAACCGGCGTCAAGATTCGCCGGGTAAAGAAGCCTGCCCGCAAGGCGCGTATGGGTCGTAACCCGGCCACCGGAGAAGAAATCAAGATCGCGGCAAAACCCGCATCGACCACGGTTCGCGTGACCGCACTTAAAGCGCTCAAGGAGTCGGTTAAAACCTGAATCCACTTGCTGCGGCAGTACTTGAGGTTCAGGAACCTCAAGGAAAGTCAGATACTTGTTTGACAATTTATTGTCAGACCCAGGTTAAGAAGAGGCGCCTTTTGGGCGCCTCTTCTGTTTCATTGCCTATTCCTGACACGCCCTTCTCAATAATCCCTGTGGGTAACAGTAACACAGCATCTTGTTGCAGCGCACAATAAGCATTATCATCGTGAACTGAAAATTCACAGATATGGAGGTCTCGTTATGGCGAGCCGAAAGAAAACAGCAAGCACCACCCGACGAACGACAGCCCGCACCACGGCTAACTCCAGACGTTCAACAGCAAAACCCGCCAAGAGGACCGCGACAGCCAAAACTGCAAGCGCTCGTCCTGCGGCCAGGAAGACCACCACCCGCAAATCCACAAGCAAGACTGTTGCGGCCAAGACGTCCGCAAGTAAGGCACCGATACGATCCACTGCGGCGCGACAATCCACTGTAAGCCAATCGGTAAAGAAACCACAAAATACAGTCATCGAAACATTGTCCAAACCGGTTACAAAGAAGCGCGCGACCAAAAAACGTGCTGCATCAACCGTATCCGCCAACACCCCGCGACAGACCGATCTGACAGAGATGTCGGTGATCATGGCCCAACCCGAAACAGGTAAAAGCCGCACCAGGCAGCCAGCACGCCCCGGCAATAAGTCAAAGACTGACGTAGTGGCACCTGCGCTGTCGATTGGGGACGTCGAACAATCGTTTACCCGGATGGGTCAGCTCGCAATCGACAACACTCGCAAAATAGTCGAATTGCAGATCAACTTCGCGCGCTGCTATACCGATCTGGTATCGAACAGTTATCGCAATCTCATCAATGCGGGTTCAAACGGCAAGTTAACACTGCAAAATACACCTGAATCACTGGCGGACATCATAACCGTAAACGCCAAAGGCATGAGCCGTCTAGGCATGGAATATCTGGCCAGCGCGGGAACAATGTTTCGTCAATCGCTCGATCCGAAGGCTTGATATTTCGTTTTCGGTAACCGATTTGAATCTTGCCGGGGTCGCGGTTACCGCCCGCTTTGAGCGACAGATGCGAGAACACACATTGTGAGTCAAATACATCGCGCCAACACGATTTTGTACTGCCGCCATTTCGAGGAATGCGTTCGTTTTTACCGAACCGTACTTGATCTTGAAGTGGTCGTTGAAAAATCGTGGTTTGTCGAGTTCAAGGTAACCGATAATGCGTACTTAAGTTGTGCCGATGCCCAGCGCACAACCATCCCCCCCGCGGGTGGTGATGGTTTGACACTGACTTTCGAGATCACTGACGTGGATGGCTACCATGACGAACTGGTGAGGACAGGCGCTCGCCTGACACAACTGGTCAATCATGCCTGGGGGGCACGAACGTTTTACGTCTTCGATCCGGATGAGCGGCGCATCGAGTTCTGGGCGCCGCAAACGGAATAAAAACACGCCCTTACGGCATCCCGATCAGATACCTGCTAGATTTCAAGTCCGGCAACACGTCCCTCGTAGATGACAAATGCCGCCTGACGCGGCGCGACACAATCGCCAATTGCGCGTACCTCACCAGGGTAGTCGACGAGTACTTCGGACAATGGATCAAACGCCTGATTGGTAGTCGCAAGCACCAGCGTCTGGGCGTCAACGAGGATTGTTGTCCGATCAAGCAATGATATGACCTCAGCGCCTTTTGAGGACCAGGCGGTTATGGCCGCATCGACGATAAAGCGTACCCCCAAGCTCGCCAGACGTTGACGCAACGGAAAGTCCGCTGCGGATCTTTGCAACTCCTTACCGACTAACGGATCCGGTGTCACCACGGTCACCTGATGACCGTCTTCGGCAAGTTTCAATGCGGTACCGGCACCGCGCCAGTTGCCGCCCTCGTCCAGCACGACCACGTTTTGGCCAATTTTCGCGTCCCGTCGCATCACATCTTCAACTGCGAAGACACTCGATTCGTCATAACCCGGTAACCGCTCGACATGAGGTACGGCCTTCTGAAAACCCGTACCGGCCGGCAGTGAACCGGTCGCCAATATCACAACTTCGGCGGCTGATTGTCGAACCTCATCTTCGTCATAATACGTATTGAAGTTGATCTGAACCAACAGCCTTTCAAGCTCACGGGCATACCAGTCGATCAGGTCGATAATCTGTCCCCGGCGAGGCTGTAAACCAGCCAACAGAAACTGACCGCCGAGTCGATCGGATGCTTCAACGAGTCGAACACGGTGTCCACGTTCGGCTGCGACCCGCGCTGCTTCGAGTCCCGCTGGCCCGCCGCCCACCACCAGCACGGTGCGTGCTTTGGTTGCTGGTTTGAAACGATCTCCGCCGAACTCAAATTCGCGCCCGGCAGACGGGTTTACAAGACAGGATATCCAGTAATCCCGATAACGACGGCCCCAACACATCTGATTACACGACAGACACCCACGTATCTGTTCCGGTACTCCGCGACGCACCTTGTTAACGAGATGGGGATCAGCAATCTGTCCGCGCACAATCGAGACCAGATCGGCTTGACCTTGTGCGAGTACCGATTCGGCATTATCGGGCGTGCGTATATGGCTCTCTGCGGTTATCGCCGCATGGCGAACTGTGCCCTTCAGCACACCCGCGAGATCGACGCCCAGTTTTTCGGGATACAGAAATGTCGGCATCAATTTGTAAAAGTCGAAGTACCCGCCCGTGCCGCAAGTGACATAGTCAATCAGATGATCACGATCGTGCCGCTCAATAATCTCTGCAAGCGCTTCCCGGGACAATGCCACCTCGACATCCGGCTCGTCGTTCACCGCCAGGCCGATGATGAAGTCATCACCCGCCTCGCGACGTATTCGAGTCAATATCTCACGGGACATGCGGGTTCTGTTTTCAAGGCTACCGCCGAAGCGATCATTTCGGCGGTTGGACCATGGTGTCCAGAACTGATCCACCATACCGTGGTAAGCCGCCCATACCTCGACACCATCAAAACCCGCCTTGTGGCAGCGTCGCGCGGCGGCAACGAAGCCGTCAATGGTTTGCTCGATTTCCTGCTCCGTCATCGCATGAGAGCCGTCCGAATCATGATAGCTCGGCAACCCCGATGGCGAGAAATTCGGGTGATAGGAATTATCCGCATCACCATGCTGACCCACATGGTAAAGCTGCTGCAAAATTACCGCGCCTTCGGCATGCACCGTATCGGTGATGCGTCTGAAATGCGGGATAACGGCATCGTCACTATGGCGAAAATTGCCTCGCGTCAACACCGCTGCCGGATGTACCGGCATGGGTTCTATCACCAGCATGGCGGCGCCGCCCATGGCCCGCTCCCTGTAATAGGCAAGATGCTGATTGCCGGGCAAACCGTCAACGGCCATGTTGGCAGTATGGGCACCGAATACAATACGGTTGCGAAGCGTCAGGTGACGTAGTTGGAATGGTTCAAGTATTCGCCGATGGGATACTGAATGATCTGAATCGGTCATGTTCCCGACCTATATAGACTCAAATGTCTTTTACAAGACGCAGGGCATCATATATCGCCGCGTGAATGTTGCGACTCGCCACTGCATCGCCGATGCGATATAGCCGATATTTACCATCGTGGTTTCGAACGAGGCTTTGTTCTTTTCCAGCCAGCAGTGCGTCTATATCAACTTCGCCACGGTTGAGCGAATTTTCTTTAAGATCAAAATACAATTCGTCGAGCGGGTACGTGCCGTGTTCGACAACTACCTGATCCACTTGCCGGGTGTCATTGAAATCACCGTAGTCACTGCCAAGATGCGCCGCAAGATGATCATCTTGCCGGCTAACCGACACGAGTCGTCGATTGATGGTGATCGCTACACCATGGGCCTGGAAACACCGGGCATAGGCAACATGGTTGAGCCCGCCTACTTCCGGCGCAAAAAACCGTTCGGGTGTGACGATTTCAAGATGACTACCCTGTTCAGCAATGAATTCGGCTGCCTGCATACCGGGATGATCGCCATTATCGTCATACAGCAGTACATTTTCTTTTGGCTTTACGTCGCCCGATAAGATATCCCACGAACTGACCACATAATCCTCCCCCGCCTTGAGAATCGATGTATTGGGCAGGCCGCCGGTTGCGATGATGACGACATCGGGCGAGGCGGCCATGACATCGGTTTCCTCAGCCAGCGTATTAAAATGAAACAACACACCGGCTGCTTCACAACACTGCAAACGCCAGTCGATTATCCCCATCAACTCGGCACGCCGACGACTGCGCGCGGCCAGCCTGACCTGTCCCCCTGCATCCGCCGCCGCCTCGAAAACCACAACATCATGACCACGCTCAGCGGCTACTCGCGCGGCCTCGAGCCCGGCCGGTCCTGCGCCAACGACCACGACCCTTTTAGGGGTTGCCACTGGCGACAGGACATGTGGCATTGTCGCCTCACGTCCACTGGCTGGATTATGAATACATAACGCCTCACCACCTTCGTACAGACGATCAAGGCAATACGTCGCGCCGACGCACGGCCTGATTTCATGTTCCCGACCTTCCATGACCTTGTGCACGATATGTGGATCGGCAATGTGCGCCCGGGTCATGCCAACCATGTCCAGCTTGCCTTCGGCAACGGCATGACGAGCAGTTGCCACATCGGCTATGCGTGCCGCGTGGAAAACCGGAAAGCCACTCAAACGTCGTATATCACCGGCGAAGTCGAGATGCGGCGCTGACGGCGTACCCTGTATCGGGATCACGTCACTCAAGGCGGCATCGGTATCGATATGACCGCGAATAACATTCAGAAAATCGACACCGCCGTGATCCTTCAGTTTACGTGCAATGGCCATGCCGTCAGCGGCTGACAGTCCGACATGCAGGCTCTCGTCCATGACCAGTCGCGCACCCACAATAAACGTCTCGCCCACTGCACTGCGAATCGCATTAAACACCATTTGCGCGAACCGCATGCGATTGTCCAATGAACCACCAAAGTCATCATCGCGCTGATTGGTTGCGGGCGATAAAAACTGATCAATGAGATGACCGTACAACTCGATTTCGATCCCATCCAGTCCCGCCGACTGCATCCGCGCAGCAGCGGCGGCGTAGTCGCCGGCGATGCGTTCGAGATCAAAATCTTCGGCAATTTTCGGAAAACTTCGATGAGCGCTTTCTCGCAGCAGCGAAGGTGCAACCACCGGCAACCAGTCGGCGGTCTTGAAGCTGCTACGCCGACCTAAATGGGTAAGCTGAATCATAACCGCCGTACCCAAAGCGTGACATTCATCGCTTAATGCACGCAGCCAGGGCACGATCTCATCCTTGTAGGCAAGCAGGTTACCAAAAGCCGGCGGTGAATCCGGCGACACCACAGCCGACCCTGCCGTCATGGTCAGGGCCACACCGCCGCGTGCGCGCTCAACGTGATACAAGCGGTAACGATCCTTGGGCATGCCATCTTCGGAATAGGCCGGTTCATGCGAGGTGATCATCAAGCGATTCTTGAGCGTCAAGTGCTTGAGCTGGTACGGCGTCAGCAAGGGATCTTCCGGGTTCATGGTTTTACCGAGTGAATATGATGGTGGAGAGCAATCGCTAGCCAGATCGGTTCTAAGGTAGCAAAGGAATTGCCCCTGTGCGATAGCGCTCAGCCATTATGCCTTATTGCTTCGCGACGCTGATGATCCACTTTACGACGTTGCAATTCGATCCGCGTACACACCGAAACGGTTTACAATAACCGGATAATGATAAATTTATCGACGTGTATAAACGGCGCGGCAAGATGCGTTCGCTAGTTTAATAAGCATTTGACTACACCAACCCAATCGACTGGTAATGATGTCGTCACGCCTTCGAAACGGGGCCGCACGATTCCCATTGTTATTAGCATTTTCATCGCCATCTCGGCAATTGCCTTCACCCTCGCCGCAATTCTGATTTTCAACAGCGTCAGAAGTGCACACCAGGTGGGCCGAGCGGTCGCTGCAGACGTGATGACTCGTGCCGGGCAAACGATCAGCCTGAAAGTCGAACGCCTGGTAACGCCTATCGACGTCATCGCCCGCAGCGCGTCCGGTTGGCGAGAGACCGGGGAACCACTGACTCAAGCAGGGCATCCCTCCGAGGAGCGATTTCGATTCCTGATTAGTGAATTCCCACAAATCTCATCCATGTATTTTGGCTATGAAAATGGTGAGTTTTTTCAGGTCTTTGGATTCGGCGCACTTGATCCGGCTTTGCGTAGTAGCTTGAATGCACCCGGTGAGGCGCGCTTTGCCACACGTTACGTGTTACGTCCAGACGATGCGCCTGCGCATCAGTTGTGGAGATATCTCGACACCGATGGCAAAGAGATATCACGCCGCGACGAACCCAATCCAAAACTGGATCCACGCGACCGCCCCTGGTATCAAAACACAATCGGCAAAGACTCACCACTTCGAACCGATGTGTATTCGTTTGAATCCACAGGCAAGCCTGGTTTTACGATTGCCGTTCCCATATCCAATCACAACGGCACAGTTCTCGGCATCGATGTGTCGCTATCAGCGCTGTCCAATTTTCTTGCCAACGAACCGCTGGCATCAGATGGCCTGATAGCCATTCTTGAAAAAAACGGTGAAGTCATTGCACGTTCGGATTCCGATATGGAAACCACTACGTCCATTGGGGATCCGGTAAAGCGCGATGTGCTCGATGACTTGATCGATGTCTACCTGTTAGACAAATCATCGACTCGGGAAACGGTAATCGAATACACAGGCATTCGCTATCTGATCGAAACCATGATGGTTCCGCTTGGAACCGGGCGTGAATTTGTCGTCGCCATTGCTGTTCCGGAAAACCGTTTTACCGGCCATGTCACCGAGCGATTCAACCGTAACCTCATCATCTCGCTGATCGTTATCCTGTTATTTATTCCGCCGATCTGGATACTGTCGCGAACGATATCAAAACCGCTTAATCAAATCGCCGAAAAGGCCGACAACATCCGTCGATTCAATTTTGAATCCACTGAACAGATCAAGTCACGAATTCGCGAAATCAATAAACTTTCAACAACTGTCGATCGTATGCAGTCGGCCTTAAGCACCTTTCAAATTTACGTTCCCAAAACCCTCGTTCGGCAAATGATCCGTCGCAACGAATCACCGGTGCTCGGGGGTCACCGATGCGAGATCAGCGTCATGTTCAGCGATATCGCCGGTTTTACCGATTTCTCTGAAAATATTGAACCGGAAGCCTTGATGTTAAAACTGTCTGGTTACTTTGAAGAGTTGACCACTCAGTTAATGAACAACGGCGCAACTGTCGACAAATACATTGGCGACTCCATCATGGCACTGTGGAACGCACCCTCTCGAATCGATGGTCACGCCGCAGCCGCCTGCAGGGCGATTCTTGCCTGCGTCGCCGCCAATAAGAGGCTCAACGCTGCCTGGCAAGCAAAAGGGGAAGATATTTTAACAACCTACTTCGGCTTGAATTCCGGTCAGGCAGTCGTCGGCAACGTTGGCAGTACCGACCGGATGAACTATACCGCTATTGGTGCGACCGTAAATCTGGCCGCGCGACTCGAAGGATTGAATCGTTACTATGGCACACAAATTCTGGTCAGCGATGCGGTGCGGCAAGCTGTCGGGCCGGAGTTTCTGTTTCGCGTCGTCGACATGGTATCGCCAAAAGGGTTCGAGCATCCGGTACTCATCCACGAACTCGTTGGTGAGATTTCAATCAGTCAAAACGCACTAACAACGCAGGAAGATCTTGATGCTGATATTGAAAAATGCCGGCATTGGGAGCGCATCCATCAAAGCTATCTTGACAGGCAATGGAACGAAGCAATGAAGGCGCTGGATGCCTTTCTGGAACGCTACCCGCATGACCCGGTTGCACTCATTTACAAGAAACGCGTTACCGAACATCAAAAGAATCCACCGCCGACCGACTGGACCGGTGTCACTTTGATGACAAGAAAATAATGGCGGCGAGGTATTCGATTTGCCCTGCACTGTCAGTTATTTCAACACACTGTTTTCCAACACGCACCTTGGAATTGCGAAACGCAATAAACGTTGTCACAAATCTCATGCTTACTGGATCGAAAAACCGATTCGGATTATATTCATCGGCCAGCTTATAACCTGTGAGAACGCTGACAACAGCGGCCAGTAACGTTCATGTTTCTCGATTATTTCTCTCTTTTTCTGCTGATCTTTGTAGTGGTCGTATTGTTCTACGGAATCATAGCCATTCATGACATCCCCTACCTCATCGCCTGCCGAAGAAATCATCCTCACCAGGATGCGATCCATGTAGCTGGCTGGATCAGCCTATTCACACTCCACATCCTCTGGCCTTTCCTGTGGATATGGGCAACGCT
Organism: marine bacterium B5-7; assembly: GCA_021604525.1. Classification (GTDB taxonomy): domain Bacteria; phylum Pseudomonadota; class Gammaproteobacteria; order Arenicellales; family CAJQKF01; genus BQJD01. The sequence continues at coordinate 136,556 of BQJD01000004.1, read as the reverse complement.
ATGGCGTGAGGACCGTGGTTGGGGATTCGAGCAACTTGAAATGGAGCAACATGACCTCGAGCACAAATTTACCCTGATGACAGACCGTATTAATGATCTGGAATCCCGGATCAACGCCGAAAATATCAATGCAGCCGTCGAGCCCACAGACACTGATTCATTGACGCCGGAGTCACGATAATGGATTTTCTGCTGATACTCACTTACGCGGCGTTGTGCATATTCGTGTTTCGGATTTTCAAGATCCCCCTCAACAAGTGGACCATACCAACAGCCGTGTTGGGCGGTGTTGTGCTGATATCGAGTCTCATCCTGTTGATGAACTACAACCACCCGTTTACACCGTTGGCCAGCAACGTATATGTCACCACACCCATCGTCCCGACAGTACAGGGACGCGTGATCGAGGTTCCGGTCAAGGTGAATCAGCCGATAAAACAGGGTGACCCACTGTTCATCATCGAGCCAGTGAAATATGCGGCCGAGGTATCGCGACTTCGCGCTGCCCTTGAAAATGCACAATCGGGTGACGAGCAACTCGATACGGGTGTCGAAATCGCCACCTCCAATCGTCTTCAGGCCGAGGCGCAGATGGATCGTGCCAAACGCGAACTCGAACGTTATGAGCAAGCTTTCAAGGGCGGTGCTGTATCGGAGCAACAATTCGAGAATCGTCAACAACAGGCGTTGGCAGCCCAATCAGCTTATGAGGCAGCGCTTGCCGCGGAAAGGCAGTCGAAACAGGCAAGTGATTCAGAATTCGAAGGCGATGATCCAGTCGTTGCCGGAATAAAGGCAGAACTGAAAAACGCCGAGTTCAATCTGGAAGAAACCGTGGTGCGTGCCCCTACCGACGGCTATGTTACCCAGGTTGCGCTGCGTCCCGGGATGATGGCAGTGCCGCTGCCGCTTCGACCGGTGATGCTGTTTGTGCACGATGAGGAAAGATTTTACTTCGCTGCATTCCGGCAGAACTCATCACAACGATTAAAACCCGGATTTGAAGCCGAATTCATGTTTCCGGCATTACCAGGCCGCATCTTCAAAGGGGAGGTTGTTGAAGTCCTGCCAATCATCGGCGAAAACGCGGTACAGGCCAGCGGAACTGCCATCGGCACGGATTTCTTTTCCCGAACCGGTAGAGTCCAGGTAAAGCTTCGAGTGTTGGATGACATGTCCGCCTACGATTTACCTGACGGCAGCAACGCTGAAGTTGCCGTTTATTCCGACAGCATGCACCACCTGTCGATTATGCGTAAAGTGCTTCTGAGGATGAAGAGTTGGCAGAATTATCTCTACCTTGATCACTGATCCACCTCGCCAGACTCGATTCGGATTGCTGACCTTATCTGAAATAAGCAAACAGCGTTACAATCTGCCAGGACCAGTCGACGGACTCCCTATCTGAATCTTTATATGGGGAATTTCTGGTATCGATCGGGCGAGATAGCCACGGAAATATTCGCTCGCCATAAAATTTTCGTTTTTTAGTATTCGATCTTCGATGCTGCTTTTTCTATTTCTAACCACGGTCATCATCCTGCCCATGGTTTCGCTGCTGATGCGAAACGGAGCGGTGTTCGATGTTCCGGCAATGCTGGCGTCGTCCGTTGGGCTTGCGTTATTCCTGTACCTCATTGCAAGTCGACTGCGCACCAGCAACGTGGTAGTGGCCGTGCGCGTGACATCTGCATTGCTGCTAATTTGCCTCGTCATTCGAGTTGTACTACTCATGGTGTACGATTTTTCCGGTAAAGGATTTACCGCAGAATTCATTACCCATATCAACTCGACATCGGTTCGAATCGGTTTTTTCGAATACCTCCGTGAACTCATTCTGGCAACGATTGCCATCGGCATTACAGCACTGATTTCGTCCCGGCTGATCAAGCGTTCAGCAGGCGTAGAAGGTCGTCTATCCGTGGCATTGTTCATCATCGCCGCAACACTAATCTACACTGGCGCGAAATCATCACCGGAAATCGCACTGGTTGAAGCGTACGTAAACTACAACATGCCAATCGACGATGCCAATCTGGCATCAAATGATGCAATCCGTGAGATGGCTTCAACGATCCTCGGTCCGCTTCGACGAGCTGTCCCGATTCCTTCCGACAGACACATGATCACTGCAACTGCGCCACAACCAGCGCCAAACCTGATCATGATTTATCTCGAATCGTTTAATGAGATACTGACAAATAATACGCACTACCTTGGTCTCACCCCTGAAATATCGAAACTGAAATCCCGCTTCAGGCATTTCAGCCAGATCCATTCATCGGCCTATCTGACTATCGAGGGAATGGCCAATTCGCAGTGCGGTACCCTGATGAACATGGAGCTGGCTAACAACTCCCTGATCACTGCCAGCGGTCGTCTATCAGCACTACCCTGTCTCGGCGATATTCTCAAAGCGGCCGGCTACTGGCAGATTTATTTAGGCGGTGCTGAACTCGACTTTGCCGGCAAGGGCCCATTCCTTGCTGAACACGGCTATGACGAACTGCTCGGCTGGGAATACTGGGATCGCCTCGACTACGAAGCGATTGGCAACTGGGGACTGGCCGATACGGAATTGTTCGATAACGCATTCAAGATCATCAGCAAGCGACACGCGCTTAAGACACCCTTTAATGTCACGCTATTGACCCTTGGCACGCATTTGCCGGGATTCACCTACGACGGCTGCCCACAATACACACCTGATGAGAATCGCAAGTTCTTGAATGCCATCCACTGTACCGATTATCTGCTCGGTCAATTCATCAAGCGCCTGGAAAAACACGGCCTGCTCGACGATAGCGTGCTTTTCATACAAGGCGATCATGGGGTGTTTGAAAATCCCGACATGAAGCGACTGTTCGATGACAATGTCATGGATCGACGCGTATTCACCCTGGTGGCCGCACCCGAAACCATCGATGCAAAGCTCGATGACGTGCCTGAAGATATCCAGGGCAGTAGTATCGACACGGTAGCGACCCTACTCGATCTGCTGGGTATTCAACACAATGCCCAATTCATTCTGTCGCAATCATTGCTTTCACGACCACCGCGTTCAAACTACATCGTTACCCGGCGTGTGGATTATGACAACGGAAAGGTCATCCATAACAGAAATGGCGAATGCACCCGCAGCGTGACCGACGGACCGGTCGGCCTCCCGCTCGATCCATGCGACAAGCGCCGTGTCCTTAAGACACTTATCAACCTGCATGCAACTTATACGAGTAGTCCTACAGTTAACGAGAATCAGGTATGTGATCTCGCTGCTGAGGTAAAAATTGATTCCATATCCGGAGGCCTTGACTTGGTTTGGGGTGATCAGAATCTGTCGACGCAGTTTTATCATCGTGGCGTACGTTTAAGTAAGGTGCCGGAACATGGCGTGTTCGCCGTGTTGCTTGATAAAAGCGATAACGTCATACGATCTTTGTACTTTAACCCGACACTCGAATACGATTTATGGCGATTGAACCAACTGTTGTCCGCTTCCATGGGTGCCGAGAACCTGCTGTTGGCGCGGACGATAGATCCAGACACGCTGACCGACGACACTCGCGAACTATGGCCGGATATTCTCAATGACTACGCCATAGTTTATGGCTCTGTAAATGAAGGAGATTTCTCTGCCGATCTCACCATACCTGCCCAGGTGGATCCGGTGCGCTTCGTACCAGGATCGTGCGGCGACGGCGCGCACACTATTCCGTAGATCAACGGGAAATGGTGATACCTGCACCCATACAGTCGCACCGATTTTCGGATCGGTCACTAGGCTAGTTATTATTGGTTGCTTATGTGTAAATGCGTTATCTGATCTGACAAATACTGGTAACCGGGTTTAACCAAATCGAACAGTTGCCTAGTGACAATGACTGTTATTTGCCCCAAGCGGTCTTTGGCTCAAGCCGCGCAGACAAAAGTTACGGTCCTGATCCGCCTCTCCGCTAGATTACGCACCTGGTTCCGAACCATGTCGGGATATTCATCCCCCAAGAATGCTTGAAATGAGACTGACGGAGGCCCTGACTTCGATAGTCGGTCCAACATCGCCTCGAACCACTCATGGCTCTCCTCGGTTGAGTCATCGATTTGAACAATCTGAAAACCCGCCTTCGTAAGTAGGTTCTCCATCCCTTCTGAGGTCTCCAAATAGCTAATAGAAGGTTCCCTGGCCCAGGGAACAGGGAACAGTAGATCATCACCTTCACCTTTGAGTACATCATAGACTACAAAGACGCCACCAGACTTGATGACTCTCTTGGCTTCGGAATAGACTTTATCTTTAGCAGGTATATTCATTGCCACATGGACCGTCATTGCTGCATCGAATTGATGGTCTTCAAATGGTAGATCTGTTGCATCACCCTGCTGAAAGGTAACTTTGTCGTCCAGATTTACCCACTTGGACATTTGGTTTGCAGCATCACAAAACGCCTGGGTCAAATCTATACCGGTAACGAGGCAGCCATATTCTTCAGCGATCGTTCGGGCGGGCCCACCGAGCCCACTGCCAATGTCCAGAACGCTCGAACCACTATCCAGATTCATGCGGCGACCCAATTCCAGTGTAGCCTTTCGACCCCTGATGTGGAATTCGTCAACGGTCGACAAATCGATAGCTTTGAGATTGTCTGGATACTTTCCCGCTGCTTCTAGCTTCCTTTCTATTTCAAGCGCTAGATCAACCCTACTGCTATAATGATTTTGTACTTTATTGGGCATAGATCAACTCCGATAAGCCGAGGACCATCAACACTAATTTACTGGTTGTGAGCACTCCAACTAGTAACGAATACATCTGCTGTGAGTATGATTCCGACGGATCGAGATTTCTAACCCTTGCGGCGGCTCCTTGCTCATTGCTGACATTTACATTAGAAAATTCTCTAGAAAAGCTTCGGAATAACTAGTTCTTTTGTAGCCTGTGCATTGTAATAATTTCATTAGCAACGAGCTGTTGAATAGCATTGAGGTCAGTATCATGAATACCTTCCGATTCCAATTTCGTGAAAGTATTGTAAAGATATTGTGCACATGATCCCCAAGTGTCCTGCCGCCCTTGCTAAAACCCATGCAGTTTCATCCTGGGTTAGTTTACCAGTATAGGCGGGACCACTCGGATCTGCGACAAAAGTTAGCGCCCGAATTCAGCCGGAGTCCGTCGAAATGTCGATCCAACGAGGTACATTTGTAGAGGGATTGGCATCAATCTCTCGCTCCAACAATCGAACTATCTGGGTTTTGTGATCACCGCCAGATAGTCTATACGCCACCCCAGTACATGATCGCCCCCTTGTCCAGTGCCAACATCAATGCTGGCAGCTCACGAGTCCCCCTCCAGCGAGTCAACTTGAGACAAAAGGAGCGATGCCACCCATTTGCAACTGCTATTTCTACAACTGAATGATCGAAATCTGGATTCCAGATCAGTGATCCATAAGCAAACAGCCACAATTCGTCCGGAGAATATTCTATAAGAACATCATCGGCAATTTTGCTGAAATCCTCAAAACTGTGTTCTCTGCTCCCCGGTTCAGGGCCTGGGTCAGGTTCCTTTCGTTCGACAAGAGCCACCAAATCTTTAGTCAGGTGGTGCTTTGATTTTTCTCCTTTCATTTAGATTAATCTGAGCCGCTATTCGACTCATATGCTTGAGGCGTAATCCTTTGCAAACTGTCGAAAGAGAATACCCGGGCGGCCAAGTATCGGTTTAATCGTGTCGCCCACCATACTGTCGCTGTTGGTACCAGCCCGGATGTCGTCAAACAAGCCAAGCATGGAATCAATCGACTTCTTGGTCCAGCCGGAGGACTCAAGCTCTTTCCTGTATGTTTCAGGATCAAGGTCAACATAGGTAATGTTGCGTCCCGTAGACCGTGAGAGTAGTTGGGCAATCTCGCCATGAGACAACGCCTCTGCACACAATACGTAGTCTTTACCGACATGTCCCTCCATGGTCAGCGCGGCTAACGCCACGGAAGCGACATCACGGGCATCGACCTGACCAGCCACTCCGTCCTGTGCAGGTACACGGATGTTATCGTTGACCATCATGAATGAGGTGAAGTTCTGCATAACCCATACTGGCTTTAGCAGTGTGTATTCCAACCCGGAGTCAACTAGCTGGCGGTCGCATATTCGATGCTGATTGAAGATTGACAGATGCGCCCATTCTTCTGTGCCGTTGGCAGAAAGGCGTACTACGTGTCTGACACCAGTGCGCTTTGCTGCTGCGAGAAAATTAGCTTGATGTTCGACAACCTCTGGTCCATCGTAGGAGGCAAGAAATACACGCTCTATACCTTCAAGCGCAGCTGGCAGGCTGTCAGGGTTAGCAAAGTCACCAATCGCTGTTTCTATTCGCCCTGTGAATTCAGGAGCTCTGGCTTGATCCCGCAGAAGTATGCGGAAAGTAAAACCGCTGTCGTTAAGCTGTCTTCCTATTTCTCCACCAAATAATCCACTCGCACCTGTTACCAGGATCGTCGGATTTATTTCAGTAGTCATAATTAGAGGGGGGGAATGGCTACGTCAAGCAATAAAACGTCAACATGGTCGTGCGTGTCACGCGAAGAAAATGACAGTCAATGTAGTACAGGCTGTGCATTGAAAGAGGATTGATAATATGGGCTCATGGCGGATTCCACTAGTGTCAGCAATGAAGTATAAACCGGACATTTTCAAATTTTATCTAAACCGAATAGCCGAAATCGTCAGACCAAGTTCCAATTTTATATTTTAATCCGTAAAAGTATTTAATCAGACAGAGTCAATGTTTTTCGGATTTGGTATTGGCAATTGATCTCGCGCCTAATTGTGTCTTCGCTTGCCGCAGTATCCGTCCCATAATCACTGCGAAGACAGCCAGGACGACCGTACTTCACGAACAAGTCCTTCAGCGTCCTCACGACATCACCGATTATGAGAATGCCTTTTGGCTACCTATTGGCTACCTGACAACCAGAAATACGGTTTCAAGTAGTTAGCCCTAGTGGGGACAGTATACGTTTAAATGCTTGTTTTTTGAGGGATATGGTGAGAGAGGATTGGTGGCTATGGGTAGATTCGAACTACCGACCCCATCATTATGAGTGATGTGCTCTAACCAGCTGAGCTACATAGCCACGGGGCTCGGAAAGATAACGGTTTAGATTGCATTCGGCAAGTGCTTTGAGCGCAATGTGCAATCGAATTGCCGTGTGCGGACAGGCCTTATGGCGGTCCGTCTCACAGCCTGCTAGACGTTGAAGCGAAAGTGCATGATGTCACCGTCCTGGACAATGTATTCCTTGCCTTCTAGGCGCATTCGGCCGGCCTCTTTGGCGCCCTGCTCGCCGTTATATCGAACATAGTCGTCATATTCGATGGTTTCGGCGCGGATGAAGCCACGCTCGAAGTCAGTATGAATCACACCGGCGGTTTGGGGCGCGCTCGCCCCCTTGCGAAATGTCCACGCACGGGCTTCTTTCTTGCCCGCAGTGAAAAATGTATTCAACCCGAGCAGATGATAGCCAGCCCTGATAACGCGGTCGAGACCGGATTCATCGAGACCCATGGCACTCAGAAACTCGCATCGTTCCGCCTCGTCGAGTTCGGATATTTCCTGCTCAACTGCCGCAGATACCACCACGATATCGGCATTCTCCTTGTCGGCAACGGCGTGAACCTGATCGACCAGAGGATTGCCATCGAGTTCGTCCTCAGCCACATTGCAGATGTACATCATCGGTTTAGCGGTGAGCAGGCACAGCGGCTTGAGCAACTGACGACTGGTATCGTCAAGATCCATACTGCGCGCGGGGCTTCCCGTATCAAGATGATCGCGAACTGTTTCGAGAAAGTCGCGAAGCCTGATCTGCGCCTTGTCTCCGGATTTGGAGGCTTTGTTTGCACGATCAAGCGCACGGCCGGCAGTATCGAGATCCGCCAGCGCAAGTTCCGTATTGATCGTTTCGATATCGGCAATCGGATCGACCCGATCGGCCACATGAGTTACATCGTCATCGACGAAGGCCCGTACCACATGCGCGACGGCATCGACCTCGCGAATATGCGACAGGAATTTGTTTCCAAGTCCTTCGCCCTGGGATGCGCCGGCCACTAATCCGGCGATATCAACAAATTCAATAACTGTTGGAATGACGCGTTCCGGTTTGCAAATGGCGGCAATCCGGTTAAGGCGTTCATCGGGAACCTCGACGATGCCTGTATTCGGTTCGATGGTACAAAAAGGATAATTCTGTGCATCGACACCGGAACGTGTCAGCGCATTGAACAAGGTAGATTTGCCGACGTTGGGAAGTCCAACGATACCGCAGCGAAAACCCATGGGTCAGTTATTCCTGTCAATTTTTGTGAAGGCGGTTCATCGCGCCGGCAAAGTCACCGGCAAGGATTTCCGGCAATGAATCGAGTGCCCGCTCGATGGCGTCGCTGATCAGGTTTGATTCCACCGAGCCAGGTCGGGATAACACCCACGACACCACCCGATTTGCATGGCCCGGATGCCCAATGCCCACACGAAGTCGGTGAAATCCCGAGCCGCCGATGTTTGAGACAATATCGCGCAGTCCGTTATGACCGCCATGTCCACCCCCGGTTTTTAACCGGATGCAGCCGGGCTCGAGATCGAGTTCGTCGTGAACAACCAATATTTCAGCGGGTTGAATACGGTAAAACGCGGCACACGCAGCCACTGAACGGCCGCTATGATTCATCCAGCAGGTGGGCTCCAGTAACGACAACGGTTCGCTAACAGAGAGCCTGACAAACGATGGTGATGCTGCGTTTGGATTTAATCGTCCGTGACGTCCGAAAAATTTCGCCTGGTCCTTAAGACTGACACCAAGCCGTTCTGCCATTCGATCGACACATTGAAATCCCGCGTTATGGCGTGTGTCACGGTATTCGGGGCCCGGATTTCCGAGCCCCGCAACCAGTCGAATATTCACAATCAGCGCAGCCAGCCATGCAGCCTGGACAGATCGGGATCATTATTCGCTACGCGTTTTTTGATCCCGCTAATCCGTTGACTATTGGTCGATGCTAGCTGTCGTCCCCGGATTCTTCTTCCGAATCGGTGGTCTCTTCTCCGCCGGCCTCGATACCTTCCTCGTCCTCGGCCTCGTCTTCGTCTATCTCGAGTCGTGGCTGGAGGATGGAAACGACGGCATGATCGGCATCCTCTTCCGGCGGCGTCACGAACTCGACGTCCTTGGGCAGGGTAACCTCAGAGAGATGGACAGATTCGCCCAACGCCAGTTTGGAAACGTCGACCTCAAGATACTCCGGCAGATCTGCCGGCAAACAGACGATGTCAATCTCGGTGATGAGATGCGACACGATTCCGCCTTCGAGCAGCACACCCGGCGCGTCGTCTTCACCCGTAAAGTGAACAGGAATCGACATGTGCAGTTTTTCAGTGGCGCTGATGCGCTGAAAATCAGCGTGCATGACAATCGGCTTAAAGGGATGCATCTGCACTTCGCGCAGAATAACCTGCTGCGAGTTGCCGGAAGCTTTCAGGGTGAGAATCGAGTTCTGGAACGCCTCGATCTCAAGCTGGTGCATGAATGGATCATGCTCCAGCACTATCGATTGGTTGTCCTTGCCGGCGCCATAGACGACAGCAGGAACTTTCTTGGCAATACGCATTCTGCGCATGGCACGGGTACCGGTTTCTTCCCGGACTTGTGCATTGACTATGAAATCACTCATTTTCTACTCCACTAAAGAGAAATTATTCGACTCGTACCGCCATGCCCATTGCAACGTGGCGGCTATTTAAAAAGTTCAATCTAAAAACCATCAGTCCATGAATAGCGAACTGACTGAATCGGCGTCCGATATCCTGCGGATCGACTCTGCCAGCAACTCGGCAATACTGATTTGCCGTATTTTGGGGCAGGCGTCTGCCGCTTCGCTCAATGGGATGGAATTGGTCACCACCACCTCGTCGAGTGCAGATTCCTGTATGTTCCGCACAGCTCTTCCGGACAATACCGGGTGTGTTGCACAGGCCATCACACGTGTCGCACCGGCCTGTTTAAGCGCTGTAGCCGCCTGACATAACGTATTGGCGGTATCCACCATGTCGTCCATCAGCACACAGCTTCGTCCGTCGACTTCACCGATGATATGCATCACTTTGGCTTCGTTGGCGCGCGGTCGGCGTTTGTCGATAATCGCCAGATCTACGCCGAGCTGCTTGGCCATGGCCCGCGCCCGTACCACGCCGCCGACATCCGGTGAGACGACCAGCAGGTTATCCGGCTGATTTCGCCACAGCTCACTGAGCAATACCGGTGAGGCATAGATATTGTCAGTCGGGATACTGAAAAAACCCTGTATCTGATCGGCGTGAAGATCCATGGTCAACACCCGATTAGCACCCGCCACGCTGAACATTGTCGCAACCAGCTTGGCGCTTATGGCCACTCGGGCGGTCCGCGGTCGGCGGTCCTGTCGCGAATACCCGAAATACGGAACTACCGCGGTTATCCGTTTGGCCGATGCCCGCGACAAGGCATCGATCATGATCAACAACTCCATGAGATTGTCGTTGGCCGGCGCGCAAGTCGGCTGGATTACGAAGACATCCCGCCCTCGTACGTTCTCCATGATTTCGACGTTGACTTCGCCGTCGCTAAACTTGTCGACCACAGCACGACCGATCGGCAAACCAAGATGGCGCACGACCAGTGCGGCAAGCGCCGGATTGGCGTTGCCGCTGAACACTGCCATGTTCTCTAATCCCACTGGCAAACCTCTGGAGTATCGATTTCTTCAGCCCGTCGAATACCAAAACCGGCCATATGGCTGGGGTGCCAGGATTCGAACCTGGGAATGCCGGAATCAAAATCCGGTGCCTTAGACCTCTTGGCTACACCCCAATACACGGAACACTCGATCATTCGATGTGCCACAACGGGCTGACTCGACGGTATTATGGTCCACATTGCTGATCAGCCACTGCCAATTCCAAAAAAAGCGGATGCTGATTAACCCCATGGGCAACGAAACCCGTGAAGGCGTTCGGTAAATCGGCCAGGATTGCCTCACCACGCGAACGATCCGGCACTTCGGCGAAAACCGCTGAACCGCTACCAGTCATGCGCGCCGGTGCGTGGCGCCGCAGCCAATCGAGCGCATGGCCAACTTCTGGATATCGTCTGCACGTAACGGGTTCAAGATCGTTATGAGCCTCGCCCGCTAAAAAACCGCGTATTTTGATCACCGGCGTGTCGCGTGTCAATTGCTGGTCGGTGAAAATCGTACCCGTATCGACGCTAACGGGCGGTTTAATAATCACATAACAGGCTTTGGGCGGCGAAATCGGCGTCAACAGATTGCCAATTCCCTCGGCAAATGCCGCCCTGCCTGAGACAAAAACGGGCACATCGGCCCCAAGCTGTGTGGCAAGACCAGCTAAAGATTCGAGATTCATGCCGACACCCCACAGGTTATTTAATGCGAGTAGCGTGGTTGCCGCATCGGAACTGCCACCGCCAAGGCCGGCACCGCTCGGAATCCGCTTATCGATGCGAATATCCACTCCGCAAGATACACCACTTCGACGCTGCAGCAGGCGTGCTGCGCGTACGCTCAGGTCTTCTATCGGCAATTCCGTATTACCTATGCGACGGATGACGCCATCGTCGCGAATATCGAATGTCAGGTAGTCGGAGAAGTCGAGGAATTGAAACGCAGTTTGCAGCAAATGATAGCCGTCATCGCGCCGACCGATGACGTGAAGAAACAGGTTGATCTTGGCTGGCGCCGGCCAGTGTCGCAAGTTGGTCATAATGATTTCATCTGCGAATCACGCCCCGTTCGGACATTCTGCATCTGCGCCGGTTACGTGCGCGGTGTCTCGTTTGTGATCTGCCAGCGCTTCAACACCACCCGGACATCAAGGCGATCACCAAGATCCTCGCCCGATTCTCCTACCAGATGCACCGTTCCGGGAAGTGCGTGAATAAATACCCGGTGGGGTAAATCCAGCAAATCACCCTTATCGTAGTCGACGATGGATACTTCCCAGCCATCCTGGGTAAATCCTGATGCCCGGCCTTCGGTATCGACCTCCAGAGAATGGTATGGCACTATCGGTGACGGTATCCCTTTCAACCAGGATTCAAGGGATTGAAACGGCACGTGCCAGCCAACTTTGTAATAAAGAAGTTCTTCCGCGCTATCAGCGAGAACCGGTGGCGCATCGCCATCGGTCAAAGTAGCGCCGGATGGGGTTTGCTCGATAGTGATGCGGCCACTGCCAAATGGTCCAAACATCTCGATTCGATGTGTCTGGCCGGTACGCTCCCAGACAAACGTAGCGGAACCGCCGTCATCGGCTGTGCGTACTCCCATGCGGCCTTTGATATCCCATTGATCAACGACTTCGAGACGCTGTGTCCGCTGCTGCCAGCGTGTCAACACCTCGCCACTCAACTGACCCGTGATGGGCGTGACCGTGGCACATGCGGATAACCAGAACGTCGCCATACAAACCAGAGCAATACGCACGGTCATGGCATTTCGAGTCGTTTCAGGGTGTCGAGCAGAATGACATTATCCGGGTGAGCTTTGAGCGCTTCTTGCCACAATGAGCGCGCCTCGTCACGGGATCCGGTAATCCACAGCACCTCGCCCAGGTGCGCGGCAATTTCTGCATCGCTACGAATAGTAAAGGCGCGACGCAAATAATCTTCAGCCTTGACGAGATCACCCAGTCGATATTGAACCCAGCCCATGCTATCGAGAATAAACGGGTCTTGCGGGGCAAGTTCCAGTGCGTGTGCAATCAGTTCGTATGCCTCGTCATAACGATCGGTCTGGTCAGCCAGGGTATAGCCAAGTGCGTTATATGCATGGGCGTTATCCGGATCGAGCTCAATAACGCGGCGGATATCGGTTTCATGCTGCTCGATCTGATCGAGTTCGGCATAAAGCAGCCCTCGGGAGTACAGCAGATCGCTGTCGTCAGGAATCTCGCGAATCGCGCCGTCTATCAACGCCAGGGCGTCCTGCAATCGACCCATACTTCTTAGGATCTGCTCCTGCGCAAGTAGCAGGCGTACTTCTTCGTCCTTTGAAATCGGCACCAGAGAAGTAAGGTGCTCAAGGGCGCGCTCAGGGCCTTCAGATTCCTCGAGGGCATCGGCAATTCGAACCTGGGCATCGAATACAAGAGATTCATCACGCACCCCGGCATACCATTTGATCGCCTCATCGTAGCGCTTTCGATTGTAGGCTGCCCTTGCCAGCAGCATCCGCGTCTCATCGTTATCCGGATTAAGGTCAAGATGTCGTAACAGCAACTTGCGTGCATCAGACCAATGTTCCAATTGCATCTGAATAAGTGCCGATGCAATTAAAATATCGCTGTTATCCGGATCCACCCGAAGGATATTGCGAAATTGTCGATAGGCGCCTTCAAAATCGCCAGATGCGGCCAGAGTTCGTCCATATCGTTCCGCCAGTTGTACCGCATCAGGATTCGCGGTGAGGAACGTACCGGCAAACATCCCGGCATCTTCACCCTGACCGATTTGCAGTAAATGAACAAACTTCACCACGGCTGCCTGCTCCCAATCGGGATCGAGCTCAAGGGTCCGGTTGATAGCCTGGTCAAGTACTACGGAATCGCTCGAACGGTTGGCAAGATAAGCAAGTGCGTAAAAGCCGTGAGGATCTTCAGGATATGCATCTGCCAGGGTCTGCATGGCATCGAGGTAATCTGCGCTGACCGGTTGACGAGAAAACACTTCAGCGGCGTTGTTAAATATTCGTTCTCGCTCATCCGGATACTGGCGAAGCAGTTCGAGAATGACCTCTTTGGCCAAATCCGCATCGTTGGCAAGCAGGTGAGCCTGGGCGCGGGCAAATCCGACTCGCACGGCTTCTTCTCCAGCCGCTTCGAGTTTATCGGCCATACGCAGGGCTATGGCGGCGTTACCGACCCGCATTGCCGATCTGTACGCGCGGCGTATCAACACCGGATCGTCCGTACTTGTAGCCAGCCGTTCGAGTGCATCCAACGATGTCGTCGTATCACCCCGGCGATTGGCTATATCGGCGAGGAGGTAATTGAAGATGATGTCGGGTTGTAGCGCGGTAACTGGCCTGTCACCAGCGCCATCAGTCTCTGACGCAGTGAGATCAGCAGCGTCGTCAGTGGTCGTCGAAGACCCAGGAAGTGCCGACGATGAATCACCCGTGTCATCAGGTGTTGCGGTATGACTACTCCCACCCGATTCAACAGCTGACGTGGTTGGTTCCAGACTCGCGCAACCACCGATCAACAGCGTTACACCAATCATCATGCCTGTCAAAGTTCCAGCATCGATTCTTGGTAAATTTTCTGATGATTTTCTGGTACCGACACACTCACGCCGATCCACTTGCGGACCGCGCGGAGTGACAGGGATCGATACTTCTAGACGGTGGGTTTTGATATTCAAGAAGGCCTTCGGATGTATACGAATTGGAGCACGATGAGAATAGCAGAATTGACGACAGTGATGGCAATCCATAGGCACCCGCATTAACATTTTGGGAAACGCGTCGTCAGTCAGTAAAAGCGACCCTGTCCACGCATGCTAAGCTATCCAAACAATCTTCGAGTTGCCTGCAACCTGCCCACGATCGTTATGAACTCCCTGTTTCTGTTTACCATAGGCGCCCTGGTTTTATTGATGGGTCACCGTTATTTTGCCCGTTTCCTTGAGGCGACGGTGTTGCGTCCATTGGATGTGAGGCGAGACTCGGATAGAAACGAGGGAATCGACATCCGGACTGTCGGAGTCAGCAGCGGTATTTTACCGGTTTTTGGAATCGCCCTGGCGCTTACCTGGGGATGGACACCGATCTATGTCTGGGTTCTGGTCGGCGGTACTGTCATTGCAGTCTTGTTAAACACATCCATGCGCTGGCTTGCTTCATTGACGCCCGGTCGACACGGCCTGGATTCGCTCGAGCCGGTGTGTGGATCAGGTTTGCAAACTGTAACTCGCATAATATTGCTGACATTGCTGGCAATCTGGACGCCGATATTGGTGGTTGCCTTAACGACTATCGTTACACGCTATCCGTCGACACTGATCGTTGTTGGCATCCAGTTCCTGATCGCGCTGCCAATCAGTCGTTGGCATTATCGAACATCTGATAACAAAGCGGTGATCGATACGGAGGATCCTGTATCGAGAATAATTACGGTATTCATCGCCGGTGTTACGGCATTCCTGATCGGTGTTGCCTTCTCTCCTTACGCTATCGACGCTTTGTCTGCAGACATATTTACCGAGCGTTCCCTGGTGATATTTGTGGCCCTGGTTATCGCGATGATGGTGACATTATCTAGTCGGAATAACGAGCCTTCTTTCTCAAAACAGGCGTTTACTGCCACGTTTACCACTTTTGTGTCCATCGGGTTGTGGTTGTTCCTCATCGTATTTCTTTTGCTGTTGCTTCTGGAAAGACCGGATGTAGCTTATCTCGCATATTTCAGACATCCCGACTGGCCTGCCGCCCTGCCACTGGTTCTGGCTTGTGCCAGTTTCGGGATAATACCGCTGACGGCCTGGCTGGTGATGCCGTCAGCCAGCAGCGAGGCTATGCAAACGACTTCAAGGCGCCCGTTTGCCAATACGGCAGAGGGACTGATTGCGCTAACAGTTGTTATCGTCTGGTTGGCGGGACCCGCTATCGCACCCGATGTGTCCGTTGCGGTAACGGATTGGAACAAGGGAATTGAATTTGCCCCAGTGATTGACTACCTCATCACTATCATTGCCGAATCAGGTGGCAATTTGCCCTTCGAGCCCAGCTACTTAGTGACAGTGGTGGCGTCGGTATTTGCCGGACTGACATGGATCGCGCTAAGCGTTGTAACAACCACGCTAAAACGTGAATCCGCGAAGGTTCTTCCCACCGAACTGGTTCGATTTCCAGTTCTTGAGGGTTTGCTTTTCATCGATAGTGGAGGGTTCGCGATAATCATTCTCGTCATCGGTGCATTACCTGTTGCCATCTGGTTTGCCGGTGGCGCGCTCGCAATCCTCATGTGCGGCATACTGCTCACCGTCTGCAGTTTCGCCGCACAGCGCCTTAATACCAGCCATAAAACCTTGCTGGCCAGTGGAGCTGCGTTGTTATTAATGTTCTGGTGGCTTGGCATCGAACGCCTGATCAATGCCATACTTGACCTCAATGCCGTGGGGATCGCATCGTATCTCGCCGTCATCGTCCTCGGCGTGCTGGCAAGTATCGGCGTGGTGGTTAATTTTCGCCGTTAATGCGCTTGATTATCGCGATCGGATCACTTTTCGTGGGGCATTTATTCAACGTTTTAATAACGTTCCTGCTATGGTCCGATAAATTCATTACCAGACGATGCCTCATCTGCACACCTTGAAGTGTGCGCAAGTGGTGCTATTTTGTGTTCATTTGTTGTCCTGGACATCTTGACAAGTGACCAGCATATCGGACAATACGCAGACTCCTTTTCTTATATTTCAATTACATGCAACTCCTCGCATTCGGCCTGAATCATACTACCGCGCCCGTCTCGGTTCGCGAACGGGCAGCTATGGTGAC
Organism: marine bacterium B5-7; assembly: GCA_021604525.1. Classification (GTDB taxonomy): domain Bacteria; phylum Pseudomonadota; class Gammaproteobacteria; order Arenicellales; family CAJQKF01; genus BQJD01. The sequence continues at coordinate 119,951 of BQJD01000004.1, read as the reverse complement.
AGATGGGCTTGAGGACGCTGTTCAGGATCTTGCCCGTAATCGCGGTATCAGCGAGGCAACCATTCTCTCAACCTGCAATCGCACTGAAATTTACTGCCGCCTCAACGCCCATGACAGTTCGCTGGTCGGCCGATGGATGTGCCGTTACAGCGGTTTAAGCCCTGATGAAATCAAGAAATCCGTGTACGGATATCCAGATGCACGGGCAGTAAAACACGCATTCAGGGTCGCTTCGGGACTTGATTCCATGGTTTTGGGCGAACCACAGATACTTGGGCAAATGAAAAATGCCTTTGCCATTGCCCACAAGGCGGGCACCACCGGCAAGATTTTGAACCGACTGTTTCAACATACTTTCTCGGTAGCCAAGCAGGTTCGCACCGATACCGCCGTCGGCGCCAATGCAGTCTCGGTAGCCTATGCCGCGGTTGATCTCGCGCGACGAATATTCTCAAATCTTGCCGAACAAACCGTGCTGTTGATCGGTGCTGGCGAAACCATCGAGCTGGTCGCCCGTCACCTGCTCGAGCAGGGCGTCAGACATATTATTGTTGCCAACCGCTCGATCGAACGGGCCGAATCGTTGGCAACGCGAATTCACAGCGAGGCCATTTCCCTGGCCGAGATGCCCCAACGTCTGCACGAGGCGGATATCGTGGTGGCATCAACTGCCAGTACCCTGCCGATTCTTGGTAAGGGCACTATGGAAAGAGCGACCCGAAAACGTCGTCATAAACCGGTTTTCATGGTCGATCTGGCAGTACCCCGGGATATCGAACCCGAAGTCGGCGATCTGCGCGATGTCTATCTTTATACAGTCGACGACCTGTCCGAAGTGGTCGAAGACAACATGAACGCCCGTCGTGAAGCCGCAAGTGAAGCTGAAAAAATCATCGATCTGCAAGTGGTTCGCTTCATGCGCTGGATGAGTTCACTCGATTCAGTACCGACCATTCGCACCTTCCGTCAACATATCGATGATATGCGCGAGGCTGAGTTGCAACGCGCTTTGAAAAAACTCGAAGCCGGGGCGGACCCAGGCGAAACCCTTAAACGTTTTGCCCGGGATCTTGGTCACAAGTTTGCTCACGGACCGAGCCACATGCTGCGTAAAGCCGACGAATCTGGTAATGCTCACCTCATTTCCGCCACCCGTGCGCTGTTCGATCTCAAGGATAAATGAATCCCTCTCTAACGAGTAAACTCGAGAATCTGATAGAACGCGAAGAAGAAATCAACGTCCTGCTGTCAGAGCCGGATGTCTTCGAGGATCAGACCAATTATCGAAAGTTGACCATCGAACTCGCCGATATCTCACCCGTTGTCGGCTTGTACCGCAGCGTCTCCGATCTCCGCGAACAGGTCGAGGCAACCGAGGAGATGTTGCGCGACGACGATCGAGACATCCGCGAGATGGCAGAGCAGGAACTGCCGCAGATACTCGAGAAATTCAAGGATGCACAAGCCGAGCTCGAAAAACGACTCATCCCCAAAGATCCCAATGATGAGCGCAATATTTTTCTCGAAATCCGTGCCGGAACAGGTGGCGACGAAGCGGCGCTCTTTGCCGGCGACCTGTTTCGCATGTATTCCATTTATGCCGATTCGAAGCGCTGGAAAGTTGAAGTATTAAGCAAGAGTGAAGGCGAGGCGGGTGGATTCAAGGAAATCATCTCTCGCATCGAAGGCAAGGGCGCGTATTCGCTTTTGAAGTTCGAATCCGGCGCGCACCGGGTCCAACGCGTGCCTGAAACCGAAGCCCAGGGTCGTATTCATACCTCGGCTTGTACCGTGGCGGTACTGCCGGAGGCGGATGAGATCGACGAAATTGAAATCGATCCATCCGAGCTTCGCGTCGATACCTATCGGGCCTCCGGCGCCGGTGGCCAGCATGTCAATAAAACCGATTCAGCCATTCGCCTGACTCATCTGCCAACCGGCATGGTGGTTGAATGCCAGGATGAGCGCTCTCAACACAAGAACCGCGCCCGCGCCATGAGTGTTCTGAAATCACGCCTTCTGGAAGCCAAGGTTCGCGAACAGACGGATGCCGAAGCCATGACCCGGCGTCAGCTGGTGGGTAGCGGCGATCGCTCGGAGCGTATCCGCACATACAACTTCCCTCAGAACCGTGTAACCGATCACCGTATCAATCTCACCTTGTATAAGCTCGATGAGGTCCTTTCAGGCAATGTCGATGCAATCATTGGTCCGCTGACGTCGGAATACCAGGCCGATCAACTTGCAGCCCTGGCGAGTGGTTGAATCAGGTATACCGCGCGACTGGCGACAGTGGTCATTGAAACAACCGTAAATGAGGCTTTGCTTTTGGCACGCGAACGACTCGCCAGTACCTCACAAAGCGCCGCGCTCGATGCCGAAGTATTGCTTGGCGCGGTCACCGGATGGGATCAGACGACGCGAATCATTCGCGGCCCGACTCCACTTGACGCAGCGTTCGCAACCGATTTCGAACGCCTTGTTAATCGACGCCTCGCCGGTGAACCCATCGCCTACATTACCGGCAGACGCGAATTCTGGTCGCTGGATATGAAAGTCAGTAAAGCGACGTTGATACCCCGGGAAGATACCGAGACACTCGTGGCCACTGCCATCGAGCGCATCCCGGAAGATGCGCAATGGGACATTCTCGACCTCGGCACAGGTTCCGGAAACATCGCCATTGCCATCCATAGCGAAAGGCCGAAATGTCGAATTATCGGGGTTGATATCAATCCATCGGCAATCGATCTGGCGAATGAAAATGCTGCTCGGCTCGGCGCGGAAAGCTGTCGATTCATATCGGGTAGATGGTTCGATAGTCTTGACGGCGATTGCTTTCACATGGTGATCGCCAACCCGCCTTATATCCGCCGTGATGACCCGCATCTCACTATCGGCGACGTTGCCTTTGAACCTCGTGCGGCGCTGGTGTCCGGTGATGACGGCCTGGATGACATCGGCACTATCGTCAATGCCGCACCGGCACATCTACATCAAGGCGGCTGGCTATTGCTGGAGCATGGCGCCGATCAGGCAAACAAAGTCAGGGAATTGCTTAAGTCACGCGGCTTTGCGAACATATTTACCTGCAACGATTTCGGCATGCGTGAACGGGTGACAGGCGGTCGGGCTGAGGCCGCCTGCTTGTAATTCGCGGTCTGCGATCTCGGCGATACATATCCGCCTTAAACACCATAATAGACAAAATTACGGAACCGTTTTGTGCCTTCAGGGTCTATCAGTTATCTTGAACGCGTGTTGTAGTAACCTGTGTACAGGTCATAGCTTAAGGACAATTACAGATGTTTTTCAAAGACAAAAATAAACATGTCGATACATCCTGCGCCCTGACGGGCCGTGACGATGCAATGCCGGTAACCAACCGCCACTTCGTTAACGGTAATCCGATCCAGCCACCGTTTCCTGACCGTCTTGAAGAAGCGGTTTTTGCGCTCGGTTGTTTTTGGGGTGCGGAACGAAAATTCTGGTCTGCAAACGGGATGTACACAACTGCAGTTGGTTATTGCGGAGGCACAACGCCTAACCCGACGTATCACGAAGTCTGTTCCGGCAATACGGGGCATACCGAAGCCGTAAGAGTCATATTCGATCCAGAAGTGATCCGTTTTGACGAACTGCTGAAGGTGTTTTGGGAGTCACACAACCCAACCCAGGGCATGCGCCAGGGTAATGACATCGGGAGTCAGTATCGATCCGGCATCTATACCATCAACGACATTCAGGCAGAGCAGGCACGGGCCAGCTTGGATAACTACCAGATTGCGCTGAACGCGCGAGGTGCTGGAAATATAACCACTGAAATTGTGCCATTGAAGACGTTCTACTATGCCGAGGATTATCACCAGCAGTACCTGGCCAAGAATCCGGGTGGCTACTGTGGCCTGGGTGGTACGGGTATCACCTACCCGGATTCGGTCAACGAAGCGACGAGGTGATCCGCCGGCTGTCAACTAAATCAGGCAATAGCGTTTTGGCTAGGCCGTGCTTGTTGTAAAACAGAGAATCAGCCCTTCTCCACCACAGTCTTAAGGCCTTTGAGTCCTTCTTCATAATCCGGTGCGAGCATCGATTCAAGAACCAACCCAAAGTAACGGCCGATCAGGTCATAACCAAAGTCCGTAGTAAATCCCCAGGTTACATCGGTCATCGGTTGCTCGGTAGTTGAGTTCGCTGAGGGCTCGAATTCAAACCATGCTTGCGCCTTACCTTGAGCGCCGAAGTCGAGATCGTATCCGACATACTCATATTCACGACTTTCGGTGATTATTTGACGGCCACTGCCTACATCGGACTGATTGCTGGACCACTCGACGGCTGCACCAACGCCGGAATCAGGACCGCTGTAACTAACTTCCATGTCGGGATCGCGTTGATACCAGGGTGACCACTCGCGAAATACTGCCACGCTATTAACTTTCGGAAAAATTGAATCTGGCGAAGCGTTAATGGTGATACTTCGCTCAACGCGTACCGTATCCGGCAGTAACAGCCCAACGACGGCCAACACGGCAACCAGCAGGATCAGACCGATAATGACTAGACGCAGAATTTTCATGATTTCATTGAATTAATTCAGTCTCGGGATCGCGGCGGTGTCATGGGTACCGGGAACGGCGCTACTTTACTGGCGCCGTCACCCGCGAGGATCTTATTCTGCCCCTCCTTGTCGACTTCATCAATACGGATGACCGCATGCATGGGAATGTAAGTGCGCTTGACCCCGCTGAATTCTGCTTTCAAGCGTTCGTCTGACGGGTCGACAACCAGCTTCGAACGCTCACCGAAGATGATCTCTCCCACCTCGATAAACGCATACATCCCACTTTGACTGACCTCCCTTGCATACAACTCATAGACGTTGCCCTGATTGTGGAAGACAATCTTGTAAACCCGTTTATTTGCCATACTGGTGTGCTCTACCATGTCGCGTACATTACATGTTTGAATTGATTCGAATCGTGCCCGCATGCACCAATAGCGGTGAAGGCATCCGGCTTATGATTCACAATCGATCAACCACCTCGTCATTGATTGACGTGCTGTTAATCAGTTTAACTGCCCTTGCGGAGGATTTTTGATTATAACAACATTCAGCTCCCACGCCCTGCATCGTCCCGAACATCACCCTCGGCCCATGCATTCGGTCAAGGTAATACTTCGCTTATGGATTGACCTGCGAAATGCGCTGCTGGCTGTTGCCACCTGCATTACTTTCACCTTATCCATCGTGTCTTTCTCTGCCCTCGCCGACGATAACTTATGGCCGGAAGTCACCGCAGAACTAATGCAATACGGTTTGCCTGCTGACTCGATCAGCATTGTTATCGAAGTACCCGAAGTGAATAAAACCCTTCTCTCCTACAATGCCGATGTGCCGCGCAACCCTGCTTCCACCATGAAACTGTTAACCACCTACGCGGCACTCGACATGCTCGGACCCGGTTATCGCTGGGAAACGGGTTTCTTCATTGATGGACCGATTACAGACGGTGTCCTTGAAGGGAACCTCTACATTCGTGCCAGTGGTGATCCAATGATACTGACTGAGGATTTCTTACGTATATTGTTTCGCCTGCGGCAACGCGGCCTGCGCGAGATACATGGCAATCTGGTTGTCGACGACAGCATCTTTGACATCAACAGTATCGACACCAGGCCCATCGACGATCAACCCTATCGTGCCTATCACGCCTATCCCGGACCACTGTCGATCAACTTTCGGGCAACCCGTTTCGAATTTATCCCAACGAACGACGGCGTAACCATCCTTGCCGACCCACCTGCCTCAACATTACATATCGACAACCGCCTGAAGACTATCGATGGCCCATGTAATGGGATGCATCGGGCCATGGGCATCGATGTCAATCAGGGCATTGATGTTACAAAGGTAACTTTCTCTGGCAACTATCCGCGCAAGTGCGGCGAACGACAGATAACCCGCAGTGTCCTTAACGCCGATGATTATCTGTTCGGCGTTTTTCAAAGCATCTGGTCAGGACTCGGGGGAGATCTCAATGGCACCCTTAAACGTGGCGCTATCCCTCAAGACGCTGATGAAATTCTGCTTTACGAATCGCACTCCCTGCTTGAAGTGCTTTCCGGAATCAACAAGTACAGCAATAACTTCATGGCACGCTCGCTGCTGCTGACACTTGGCGTTGCGACTTATGGATCACCGGCCACGGTAGAAACGGGACAGGTTGCATTGAGAAGCTGGCTTAATACACGGGGCCTGCCGATGCCGGGACTTAATATTGATAATGGCGCCGGGTTTTCCCGCGATGCACGGATTACTGCGGGAGGCCTTGCCAATCTGTTGAAGGATGTTCTCAAGCATCCCTATCGTGAGGAGTTGCTTGCCTCTATGTCATTGGCAGGTATAGACGGTTCATTGCAAAAACGTTTTAACCACAGCGCGGTCAACGGACATTATCGTTTGAAGACCGGGCTATTGCGTGACGTTCGCGCCGCAGCCGGCTATGGACACACAGCGCGCGGTACTTTAGTCGTTGTCGTGATATTGCAAAATGCGCCCGGCTTGACCTACAGCTCGGGCAATGCGATTCAGGATGCCATCTTAAGACACCTATATGAACATTATTGAGTCCAGTGTCCCTGTTTCAAGAATTTGCATACGCAAGAAATGAATTCAGCGCAGTGGCAACGCGTTGTGGATCATCCATATGTACGTGATGGTCTCCGGGTATATCCACCACCTCGATATCACGTACGCAACCGATACGAACATCGGTTGAAGCACGGTCTTTCAGGATCCCCTGTTCGGCGCGAACCAGAAGCACCGGGCAAACGATATCACCGAGAAATGCCTGCACCAGGGATTCCGTCAGATAAAGCGGCGAGGTCATGGTAACCCGTCGGTCGGTTCGCCAGGTAAACCCGCCGTCAGTCGGGACGATGTTACGCTCGACAATCAGGCGCGCGCTTGCCTCATGCATGGTGGTCGCACGAAGCCTTGCCGCCACCGCACTTTCAACCGTTTTATGCACGCCGTGTGCCTTGCTGCTGATGGTAGTTTGTGTATTGATAGCCCGCCGCAGACGTGCGCTGGCATCTTCCTCACGGCCGCTTATCGGGCCAATACCATCGATCAGACATAAGGAGTGGATACGATCAGGCATGGCTGCTGCCAACAACGTGAGGATACCCGCCCCAAGAGAATGCCCGAGCAGGTTAAACTTCTGCCAGCCTAACTGATCAAGCACCTCAACAATTTCAAACAGGTAATCGACCAGATAATAGCGAACACCCGGGGGACGATAATCGGAATGGCCGTGTCCCGGTAAATCAATCATGACAAGATGTGCGTCATCAATAAGCGGCGCAATCGGCAGGAAGCTTGCAGCATTGTCCAGCCAGCCATGCACGGCAAGTATTTTTCGCGGACAATCTGCACCGGTTTCGAAACCGCGAATAACACCAGAGGTGGTCGTAAATTCCACCAGACGTTGTGTCATTGCGGCCTGCTTTTGAACAAGAGAGTCATTCATGCTTCGTCTTTACAGCGATCTAAGAAGAATTCTGGTTCTTACCGAGAACCTGCTATTCCTTGCCGGACGCAGTCTGCAACGACGCGCCATGCGCAACGGCGTGTTGATCAGTTTATGGATGAGCTCAACGATTGTAAAAACCAATTATCTGACCGCACAAACACTCACCACTGATCAATTGACTACGCTATTGGTGGGCGCATTCGCATCTTACCCTGCTGGCGCGGTGCTTGTTCGGCTGGCTAATTTCTTAAGTCGCGACAAAAGGCATACTGCTGCAGGCGGCTATCTCCATTTAACCAGCCACTACAAGCAATCGCGTATCGATATACATCTTCATCACCTGTGGCATGAGGTGTTCTGCCACGATCCACCTGAGTCACTGGTACCGATCGATACTGAAACCGAACCATCGGTCAGCGTAGCGCCACGACTTCCTGATGACGATCAAATCGAAAGTTACGGTCTTTTCCCAACCCAGGCTGTCGTCACTGAAAAACAACAGCAGCGTTATACACGATTCTTGAGCAGTGCACACAATGCCCTGCGCTCGCCGCAACCCATGGGTGTGCAAGCCGCACGTACCGGCATTCACCTGGGGCCGATAGAAGATTGGTATGAAAAGGGTTTCTTTGCCTACGAGGATTTCCCGGCCAAGTCTTTTTCCCGCGATCCACTCATCAAGCGAATGAACCGAATGGTGGAACACCCCTATCGCCACAAATTGCGTGAAATCCTCGCAGCGGAAACCGCGCCGTCATTCTGGTATGCATTCACCGTGCGGAAATACACCAGTCTGCTAGGCAAATCGATCAGTCAACTGAATGCCCGCGCCGAAGCCGTCGGATGCCCTGACTATTTCGATGCGCAGCATTTTCTATGGCCAAGCCCTGAACTCGACGCTGAGGTCGAGCGCCGCTTCCAGGGCAGTGATGATCGGCTTGATGGCCAACTCAAGCTCATGCGAACTGCGTTAATGCGCAATGTCTTCTCGGATGATAACAAAACTGCACGTCGCCATGTTCTTAGAATGTTCGCGCGCGACTATGCAATGATATTTCGTGTCAGGATACGATTTGACGCCGCCTGGGCAGCGGGTCGTTTTAGCGGATCTCCGCTTGAAGAGCATGATGTCATGGCGCGCGAATTTTCGTTAACGCCGGTGAAGAAGCAGTTGATAGAGAGTATAGGCAACCATGCCACGACACGACTTGCAGATCTTGATCGACTGATTGAGACAATAGCGCCGGCGTTCCTGGAATCGTCGACATTTCCATTGCTGCAGGTTGCCGCATATACCAACTACGCACACTTCACGGATAACTACATGGGCGCTAATAAGAATCGGCTCGAACAATTGATCCACTCTGGTGACGACTTGCGGCGCCACCTCGGACTCCTGTCAGAACTTCTGCATAGAGTCAGGATCTACCACGCATTAATCAAGATCCAGGTCCTCGATTACCTGAATATCGTTAACCGGATCGGCAACCTCAAACACTAGTACGATTATTGGTAATTACATGAACCTGATCATGTAATTGTTACTCGCGTAAAGCATTGTCTGGGAGATTTCAAGGCACTGGATTACTTTACCTCACGCTGGTTTTCACACCGTTCTTCTATTAATATGACCAAGGTTATGCACGGTATTTATTGAAAAACACAATACTAATCATTGACAGAATTAAGGCTTGAATCATGACTCCAACCCCCTCCAAAGAGAAATCGACCTCCACTACCAAAAAATCCGCAAAGACAGGTTTTACGCTGGTCGATAACGAGAAGGGCCAATCCTGGGATCTACCCGCCCTTGAGGGAACCGTAGGACCCAGAGTTATAGACATTCGCAAGCTTTATGGCCAAACGGGGTTATTTACCTACGATCCGGGTTTTACATCGACGGCATCATGCTCCTCGTCGATCACCTACATTGACGGTGAACAGGGCACCTTGCTGCATCGCGGTTATGCGATCGCCGATCTTGCCGAAAACAGTGACTTCATGGATGTCTGCTACCTGCTGTTATATGGGGAGTTGCCATCACCCGAGGAAAAACAGGAATTCGACACCACCATTACCAATCACACCATGTTGCACGAACAACTGGTGACTTTTTATCGTGGCTACAAACGCGATTCACACCCCATGGCTGTCATGGTGGGCGTGGTGGGTGCGCTATCGGCGTTCTATCATGACAGCACCGATATTCATGATCCGATGCAACGGATGATAGCGGCGCACCGCATGATCGCCAAAATGCCGACCATCGGCGCCTACGCCTATAAATACTCAATGGGCCAGCCATTCGTTTACCCGAAAAACGATTTATCGTATTCATCCAACCTGTTGCGCATGATGTTCTCTGTGCCAACCGAGGAGTACGAAGTCAATCCTGTTCTCTCTCGTGCCATAGACAAATTGCTCATTCTGCATGCTGACCATGAGCAAAATGCATCGACATCGACGGTACGACTGGCCGGATCATCCGGCGCTAATCCGTTCGCCTGTATTGCTGCGGGCATCGCCTCGCTGTGGGGCCCTGCCCATGGCGGTGCGAACGAGGCGGTACTGGCCATGCTAAACGAGATCGGCAGCATTGATCGAATCCCGCAGTACGTCAAGAAAGCCCAGGATCCCAACGACAGCTTTCGCCTGATGGGATTCGGCCACCGTGTCTACAAGAACTACGATCCACGCGCGACCGTGTTGCGAAAATCCTGTCACGAGGTTCTGGAGGTTCTTGGTATTAATGATCCGCGTCTTGAACTTGCCATGGAGCTTGAGCGGATTGCACTTGAAGATGACTACTTCATCGAACGCAAGCTGTACCCCAACGTCGACTTCTACTCGGGCATTATTTTGAGCGCACTGGGATTTCCAACCAATATGTTCACCGTGCTGTTTGCAATCGGGCGAACTGTCGGCTGGATTGCCCACTGGAAGGAAATGCTGGGGGATTCAGAAAACAAGATCGGTCGTCCACGCCAGCTATACACCGGTCAGACCGAACGCCCGTTTACCGCGGTTGAAGGTCGCCAGCACAGCGAGAATAAAATTAGCTGGTCCTGGCTATGGCGTAGCAATCGAAACGAAACTTCACAACCGTAGCAAGGTCAACTAAACCACTGTCGCCCCGGTCCCGGGTTATTTACCGGACCGGGGATAACAATCTACTTGACCACAATCGACGAACACGGCGCGTACTGCGCAAGTTTGCTGCTGACACTGCCCACAAGTAGACCACGTAACTTACCGAGTCCGCGGCTTCCGGAGATAACAGCGTCAACGCCATTGGATTTGAGGTACTTGATCAACTCGGTCGCCGGATCACCGCGCAGTAATGCGGTAGTCACCGAGCCAACGCCCTTGCCCTCGGCGTCCTCTTTGCTACTGGCGAGGAGATTTTCACCCAGTTTTTCCAATATCCGATAAGTATCGCCACCTTTATCGACCGTTTTCAAAACACTGCCGAAACGACGAGAAGTACCACTTTCCTCCTCTTCGGTCTTGAGCTGCGAGGGTATCAAGCGCTCGATTTCAGCCATGCGTTTGATATCGTCAGGAACTTCCCGTTCGGTAACTACATGTACCAGGTGAATCTCGGATTTGAATTTTGCCCCAAGATCGCAGGCAAACCCAAATGCTCGCTCGGAGTTTTTGGATCCATCGAGCGCAATCACTACTTTTTTTAACATAAACTCTCCCCTGCATTGTTCCCGGACTCAATTCTTAGCGCGAGGTGAGCGTAATTGCAACAGGCCAGTTTGATGACACGATGACGCGTATCCAGTTTCAGCGCGTGAAATCGTAGATCTCGACATCAGGATTAAAGGCCAGCCAGGAGAAGGCAAAATGCGACCCACCTTCGATGAGTTGCAGTGAACGACCCTTCAAATCACCCTCTATTGCCTCGCCGAAACGGTTCCATAGACTACCGGTTTGTGTATCGACCAGAAACTCACCGGATCTCTCAAAAGTCAGTACCTGTCCATCGACCTGCCGTGAGTACGCGACTACATTATTGATCAGCCGACCCTCTCCGATCATCTCGCTATCGAGCGCCGAACGCACCTTGTCGGTAGCCAATACGAGCAGAGCTAGATCGCCGATGCGATCATTAATAACCGGCTGATGTTCAAAAGCACTGAACGGATAGATACGCCTCATCTGGCCGTGGCGCACTCCGAAAACCCGTTCCATCGCTGGAAGCCTTGAATCAATTGGGCCCTGAAACAAAAACGGACGCTGATCAATGCGATCATATCCCGGGTAGGGATTGTGCCCATATGGTCGCGAATGACCAGTATCTCTCGACAGCACCTGGACCAAGGGATAGCGTTCAGCCATCGCCTTGAAAGACACGATTTCTGCAGGCAGGATCGTCAATACCGAACCGGTTTTTTCGCCAACGATGGCTTGACCACTGAATTGCTGCCACCAACTCTCGGTTTGCCGGTCGTACATGATGAGATCGCTGTTGCGCAATAAACCGGTCGTACCAAAATCAAAAAGCGTGCCGGCAAGCCGACGATCAAACACGATGGCGGCATTACACAGCGGGCAGAAAGTTACTGCGACCGGTATGCCGTCAATCGTGTCGTTAACGATCTCGTGGTAAATCAGGATTTGCAGTGGATAGGCTTTAACCTCATTGCCGAGACGCAACAAAATAACGGGCTCCAGCGGTTCGATCCACTTCGCAGCCTCATCCAGATCGATAAATTGAGGCTGATCAACAGCCGGTATGCCGTCTTTGGGTGGTCCACCGCTCATGATCTCGCTGAGATCCACGGATTGCCGGGAAAAATCAGTATCGGGCCAGCGGCTTTCAAACATTGATGCAGCCTGAACCAGACTCGACAACAGCATCATAGCCGTAGCCGTCGTCACGAATGGCCAATTGATACCGAAATTAAACCTGTTACCGATCATCTGGCCTGGCTGATTTGAGTTCATGGGTACACTCCGTCGTGTTATCGACTGTGTGACTTATTGACCGTATTAGTGACCGCAGGTTTCATCGTGGCGTTCGATGGAGTCGTAATCAAAGCCTGTATCCATGGTAAATTACGGGGTCATTCGGAACAGAATTTTCATGCACTGCGACATCTATAAATCCAGCCGCAAGACTGATACGTATCTTTTTGTCGAACAGAATGCCGAGATCGGAGATCTGCCTGCATCTCTCGTGGAGCTTTTGGGAAATCTTGAGCATGTGATGGCGCTTGAACTACATCCACAGAGAATACTCGCCCAGGCGGACGCCACGGATGTCATAAAAAATATCAACAGCAACGGCTACTATGTCCAGATGCCGCCGGCGGCAGGCCACCCGCTCGACCGAATGGACAACCCATGCTGACCAAAGTCCTTTTTACCATCGCCGTGGTACTTATTGTCGCGTTCATATTTCGTCATAAAACCGACAGGAAAGGCCCGCTTCAGGCCAAATCCCAAGCGAAAACAACTGCGACGCGTGCCGCTACCAGCACTGGTGGTGTCAGTAGCAGATCGGTTATTTATGCAATTTTAGGGTTGATCGTCGTCCTGTCGGCACTGTTGTTCGTCCTTCATTGGCAGGACCAGCACGAGATCGTCAACATTGAAGTGGTCGATGGCAGCGGTTTGAAAATTTCCTACCAGGCATACAAGATGTCTATCGAAGGCCGCCGCTTCATCACTCTCGACGGCCGCGAGGTGACCCTCGGAGATAATGACCGTATAGAAATGAGCGCCACCGAGTAAACCATGATTCCCGGATTCCACCCCCGCCTGACGTATGTATTAATCGGCATTTCAGTCCTGGTTGCCCTGTATTCGAAGTTCGGTGATGACTTCAATGCAATCCGGCCGCTGTTGATCAGTAATTATATCAATGCCGGTTTGATCGAAATCAGAAATGGTCAATTATGGCGGCTGATCACACCGATATTCATTCATTTCGGATTCCTTCACGTCGCCCTGAATATGATGTGGCTGTGGCAACTTGGCAACCTGATCGAGTATGCACGTGGCACTTGGGTAATGGCGAGTCTGGTTATAGTTACTGGCGTATTGTCAAACGTAAGTCAATACATTATGAGTGGAGCGGAGTTCGGCGGAATGTCGGGTGTCATTTTTGCTCTCCTCGGTTATCTCTGGATGCAGGGCAAGTTCAACCCGTCATTTGGCATCAGATTAAATCCCGCCCTTATCACCATGGTCATGATATGGTTTGTAATCTGCTGGTCAGGAATTCTTGAACTGTTCGGTGTTCTAATAGCTAATACCGCGCACACCACGGGACTCGCTGTCGGCGCCTTGTGGGGCTTTATCGCAGCGAAGAGCGGTTCACAAAAATTGTAGGCATGACACATACATCGATGTCTGGATGGCCAGATATACGGTCAAACGAGTAACAGGAGGAGATCGAAATGAAAGTGTTTCGTTTATTTTCAACAAGCGCGTTATTCCTGGTACTTGCCTGTAGTACTGCATGGGCTAGCGAGTACGATAAATTTATCGGTACCTATCGCGGTGAAACCGTCGATATTTCCAATGGCAAAGAATATCGTCGCGACCTCAGCGTCACTATCAAGAAAAGTGACGATGGCTTCACTCTCGAATGGGTTACCACCCGGATTCGTGCCGATGGCTCCGAGAAAACCAAATCCTATACCATTCATTTTTTCCCATCAGGTCGTGGCGGAATTTTCAGCTCAGCGATGAAATCAAATCTGTTCGGCGGGCATGAACCTCTTGACCCGATGAAGGGCGATCCCTATTTCTGGGCACATATCAACGGCGATACGCTTACTGTCAACGCATTGCTTATCAATGATGATGGTGGTTACGAAATCCTCACCTATGATCGAACTGTCACCGACAAGGGGCTGGATCTGCGCTTCAACCGGTTTAGCAATGGTGTAGCTCAGCGAGAGATCAACGCAATACTTGAACGAGTCGAATAGAAGTACATTGTTGAGCGCGTCACGGGCGATAGCTGCAGTTTTAGTTATCATTTTATTCGCAGCCTTTGCAACCATTGCAAGCAACGACAATGCACTTGCTGGAGATGAGGTGAACCCGGATCACATCGATGCCGCCGGTTGCATTATCGAAACACCGCACGGTTATGTGATGGGCATTAACCGTTTGATCAATAGACTGCAATTACCCATCGGCAGTCATATGGACGGTGAATCGTCGCGAGATACCGCCGCGCGGGAAACCCTCGAAGAGACGGGGCTTAAGGTGATAGTTGAAGATGTCGCCATCAAGCTTGATGAATCGCGGGTGATATTTTATATCTGCGTACCGATAGCATCTGATCCGGACTATGCCAATCTCAAACCTATCGATCGGGTCGAAGTCTCCCGCGCCATGGTGGTTAATCCATTCACTTTGACAACACCGGACGGTGAGTCGATTGAAACGAAATGGCGATTCCCTGCCATGCGCTGGTTGCTCAAGCTCTGGTTCGGATCGAAGCATCCGCAGTCGTGACAACACCCAGGCTATGACAGATCAGTAATCTGGCCGTTCAGCCTGCTTGGGACAAACGGAAATCCTTGAGATTAAGTCCCACCTCAATATCGCGTTTGAGCGACAGCAATCGATAAGCGCGACGCGCGTCCTCTCGGCCAGAACGTAGCTTGGTACCGATATGGCCTTTCATCTCCTCAGCGGCATCCAGAATCGTGTCGAGATCGCCAAAATCGTGAATGAGCTTGGCAGCCGTGCGGACACCAATTGAGCGAACGCCCGGCACGTTGACGGACGGATTGCCGGTCAAGGCAAACAGCGTCGGCAATTGCTCTGGTGTGACGTCAAGTTTCTTACGCACATAACGAAGATCGAGGTAACGTTCGGAAAAGTGGTCGTATACCTTGAGTCGCTCGGATAACAGTTGGCAAAAACTGGTATCGGTCGAGGCAATGGTCACGCGCCCACCTGAATCAACGATACGAGTGGCGATAGCGGCAATAACGTCATCCGCTTCGAAGCCATCTTCCTGAAACGTCTGCACACCCACTTGCCCGAAACGTTCGATGATCGCTGGCAGTGCACGTGCCAGTGAATCCGGCATGGGCTTACGGTTGGCTTTGTATTCGGGAAATTCCTGATGCCGCCACGAGGACAGGTCAGAGTCGACAACGCCCATGGCATGGCTCGGTTTTTGTCGACTAAGTAATTTTCGAATCGACGACTCGCAGGCATCGAGTAGCCTGGTTTTGTCGAGACCCGTTTCATCACGGTCGAGGGCGGCATGAACCCGCCGGATCAGGTTAAGACCATCTACCAGGAGAACGTTCATTGGCATGCAGGCTCCTAACGCCAGCACCGCCGGTAAAAACGTGGGTATACCGGGTGTTATCGGGTGATATGGCGGCGATTGGGTGTCCTTCGCAGTATAGAACGCCTGTCTATCGCTGGCTACTCGGCGGCGCGGGTTCGCTCGACCACTCCCGATATGGGGATTTGCCTAAAGAATGTAGCGGGAAAGGTCTTCGTCATTGGCAAGGTCGCGAAGTTGACCATCGACATAAGCCTTATCGATCTCGATCGTGGATCCGCTACGATCCGCAGCCTCGAACGAGATATTTTCAAGCAGTCGTTCGAGCACCGTGTGTAATCGTCGCGCACCAATGTTTTCGGTTGTTTCGTTTACCTGCCAGGCCACTTCCGCAAGCCTCTGAATGCCATCATGACTAAATGACAGGCTGACGCCTTCGGTTGCCAGCAGCGCACTGTACTGTTCGGTAAGAGAAGCGTCCGGTTCTTCAAGAATCCTGACAAAGTCATCGACACCGAGCGCATCGAGTTCAACACGAATAGGCAATCGACCTTGAAGTTCCGGAATAAGGTCAGACGGCTTGGTTAACTGAAAAGCACCAGAGGCAATAAACAGAATATAGTCGGTACGTATCATGCCGTGGCGAGTGGATACGGTGCTGCCTTCAACGAGTGGCAGCAGGTCACGTTGCACCCCTTCCCGTGAGATATCGGCACCGCCGCGCGTACCTTCGCCCCGGGATACAATCTTGTCGATCTCATCCAGAAACACGATACCGTCTTGCTCAACCCGATCCAGCGCCCGCAGCTTGATGTCATCCTCGTTGACCAGTTTGCTGGCCTCCTCATCGGTGAGTAATTTCAGTGCCTGGGAAATCTTTACAGTTCGGGTCTTTTTGCGTTGGTTGCCAAGATTTTGAAACATGTTCTGTAGTTGCGAGGTCATCTCCTCCATTCCCGGCGGACCCATGATTTCAACTCCCATGGGCTGCGCAACGACTTCGATCTCGATCTCCCGATCATCGAGACTGCCTTCACGAAGCATCTTGCGAAATTTCTGACGAGCGGCGCCTTCGCTTCCCTGGACGACTTCCTGCTCCTTTTTTTCAGTTCCAGACGCCCTGGCCGGTGGCAGCAGAATGTCGAGAATACGGTCTTCAGCTGCATCCTCGGCACGCACCTGAACTTTCTTGATCTGTTCTTCGCGAGTCATTTTCACTGCCATGTCGGCCAGATCACGAATAATCGAATCGACCTCTCGACCGACATAACCAACTTCGGTGAACTTGGTGGCTTCAACCTTGATAAAAGGTGCATTGGCGAGGCGCGCCAGGCGCCGTGCAATTTCCGTTTTACCGACTCCCGTCGGCCCGATCATGAGGATATTCTTGGGAGTTATCTCATCGCGCAGATCGGCGGAGTCTACCTGGGAACGGCGCCAGCGATTGCGCAGTGCGATAGCCACGGCACGTTTGGCGGCATCCTGCCCGATAATATGCTTGTCGAGCTCCTCGACAATTTCCCTGGGAGTCATTTGTGTCATAAATCAGGTCGTCTTAAGCGATTCGATTGTGAGATTTCGGTTGGTATATACGCAGATATCTGCGGCAATACCGAGACTTTGTTCAACTATCGACCGGGCGTCGAGGTCCGTGTTACGCAACAGCGCCAACGCCGCCGACTTGGCAAAGTTACCGCCGGAGCCGATTGCCATCACCCCATCCTGAGGCTCCACGACATCGCCATTGCCGGTGATGATGAGCGAATCATCGTTGTCTGCAACCACCAGTATCGCTTCCAGACGACGTAACAAACGGTCAGTACGCCAATCCTTGGCGAGTTCAACAGCGCTGCGAACGAGGTGACCCTGGTGTTTTTCCAGTTTGCCTTCAAATCGCTCGAACAGGGTAAATGCATCGGCCGTACCACCAGCGAACCCTGCCAATACCCGATCACGATAAATACGCCGTACTTTGCGAGCGTTATCTTTCATTACCGTATCACCCAGAGATACTTGTCCATCACCGCCGACGACGACCTCGTCGCCACGACGAACGGACAAGATCGTGGTGCCATGCATCAGATCTTTCATCGGTTCACTTAAAGGAAAAGTATCAAACGAGTTTGAGATGACCCCGGGCAGATTTATCGCCCGCTTTACCGTCCGACTTCTTGTCAGAGGGTTTATTCCGGGAAGCAGGACCCTCTTTGCTGTCCCTGGAAGGATCTTTGGAATTGACGGTATCGTGACCTACAGATGTCATATCGGCTGAGACATTCGACTCATTTTGACTGGACACATCTTCGAGTTTGCGTGGGCCGCTGCGAACCGTACCGCCCCCTGCATCAGTAAGGGTTGTTGCATCCTGCTCATCACCAGACGATGTCCCGGGTAATTCGAAGAACAGGCCTTGACCGTTTTCACGCGCATAAATTGCGAGTACGGCTTCCATGGGAACCAGAACATTTCTCGGTCGCCCGGAAAATCGTGCCGAGAAATTGACAGTCTCATTGCCGATGTCAAGATCGCGAACCGCGCGGTCATGCACATTCAGCACGATAGCCCCGTCTTTGACAAATTCATTGGGTACGTCGACACCAGCGACGGTGGCATTTACCAAAATCTGCGGGGTCAATCCGGCATCCATGCACCACTCCCAGATGGCCCTCAACAGATAAGGCCGTTTGGATGGCAGGTCGATATCTTTGGATTCGGCCAATGGAATCTCTCCCGGACTAAAGATGGTTATCGTAGTGCGCGCTCAGCTTCGGTGAGGCTTACAGTAAAGGCCGCCCGGTTGAATAAACGCTCGGAATATTCCTTGAGCGGTGCCGCCGGTTTCGGCAGTTTGATACCAAGGGCTGGCAAGCGCCACAAGAGCGGTGCCGCAAACACATCAGCCATACTGTAATCCTCACCGAACAGGTATTTCTGTTCGCGGAATATCGGGGAGATGGAGATCAGTCCGTCACGAATCAAGGCACGTGTCTCATCAGACAGGTCGTCGTATTTACCGCCCAGTTGCTTGACGGAGTCAATCCAGTCGCGTCGTAAACGGTGAATTAACAAACGAATACGCGACCGTCCAACCGGGTCCACTGCCATCAGTGGCGGATGAGGCAAGCGTTCATCAAGGTATTCGCAAATCAGTGCGGAATCATATAGGACCACGTCGCGATCAAGCAGAGTCGGCGTTTCAAGATATGGATTGAACTCGGCCAATTGCTCAAGTTCTTCGGAATCATCGAAAAAACGCGATTCACACTCGACATCTTTTTCCTGAAGGACAATCCGTGCGGTCTGACTGTAGGGACAATCAGTTCCCGAGAACAGCGTCATCACGCCGCGTCTCGTGGAAACGCTCATATCCTCCACCCGTCAAGTAATGCCCGCACGATTGGAAGACATAACGACGCATCAGACTGATTAGAATCTGTCATCGACAGCCACAATGTTCCTTGATTCTTCAATGTACGTCACGCCAGTATTCTTTTTTCAGAGCGTAGGTTAACGCGATCATCACCAGCAGAAAAATCATTACCCAGAAGCCTATCTCGTATCGAACGAGCTTGGCCGGCTCGGCTAGGTAAACTAAAAAGTTTGTCAGGTCGCGCATGGCGGTATCGTACTCTTCCGGGGTTAACTGGGCAGTTTTCACGAGTTCGAAACGCTCAAACTTCTTATTACCATGCTCATCGACAATGAACACAGGCTTCTGGTTACCTTGCCATTCATACAAGGCATGGGGCATGGCGACATTGGGAAATACCAGGTTGTTCCACCCGCTCGGCGTTGTATCGTCGAGATAGAAACTGCGCAAGTAGGTATACAGATAGTCAGGTCCCCTGGATCGGGCCACCAGACTTAAATCCGGCGGCGCGACGCCGAACCATTCCTTGGCATCGGCGGTTGGCATTGTCGCTATCATCAGATCGCCGATTTTGTCACCGGCGAACATCATGTCCTGTTTGACAATTTCCTCGTCTATATCAAGGTCGTCCGCCAAACGTTGATAACGCATGTAGGACGCACTGTGACAGGACAGACAAAAGTTGACGAATATTTTGGCACCGCGCTGCAAGGATGCGGTGTCGGAGACGTTAATATCTACCTTGTCCAGATGGGCTTCCCCTCCGGCGCCTGCTGCGATGGCGGGGGTCAGCAAAAGCATGAAAGCAGCCAGTGCGTTTCTCATTTGAAATTCACCCTCTCCGGTTCAGGCTTGGTCGGATCGATCGACGTATACCAGGGCATCAACAGGAAAAACAGGAAGTACAGAATCATGAAACTCTGTGCCCAGTAGACGTTCTCCATCAAGAATAGATCGACATGAGTGGGATTCTTGGTGCCGAGATATCCAAGAAAAATGAACGCTACTACGAAAACGCCCACTGCTGTCTTGAAAATCCAGCCACGATAACGAATCGACTTGACTCGGGCCCTGTCCAGCCATGGCAACAGGAAGAGCAGGACGATTGAGGCACCCATGGCCATGACACCCCACAACTTGGCGCCGCCAGGCAACCATTCCCAGGTAACAGCACGAAGGATTGAGTAAAACGGCGTGAAATACCACAGAGGAACGATATGCGGCGGCGTTCGCAGGATATCGGCCGGGGTGAAGTTGTCTTTCTCAAGGAACCAGCCACCGAACTCGGGCACGAAGAACACGATACCGAAGTAGATTAACAGGAATACCATCAACCCGAAGATATCCTTGACTGAGTAGTACGGATGAAACGGGATGCCGTCGAGCGGTTTGCCGTCAGCGTCCTTGTTCTTTTTAATCTCTATGCCATCGGGATTGTTGGATCCTACTTTGTGTAACGCAACGATATGCAGGTATACAAGCAGGGCAAGCAGTAGCGGCATCAGAATGACGTGAAATGCGAAGAAGCGATTCAAGGTGGCATCGGACACAACGAAGTCGCCGCGAATCCACTCAGACAGGCCATCGCCGATGACAGGGATCGCGCCGAACAGTGAGATGATGACCTGTGCGCCCCAGTAGGACATGTTGCCCCAGGGCAGCAGGTAGCCCATGAAGGCTTCCGCCATTAGCGCGACGAAAATAATCATGCCGATGATCCACACCAGTTCACGCGGTGCCTTAAAGGAGCCGTATAACAACGCGCGGAACATGTGCAGGTACACCACCACAAAGAACATCGATGCGCCGGTAGAGTGCATGTAGCGTATGAACCAGCCCCATGGCACATCGCGCATGATGTACTCAACCGATGCAAAAGCCAATTGCGAATCCGGCTTGTAGTGCATGGTGAGAAAAATGCCGGTGGCAATTTGCACCACGAGAACAATCAGGGATAGCGCGCCAAAGTAGTACCAGAAGTTAAAATTCTTCGGGGCGTAATACTGGGCCATGTGTTCCTGCCAAACCTTGGTGGCGGGAAAACGCGCATCGACCCATTCCATGAAACTCGACATTAGGAAACCTCCTCGGGATCGACGCCGATCATGATGCGGTTATCGCTGATAAACGAATACGGTGGCACTTGCAGGTTGGTTGGCGCTGGCACGTTACGAAATACCCTTCCTGCAAGGTCAAAAATCGACCCGTGACAGGGACAGAAAAATCCACCAACCCAATCGTCACCCATGTCCGAAGCTGCACCGATCTCAAATTTTTTGGTGGGTGAGCAGCCGAGATGCGTGCAGACACCGACGAGAACAAGGAATTCCGGTCGAATCGAACGGAACTCATTATGCGCATATGCCGGTTGGTCCGACTCATCGGATTCAGGGTCAGACAGTTTGCTCTCTATCGTCTTAAGGTTATCCAGCATGGTTTCAGTGCGGTTGACGATCCACACCGGCTTGCCACGCCATTCAACGGTTAGCATCTGACCGGGTTCTATCTTGCTGATATCGACTTCTACCGGCGCACCGGCGGCACGTGCCCGGGCACTGGGCATCATGCTGGAGACGAAGGGAACGAGGGCTACCGCAACACCGGTAAGGCCCACCCCTGTAGTCACAGTCGTCAGAAAACGCCGGCGACCATTATTTTGGCCAATGTCGCTCATGGATTCCTCACAATTCTGGGGGAGTTGGGAATACAGACCATCACCCGGGCGGGCGAAGGTCCACCGACAGTCATAAGCCGGCGATTATAACAAAACCAAGGGAACTACGGGGATGTGACCAACATTTATCGAGACAACATGGCACGGATTCCAGCCAGATGGGATCGACTGGCCTGACGCGCCCCCTCGCTGTTATCGGTTTCAGGGCTTTGCCAGTCGAGCTCAACGCGAGGCAACTCATCGAGAAAGCGGGATGGCTGACACTCGATCACCTCGCCAAAACGGCGTCGTCTGGCGCAAAAGCTCAGAGTCAGATTAAACCGCGCGCGCGTGATTCCGACGTATAGCAATCGCCGCTCCTCCTCGATTCCGCTGGGAGAGCCGCTATTGGCATGGGGCAGTATTCCCTCCTCGACACCGATAATGAACACGTTGTCGAACTCCAGCCCCTTGGCCGCATGCAGTGTCATCAGGTTGACCTTGTCAGAGACGTCTTCCTCGTCGTCACGCTTCTCCAGCATATCGGCAAGGATCAATTTTCGAATAACATCGGCTAATTCCTCGCCATCGTCCCCGGACGCTCCGGTGGCACGAGTGATCCAGTCTGCCAGATCCATGATGTTTTGCCAGCGACGCGCCATCTGCTCGTCATCCTGAGCCTGCTCCTCGAGCCAGTCGCGATAACCAATGTCTTCAAGTAAATCATCGATCAGTTCACGGGTTGCGATCTCGTTGGCAGCGTCCTGATAACGCATGATCAATGTCGAGAATTTCTGCACTTTGTCTGCCGTACCTCGCGTGAGATTCGATAGCAATTCGCTTTCATGAATCGATTCGGCCAGGGTGAGGCCCCTGTCGCGGGCAAATGCGCCAATTTTTTCAAGCGTACCGGCACCGATTCCACGCCGCGGCGTATTAATGATCCGCACCAATGCCGCATCGTCGCGGGGGTTGGCAATAAGCCGCAGATAGGCGATCAGGTCGCGTATCTCGGTGCGGTCAAAAAATGACAGTCCACCACTCAATCGATACGGAACCTGCATTTCCATGAGTCGTTGCTCTAGCAACCTCGACTGATAATTACTACGATACAAAATGGCGAAATCAGAGTATTTGGCGCGCGTTCTTTGCTGTGCCGATACGAGCTCGCTGACCACCCGCTCCACTTCGCGAATTTCGTTCAGGCAGCGAATCACCGGCACCGGATCGCCATAACCCAGCTCGCTCCACAGGGTTTTCTCGAAAGGTCGGACATTATTGCTGATGAGGTGATTGGCGAGTTTTAAGATTCGCCCGCGAGAGCGGTAATTCTGTTCCAGCTTGATGACTTCCAGATCGCTGAAATCGCTACCCAGTTGACCCAGATTCTCCGGCATTGCACCGCGCCACGCATAGATTGACTGATCGTCATCGCCGACCACCATCAGGCCCTTGCCGCTGCCGGCCAGTAGCCGAACCAGGTCGTATTGCGTGGCATTGGTATCCTGATACTCATCCACCAATAGATATTGAACCCGACCTCGCCAGCGATTGAGCACATCGGTGCGATTCGCCAGTAGTTCTCTCGGCATACAAATCATGTCATCGAGATCAACCGCGTTGCAGGCCTTGAGATAACGCTGATAAGCATCGCGAATCTCGACAAGTGGCGTTTTCGATAACGACTCGGGCAAGGATTCGGTATCAGTCGTCGCACCGTTTTTCAAAGCCGAGACGGCATTTCGAACCGCATCGGCATGGGTCGTATCCATACAAAATTTACGACTGACGATATCGGCAATGATTGCCGAACTATCGGCCGGACCGACAATGGAGAAATCCCGACCAAGACCCAAAGCATCGCATTCCTCCCGCAGCATACGAAGGCCCAGCCGGTGGAATGTGGATACCGAGATCTTTGACGCAGCCTTCGCCGATCCCATGAGCCCGGTAACCCGGTGCTTCATCTCCCGTGCCGCCTTGTTGGTAAAGGTGACTGCAATAATATGCGCAGGATCAACTCCACGTTCGCCAATAAGCCAGGCAATGCGACGGGTAATGACACCGGTTTTACCGCTACCTGCGCCTGCCAGCACCAATGCCGGGGAACCTTCGTGGATGAC
This sequence comes from marine bacterium B5-7, assembly GCA_021604525.1. GTDB lineage: Bacteria > Pseudomonadota > Gammaproteobacteria > Arenicellales > CAJQKF01 > BQJD01. The sequence goes on along the minus strand of BQJD01000004.1, from coordinate 95,992 downwards.
GGCCCGTCGTTGGGCGGCGTTAAGCTTCAAAAAAGTGGACCGATAAGCTGACAAGAGGGGCGCTGAGTCTAGCTACCGCTGCACGAATTTTCCACTGCCAATCGCACTGGCACTGTCCACGTTGGATCAACGTTGAATTACCGGCCGTGAGCAGCCGATAATCATGGCTTTATCCAACTTGACGAAGCCCCATGTTGAAACTTCGATTTAATCGTTCGATCGATATTATTCTAACGCTGGTCGTTATCGCGACCGTCATGGTTGCAATGCACAGGCCGGCGAAGTCGGATGAGTCGATCATCAACATTACCCTTGGCGGAGAACCTTTCGTTCTTGAGTTGGCGCTTGACCCGGCAAGTCGCAGTCAGGGTCTGATGAATCGCGGTGAGATCGCCGAAAATGGCGGAATGCTGTTTGCGTTCCCTGATGAAAAGCCGCGGAATTTCTGGATGAAGAACTGCCTCATCGATATGGATATTATTTTTCTCGATGCCAATGGCACGGTGGTAGATGTCAAAGAGATGTTCGCCGAACCACTACAACGCGTCGATGAACCGACTGCTGCCTATCACGCACGCTTACGCCGGTATCCGAGTGCGGCTGCCGCGCAGTTCGCCATCGAATTAAGGCACGGCACCACAACACGTCTTGACATCCGCCCGGGTCAGACGATTGATTTTGATCGGCAGACGCTGGCAAGCCGTGCTCGTTAATCAAAGAAGACGGGTAAATCACCGACATGAACGGATTACCGACCTGATAGCCAGGCAAACAATCCTGTAGTTAGTTAACTTCAGGCGTCGCTGGAGTTTCTTGATTTACATCCTTCTCTGCAGGACCGTTATCAATCGGCGTCTTGATATATCCGGCGGAACTCAACGCCGCAGTCAAGGTATCGCTGTCGAATCCGAATACCGGCTCGTCACCCACCATCAAAACCGGCACTCGGTATTCGCCGGTCGCGTCATTCAGGCGAATCTGATTATTGATATTCACTTTGACATCGACTTCCTCAAACGGTAGGTCCCGGCGTTCCAGAAACCAGCGGACAAAATCGCAGGCATCACAGTCGGGTACGCTGAACAACACCAAGGGACGTTCTTCAGTGAGTGCCAGAATCTTGTCGCGGCCAACAGAACCGCGCTGACCGGAAACGGCTACTTTGTCGTCCTTCGCGGATAATGCCTGGTCCGTGCCAACAGGTTCACTTAGATAGTTACTGCCCTCAGGTGGCGGCTGATCCTGATAAGTGACATTGCCATAAGGATCGGTCACTCTGTACAGCGTATCGGCCGACCACGCTGGCAGAGTCACTGAAACGAGTGAGAAAAGAAATAGAAATCGATGTATATGCATAGTCTGGCTCCACACGCCATTCCCGGCATGGCGCAATCGCTTCATGCGGCGAGACCGCTTTGCTCGAGCAATGACTCGATGTCGGGACGCCGTCCACGAAAGGCGACGAACAGATCCATGGCATCTTGCGAACCGCCCTTCTCGAGTATGTTAACCAAAAACGCGTTGCCGGTGTCGGAATCGAATATGCCGTTTTCAAGGAAACATTCAAAGGCGTCGGCGGACAGCACTTCAGCCCACTTGTAGCTGTAATATCCGGCCGCATAACCGCCACCGAAAATATGTGAAAAACCATTCTGAAAGCGATTGAAAGCCGGTGGTATCACAACTGCAACCTCGTCTCGCACTTGGTCGAGGACGCTTTGTACAGTCGTGTTCGATGCCAGCTGGTATCCGCCATGAAGGCGAATATCAAACAATGAGAACTCGATCTGGCGAAGCATTTGCATGGCGACTTGAAAGTTTTTTCCGGCTCGCAGCTTGTCGAGCATATCAACGGGTAGCGATTCACCGGTTTCAACATGCCCCGATATCAGATCGAGGGCTTGTGACTCCCAACACCAGTTTTCGAGAAACTGACTGGGCAGTTCCACAGCGTCCCACTCGACCCCGTTGATTCCGGATACTGATGCATAATCCACCCGGGTCAACATATGGTGCAATCCGTGACCGAATTCATGAAATAGCGTGGTGACTTCATCGTGGGTCAGCAGTGATGGACTATCACCCACCGGTGGCGAGAAGTTGCAAACCAGAAAAGCCACCGGAATCTGCACCTCGCCATCGACCATACGTCGGCTGACGCACTCGCCCATCCATGCGCCACCGCGTTTACGGTTACGCGCATACAGATCCACATAAAACTGACCGCAAACCATACCTTCAACGTCGCGAATCTCAAAGAATCTGGCATCCGGATGCCAGAGTTGAATATCATCAACGGGCTTCACCGTTACACCGAATAAGCGACCGACTACATCAAACATGCCGTTTATAACCTTCGGTAATGGAAACCAGGGGCGCAACGACTCCTGACTGAGCTTGAAAGTCTCCTCTTTGAGTTTTTCAGAGTAGTAGGCCAGATCCCATGCCTTCAGGTCATTCGCTCCCTGGGTATTGCGGGCAAAATTTTGCAGTTCGGCCAACTCACGTCTGGCAAACGATTTTGAACGACCGGCGAGGTTGGTGAGAAAGGTTTCCACCTCGTTCACATCTGTGGCCATTTTCGTTTCCAGCGAATATTCCGCATAGTTGGGAAATCCCGCCAGCGCCGCCAATTCGTGACGCAGCCGCAGGATTTCGTCAATGGTTTCGGTATTGTCAAACGCCTCGCCACCCGGACCGTTTTCACTTGCGCGGGTAACGTAAGCCGTATACATCTTGCGGCGCAGCTCGCGGTTATCGGCATAGGTCATGAACGGCAGGTAGGACGGTGCCTTCAAAGTAAAACGCCACCCGTGGTCACCCACCGCTTCGGCTTCCTGGCGCGCCATGTCGAGGGTGGATTGCGGTACGCCGGCGATTTCATCCTCGTGAGTCAGAGTCATCGACCAGGCATCGGTAGAATCCAGCAGATTCTGGCCGAATCGATTACCAAGGCTCGACAATCTCTCGCTGATTTCCTTGAAACGTTTTTTCTTCTCGGGCAGCAAATCGACGCCGCTGAGATGAAAGTCGCGTATCGCGTCAGTGACGATCTTGCGTCGGGCACTATCAAATGTTGCATACTCGGGGCTGTTCGCAATCGCCTTGAAACCACGATACAGGCCTTCGTTTTGTCCAAGATCGGTGTGGTAATCACTCAAATACGAAAGACAGGTTTCATACGCTATGCGCAATTCTTCCTCGTCCATCACCCCGTTCAAATGAGAGATGGGTGCAAATACACGGTTGAGACGATCCTCGATGGCCTCCAGGGGAACGGCGAAATTTTCCCAGTTGGCGCCTTCGTTTAATGTTTCGAGCCGGACGATGACTGAGCGATTGTCTTGCAACACGGTTTCAACGGCAGGCACGATGTGCTCTACCCGGATATCCTCAAAGCGCGGCAATGTGTGAATATCGAGAAGCGGATTATCTTGCATATGAGCTAACAGCTTGATCATGAATTCGAAGTTGAAGCACACTGTCCACTTCGTTAACCGGACCTGGATACGGCCGGTTAACCCACCTTTAATTCGATGGACTAATTCCTGTGACAGACAGCACACATAAAGAATTCGATTTTATAGTAATCGGCGGCGGCAGTGGGGGTATCGCCGCCGCGCGTCGCGCGGCGGGACTCGGCGCGCGTACAGCCCTCATCGAATCCGGACGTATTGGCGGCACCTGTGTCAATGTTGGCTGCGTACCGAAAAAGGTCATGTGGCATGCCGCGCATCTGGCCCACACCCTTGAAGATGCCGGTGATTACGGCTTCGATCTCGATGTGAAACCATTTAACTGGAACGGCTTGAAACAGCGACGTGACGCATATATCAATCGACTTAACGGTATCTACGACCGTAACCTTGAAAGTTCTGCAGTCAGTCGTTTCGACGGTCATGCCCGATTGGAAAATGCAAACATCGTTCGCATCGGCGATCAGAAATTGACCGCGTCCCATATCCTGATCAGCACCGGTGGCCGGCCGATGATGGGCGAGGTACCCGGCGCCGAGATTGGCATTACCAGCGACGGTTTTTTTGAACTCGATGAACTGCCGAAACGGGTGCTGGTGATCGGCGCCGGTTATATCGCAACTGAATTGGCGGGTGTCTTGAAAAGCCTCGGATCGGATGTAACCATGCTGCTACGCAAGGAATTTTTGTTGCGCAGTTTCGATTGCACCCTGCGCGATATGGTGATGGAAGAAATGCAGGCCGATGGCATCAACATCCTGACCCACTTCAAACTGAGTGGAATAACTCAAGATAAATCCATTGCAGTCGATTCGGAACAAGGCACACAGATCAGCGGATTCGACTGCCTGTTGTGGGCTATCGGCCGACGTCCCAACAGCGATGATATCGGGCTCGATAAGGCGGGCGTTGACACCGACAGCCGCGGATTTATTACTATCGATAAGTACCAGAATACGACCGTTGATGGCATCTATGCAGTGGGCGATGTCACAGCCCGACCCGCGCTGACGCCTGTTGCCATTGCCGCCGGCAGACGGCTCGCTGATCGGCTTTTCGACGGTCAACAGGAAGCACACCTCGATTACACCAATATTCCAAGCGTGGTGTTCTCACATCCACCAATCGGCACCGTCGGCATGACCGAGGATGAAGCCGTGGATGTGTACGGCCACGACGATCTGAAGATTTATCAAAGCCGTTTCACCAATTTGTACTATGGCGTAACAAACCGCAAATCTCCGAGCGTTGTAAAACTGATAACCCAGGGTAGCGATGAACGGATCGTCGGCTGTCATGTTATCGGCGAGGGGGCCGATGAAATGATCCAGGGATTTGCGGTGGCGGTAAAGATGGGTGCCTGCAAAGCCGATTTCGACAACACTGTTGCCATTCACCCAACTGCCGCAGAAGAACTCGTCACGCTTCGCTAAGTCATACAATTGACAGATAGTGCGCGACGATGTGTGCGGCCACTTATACAGCGACTCGTAGAAAAGGCCCCGGTACAAAAGTACCGGGGCCTCGTGCAGGATAAAGCCGATCAGTTTGTTATCGCTTCAGAGCGACGTAGCGCGAACCGCGTGCATCCTTGATCAGCAGCAGAACACTTTCCTTGTCGGCATTATCTTTGATCGCCTTGGTGAACTCCTTGACATTGGCAACCTTGCGACGACTCACTTCGCTGATCACCATGCCCGGTCGAAGTCCCGACTCAAAAGCCGGCGAACCATTATCGACCGAGGTGATTACCACGCCGCCCTCATCGTCGATCTCAAATTTCTGAGCCAGTTCCGGTGTCAGGGTTTGCACTGAAAATCCAAGGTCGCTAATCGCATTGTTATGAGTTACCGCCTGTTCATCCTCGGACTCGGGAAGCGTGCCAACTTCAATCTCGATTTCCTTTTCATTGCCTTCTCGAATCACCTTCATGTGGACCTTGCTACCCGGCGTTACCATGGACACCTGATTTCGAAATGCACCCACTTTGACTACCGGTCGGCCATTAAACTCTATGACCACATCACCTTGCTTGAGTCCACCACGCTCGGCCGGACTATCCTCGCTCACACCAGCGATTAATACACCACGCTGACCCTCGAGGTTAAAGGAGTCGGCCAGATCATGGGTCAGATCCTGAATAAGGATACCGAGAAAACCGCGAGTCACCCGGCCATCATCAATCAGTTGCTTCATGATATTGCTAACCATCTTGATGGGGATGGCGAATCCGATTCCCATGTAACCGCCGCTGCGGGAAAAAATCGCGGTATTCATGCCGATTGCCTTGCCGTTTAAATCAACAAGCGGGCCGCCCGAATTGCCGGGATTGATCGCCGCATCGGTCTGAATGAAATCTTCGTAGTCGGTAATGCCTACACTACTACGACCCTTGGCGCTAACAATGCCGGCGGTTAAGGTGTGGCTCAAACCAAACGGACTGCCAATTGCCAATACCCATTCACCGACCTCGAGTTGATCAGAATCACCGAGTTCGAGAACAGGCAAATCGGTGGCATCGACCTTGATCACTGCGACATCCGAGTGCGGATCGCTGCCGATTTTCCTGGCAGTGAATTCACGACCGTCCTGCAATTGAACAGTGACCGAATCGGCATCGCCGACCACATGATTGTTGGTCAGGATATAGCCATCCGAAGATACAATAAAACCCGATCCCTGTCCTCGAATCCTGCGCTGACGAGGCTGACCCTGTTGGCCTTCGGGATACGGTTGATCGAAAAAACGTTTGAAAAACTCATCGTCGAATGGCGATCTGCCCTGCGAAAACTCTACGTCCTCAACTTTCTCAACGGAGATAAACACCACCGCCGGAGAAACTTTCTTGGCGACTTCCGAAAAGGCCTTACCGGCCTGCTTGAGATGCTCGATGCCGTTGTCGGCAATTGCTGCGGGTGTTGTTACGAGCATCAGGCTCAGTAACAGGGCGGAACCGACTGAGCGTCCTAAAACAACTAACCTGTTATTCATTTGTACTACCTTTAGAGCTGCTTCATATTGAATCACATACTATGCGAAGTGTGACCAGGACGTGCCAATAACAACATACTGACACGCCTATCCCCTTCGATCAGCGATTATTATGAATGCTGAAGACAAATTCTAAAGTTAAAGGGTCGTAAATGACCAAATGGTAAAGCCACTCAAGCCTCGAACGGTTGACTCAACTCAGCAGCTAGTGGTCCGAGGCCTACCGTCTCGAGCGCGTTAAATAATAGTTGCCGGTCAGCTCTCGCACGAATCGGCAATACTCTGCCAAGCCACTGCATACACTGTTCGGTGTCAGGCGAGATGTTGCCCCGCCAGTTGGCACGCACAACCTGAAGATAATCAGCCACGGCACCATGCGCCATATCGATAGCGCCCGTATGACTACAGGCCGCCGCCAGCATCGCGGAACCTTCCGGTGACACCGGCGGAGACTGAGTCAACGTATGAACACAATCATCGAAGCGCCTCGCGAGGAACTGAACGATGGCGAGATGCTCAAGATAATAACCGGGATGAACAGGGTTCAATCGGATTGCACGCCAAGCAAGTACCAACCCCTCCGGAGCTGACCCGAGAAATGCTAATGCACGCGCCCTCGATATGAGTATATCGGCATCGTTGGGATTAAGATCGCCAGCCATTTCATAGTGATGGATTGCCCCCGCATGATTAGCTTTTAACAGGCATCCCCAACCGGCATGGGCGTGTGCACGGCCGTCCGCCGGATCAATCTCCAACGCCTTTACACATAGATCAAACGCACGGTCGACATCGGAGCGCCATTCATCCTCCCCCGGCAATAGGGTTGCCCTTTGGAACAGAATGGTGGCCAGCGACGTGTATGCTCGTGAGAATTTCGCATCGAGTTCAAGCGCCTTGTTGAAGAAGCTTTCCGCAAGCTCGTTATTCTCTTTGGCGCCTCGTTCGAGGAGACGATTACCACGCAGCCAATAGTCGTAGGCCCGGTGGGTAACCGAGCTCGACACGATAGGCGCGCGCTTTTTCAACAAGCGGTTCTCGAGCATGCTGACAATCATGCTGACAACTTCATCCTGGACTTCGAATATTGCCCCGGCATCGTGGGTGTATCGATCTCCCCATAACTGCTTGCCGGAATCGCAATCCACCAGTTGCGCATTGATACGGACCTTGCCGCCTACAGCCCGAATGCTGCCTTCAAGGGCATAGTCAACACCCAGTTCATCGTGTAGCTTCTGAAAACGATCATCGATGTTACGAAATGAAAATGATGTCGTTCGCGCCAGTACCTGGATTGATCGAAACCGTGATAAATCAACAATGATATCTTCGGCAATTCCGTCGCCCAGATATTGATTGTCCGTGCCACCGTCAAGGCTTACGAACGGCAGCACCGCAATTCCAGGATGCATGGATCCAGTCGCCCGCCATAACCGCGGCGATTTCGGGTCGATATTACCGCCGGCATCGGGACCGATGCACACCTTGAAGACTTGCACCAGACGTCGACGGTTTTTAACCCGTTGTTCGCGCATGAACTCGAAGTTCATTGCAACACGTCCCTCAACCAACTCACGCACAGCACCGGACACGCACACCCCACCCGGTGTTGCCAGCGACTGGATGTGCGCTGCGGTATTCACCGCATCGCCATAGATACTTTTACCGTCGTCAATAACATCGCCGACATGCACGCCAACCCGAAAAACCATCTGGTTCCGAGGCTCGATGTCTATCTGTATTGATTCACCATTTGTTTGAAATGCGACCGCAGATTCGACCGCTGCCTGGACGCTTGGAAAATCTGCAAGAATACTATCGCCTGATGTATCGATAATCCGTCCGTCGACAGTACGACAGATTTCCTTGAACCGCTGGCGATGGAGATTAATAAGAATCCGGGTGCTTTCTTCGTCACGTTCCATCAAGCGGGTATAACCCTTGACGTCAGCGACCAGGATGGCAGTCAGCTTACGGCGCGTATCATCCATGGATACGGGAACTGCCTGTCAACTCAATATGTCGATTCAACATCATGCGGCTACTCTCCCTGTCGGAGTCGTACCTTGTTGACGGCAATGACCCCTGTGTCCTTGGAACCTATCTCAAAATGGCTGCAACCCACCTGTACGGTGTCAAATGCTCGCTCAATTGCTCATTTACATGGGTAAATTACGCGGTTTCTCCCATTTACCTTGTCTATGCGGCATTTGCTCGTCTTGAGATGGGCTCTGGTAAACATAACCCGGCAAAATGGAATTATTCCGAGTTGCTACGGCTGTATGCGCGGCGTGTACTTAACAGATTTCCTGTTCGTTATCATGCAAAATCAAGTGACCGGGACGCAACGCCGGCCGCATTTTAACATTTCTCATCGGAACCGCCGGGATCAATAACGCACCCAAGTTACATTTCGCCGGGCCGTGGCCGACGATATCGAATCTGCGCTGTTATCATTTTGGCGTATGAACACTATTTCGGTAAGTTTTCATCATGTGACGAACGGGCAGCGGTAAATTCGGAAGATTGGATGCTCTGTAGATTATCCCGACAGCCTGGATATCATCGTGCCAACCGTGAGTTGGCGACAACAACAAATGCGCATGGGGATCACCCTTCCAGTGATTCGATAATACGGTGGTTTAATGCCTTGCCTGAAAATTTCGAGGCTTCCTGAAGTCCGGTGGGACTGGTGACATTCACCTCGATCAGCAGGCCGCCGATAATATCAATACCCGCAAAAACGATACCTGCTTGCTGTAGTACCGGACCAACGGCGGCAGATATATCATGGTCCCGTTCAGTGAGCTCAGTTGGATTTGCAGTGCCACCCGCGTCGAGATTATTGAGTTCCTTACCCTCGGCATGTACTCGCAGAATTGCTCCTATAGGTTCGCCATCGAGTAACAGAATCCGTTTGTCACCCTCGCTGGCGGCCGCGAGATACTGTTGCGCAATGGTCCACTTCGTACCCTGTGCGGTTACCCGCTCCAGAATACCGGTCAGGTCTTTGCTGTTGGCATCACAGAACTCCACCCCCTTACCGCCGTGACCATCAACCGGTTTCAGGGTGATTCGTCCATGTTCGCCAATAAACTGGCGTATCTCGTTCGGATCGGCGGTGACCAGCGTTCCTGGAGTAAAGGACGGAAACTTGAGTGCCGCCAGTTTCTCGTTAAAGTCGCGAATCGCCGAAGGACGATTGATTACACGAACTGGTTCCGGCAGAAAATCAAGCAGCAGCGTGGTGTAAAGATACCGCCGGTTAAACGGCGGATCAGTTCGTTCCCATACACAATCGAATGAGGCGACCTCAACGTAAGAAGGTGCGCCTGTTTCAAACGGCTTATCATGATTGTCGAACACCGTGACAGCTACCACCGATGCAAATAATACATCGTGCCTTAAGGTAAGATCGTTCTGCGCAGCCATGTAGACATCGTGATCACGCTCTGCCGCTGCCAACATCAAATGGTAGGTGGTGTCCTTCCACGGCTTCACCGTCGACAGCGGGTTCATCAGGAAAAGATGCTTCACAAATACTCCTTATGACAAATGCCCTAAAGCACACGGTGTCACAAATAAACGCATGATTAGATTGACGCGCTTCCAGTACGGCACGATGGGCCTCGCCATGGGACTAAATCAAAGCGACCGAAATCCAAACTGACTAGAACCTGACTCCAGATGAGTGGCAGCCATGTTGAGACAGGTTCTAATCGCTGGAGCGGCGACGACGTGAGGAACGCCGTGGCACATGATTCACATCAGGTTCGCCGCGGCGCCTCGCACCATCGCTGATTGGCCCTAACGATGCCACAATCTCATCCATTGTCGGGGGTTCGCCCTCGGTAGATGATTCAAGTGCTGCCCGCATCGCTGCAATATGCTCGGGCGATGTGCCGCAGCAACCACCGATGAGGCGCGCACCGGTATTACGCGCCATCACCGCATAACGCGCCATCAGTTCGGGCGTACCGTTGTAGACGATCTTGCCATCCTGGTATTCCGGGATTCCGCAATTTGCCTTGGCTACCAGGATTGCGGTCGGGTCATTCAGCGACTCACTCATGGTGAGAATGGTAGCCACCACTTCAGATGCGCCGACACCACAGTTGGTACCGAAGGCCAATGGTGCAGGAACGAGCGTACGGCAGGTTTGCGCAAGCGCCCCCGGTGTCACGCCCATCATGGTGTTGCCGTTGGTATCGAAACTCAAGGTGGATACATAGTCCATACCCACCAGGTCTGCCGCCTCGGTTGCAGCCATGAGTTCTTCAGTCGATGACAGGGTTTCAAGCCAGAGTACGTCGACTCCACCTTCCTTCAGGCCACGCGCCTGCTCGCGAAAAGCAGCCACCGCGTCGGCATGAGACAAGGTTCCAACCGGTTGAAGAATTTCACCGGTCGGGCCGATCGAACCGGCAACCACGATGGGGCGTGAAGACTCGTCAGCCGCCTGTCGGGCGAGTTCTGCAGCAGCGCGATTCAACTCGTTGACGCGGGATTCTGCTTTATGCAGCTTCAGGCGATAACTGCTGCCACCGAAGGTGTTGGTCAAAATGATATCTGAACCGGCGTCGATGAAGCGTCGATGCAGATCCAGCACCCGGTCCGTGTGATCAACATTCCACAACTCCGGTGCATCTCCCGGGCCTAATCCCATTTCAAAATAGTTGGTGCCGGTCGCGCCGTCAGCCAGCAGCCAGGGACGTGTTTCAAGGAGTTGTTTAAGTATGTTCATTGTATCTCGCGTGAGATTGATGGTATCGCCGCTACGGACGTTGCAACAATTGGTCGAGCAATTCCGTGAAGAGGCAACAATTTAGTGGCGCGCCCATGGAATCTCACATTATCTGATGACAACCCACAGGCGCTTCAAGTACAAGCGCAATTGTATCGCAATCAACGACTTTGTTTTATGCGCCAGATGCAGCGACTCAGCCAGTCGGCAGATTGAGTGACGCCGTTTAGGTCGATTGCTGGATAATCAATATGACTAGCCTCGGCAATTGTGACGGAACAACTCGTTAATTTAGTCACCGCATCACCTAAAGAATCAATTGATAATCGATCTTCACTCAACATATGAAGGTATCCGAGTTTAACGAATCGCTCTGCGCGCATGCGCTGCTCGGTCTCACCAGATCCTTCAAACGGTATGGTCAGGGCACGGGCGCCACTCACCAGCAGATCTGTCACAGTATTGTATCCCGCCTGGCAGATCACCAATCGCGATGCACTGATAAGCTCGAGAAAATCGTTGCGGTTACGCTCGACAAAGATCTGTTTGCCAGCACCGCGTTGCAGCGATCTGAAGTCGTCTTCTCCGACTCCCCCGCCTACCAGAAAACGCCAGTGGTGATCAATTGGGTGATTCATCGCCACGGCAAGCGCTGTCTGATAGAGCTTCAGCCCGGCTGCACCACCGCCGGCTGTGACGATGATTTCGCGAGGGGTCTCATCGCGCCTCGCCGTGTTGCGCATAAACGTCGGTGCAGAGATATAACCGGTGTAAACCAGATTATCTTTAAGTGCTTCGATTACCTCAGCGGCGCGAGCGAACGAATCCTCAAGACGAATCACTCGCGGGTCGCCATGCACCATGACTGCGTTAAAGTGACGCTGTAACCAATCGACGGTCTCAGCCTCACGCTTGTCCACACGACGCTGCAGGATATCGCGAACCGATGACACGATCATCGGCGCCGGACTAAAGGATTTAGCGGTATTCAGAAAAGAACCGATTTCACTCCGGAATGCTCGCCGGCCGAAGGGAAATGTCTCAATTACCACGACATCGGGTCGAAGCCGTTTCAACGTGGTATCGAGAACAGTGGCGCGACGCTTGAAAATCGATGCATCAACCGCGCAACCATGACTATCGACCAGATGCGAAAAATTCAGGGCCGCACTTCGTATGGGCTCGAGCTGGATCACCTCGATACCATCCGTTTTCAACCCCGCAACAGGTATGCCGCCAGTAATCATGGCCACCGACTCGCCGCGCGCAGCCAGAGCCGAGGCAATACGAACAATTCGCTGTACGTGACCGCTACCGAGCAGATGTTGAACGTAGAAAAGAATCAATAGAGCGGGGAAACCTCGGAGACCGGTAGTTCATCAACCGGTGATGCATCCGGTTCGTCACTACCGCCGCCAATCAATTCCAGAACCCGCGCGTTAATCGTGTCGAGTCCATGGAGCATGTTGTCGATACCGACATGTGATGGCAGCGGTTGATCGAATAATTTGCCAAGCGCAATCACCATATCGCGCGTACTGCGTTCGCCATCGCCATCGAGATAAGTCACAAGACCGCGTTCGCTGGCGCGTTCAGCACGGATCAACTGCTCGCGGCGTGGCTTCGACCGTGGTACCAACAGTGCCTTTTTATCAAACGACAGGATCTCACAGAAGGTGTTGTAGCCGCCCATGGCAACAACCGCGACTGCTTGCTGCATTACCCGTTCCATATTGGGAGAGAAGGTTTGAACCTGTACATTGTCAAGCAGCACCGCACGCTCTGAGAACTCCTGGCGAGTGTCCGAGGACATGAATGGACCGAGCACCATCAGTGCCGGATATGGGATCGGTTCACCGCTTTCGTAAGCTCTCAACACCCAATCGATCATTTCGCTGCCATCGCCACCACCGCCAGTGGTCACAAGCACATAGGGGTCGCTGGGAACATGCCAGTCCGCCATCGGCGTATCCGGTACATGGCGCATGATGTATCCGGTAAAGGTCAGGTTGTCGACAACGTGTGACGGCAAGCCGACACCATCGAGTGGATTACCGATGGTGGGATGTCCATACACCCAGATCTCGTCATAGTAATTTTTAAGAACTGCGGCAATGTCGCGCTTCGACCATTCCTTTTTCAGCGCACCCGGTTCATCCATGATATCGCGCAGACCAAGAACCACACGTGTATCGCGCCCTCGGAACAGTTCGAGGGTACTTTTGACTTCACCTCGCAGACCAAGCGGCTCCTTGTCGACCAGAAACAGGTCCGGCTTGAACACCCTTGCCGTGTGATTGATGATGGATTCGCGAATCGACAACGTTTGCACGAGATCGATATGCTCATTAAGCGAGGTGTAGTCGCCGTTATAGAGCTTGACCACGCTTGGAATCCGGACAAAGTCGACGCGTGCCTTGAAATCAAAGCTGCCGATAATCGGTGACCCGGACAATATGAGAACTCTAAGCCCCTTGTAGTGGTCTACAAGGGCATGGGCTATCTCCCGACAACGCCGCAGATGACCCAGTCCAAAAGAATCGTGGCTATAGATCAGGACGTTGGCATTATCCAGTCGATGGGAAACACTCATGGCAGATAGTTGGATTGTCTCGAGGTTTCAGTGGGCGCCGATTGTATTGAGGTCTTGCGGGGATCTTTACTATGACCATCCATACTATGACCATCCGTCAGGGTGATCACCGTAAGGCCTGAAATAACGTCCGCTGAATCCATTATCAATGCAGATACCCAAGGGACGACGCGTGTTCGACTTTATTAAAAGGATTCATACTGGCTGCAAGGCACGCGCCCGACAGCCAAGCTCCCCGTCAGGATACAAGATACAATAAAAAAACGTCAGGATGCCAGTGAAATCCTGATCGGCGGGATCCGGCTCGCCTTCATTGTGGCCATGTCGATACTGTATCCGGTATCTACGAAGGCAGATTCCGAGGACACCATGTTCGCTGCGGCACCCTGGGCAATCGTTTCCTACCCGCATTTACTATCGCACGACTGCTGCTCGCCCATGGCCCCAGGCACCTGGAACAGTTCAACAAGACAACCAGTACTCACGTACTGATTGCCGAATCAACCCGTAATCAGGCAATCCACAACGCGAAGCGTTTATCAGCGGTGGATGAGTTCGAGATTCGCGGGCGAGTTGGCAATATAAAGGCCTTTACGCTTGCAGCCTGGCATCGCCTGGTTGCGATATCAGCATCTGACCTCAACGATACTTATGCAGATTTCATTTCCGGCATAAGTTTATTCATAACCAATATGGCGCCGTCGGCGTTGGCGACTTCCTCGTTATTCTGGTTTTGACATGTCGCAGCCATCGATATCACCCCACCATCGTGACGCGGTTTTTCGACTTTGGCCGTGATGGTCCAGGTAGTAGTCAGCGTGTCACCGGCATACACTGGCTTTACGAATCGGCAGTTATGTTCAAGGTATGCAATCGCCGTACCTTCGAAGAACATACCCACGGGAGCTGTGACCAAGGCGCTGGTAAACGGACCATGCAACACCGGACGACCGAACAGTGTCCGCGCCGCAAATTCATGATTGCTATGAACCGGATTGAAGTCACCAAACATGCCACACGCCGTAACGATGTGACCTTCCGTTACAGTTAACGTTGCACCAAAGGTTTCACCCATCTCGACTTCGATGAAACCCTTTCCTTTGTAAAACATGATTTGTTTCCGTGGTGAGCCGATATATCGGCGTCGCGCCGACGGAATTGTTACAGAGGAATATTGCCGTGCTTGCGCCAGGGATTATCAATCGCCTTGTCGCGCAACATGGCGAGTGATCGACAGATACGCTTACGGGTATCACGCGGCTGGATGACATCGTCAATATATCCGCGAGCACCGGCGATAAACGGGTTGGCAAATTTTTTGCGATATTCCTCTGTTCGCTGCTCTATCTTCCCGGCATCGCCGGCATCCTGTCGAAAGATTATCTCCACCGCACCATTCGGTCCCATAACCGCGATCTCGGCACTCGGCCAGGCGAGATTCACGTCACCCCGCAAATGCTTGGACGCCATGACATCATAGGCGCCGCCATACGCTTTACGAGTAATAACGGTAATCTTCGGCACGGTGCATTCCGCATAAGCATACAGCAACTTGGCGCCGTGCTTGATGATTCCGCCAAACTCCTGAGTCGTACCCGGCATGAATCCCGGAACATCGACAAAGGTAATAATTGGAATATTAAAAGCGTCGCAAAAACGCACAAAACGCGCCGCCTTGATTGACGACAAGATATCCAGGCAACCTGCCAGTACCATGGGTTGGTTGGCAACGATACCAACGCTGGTGCCTTCCATGCGAGCAAACCCTATGACGATATTCCTGGCGAAACCCGGCTGTAGCTCGAAGAATTCGCCTTCATCTGCCACTTTATGAATCAATTCCTTGATGTCGTAAGGCATATTGGGATTAGCCGGAACCAGTGTATCAAGAGAGGGTTCCACCCTATCCGGTAGATCCGGCGTCGGACGCTTCGGTGGGTCCTGGTGATTGTTGCTTGGCAGGAAATTAAAAAAACTGCGCAGTCGCATCAACGCTTCGACATCATTTTCAAAGGCGAGATCGGCCACCCCGGAACGAGTTGAATGCGTCAGCGCCCCGCCGAGTTCCTCGGCGCTCACCACTTCGTGGGTTACCGTCTTGACCACGTCGGGACCGGTCACAAACATATAACTTGAATCACGCACCATGAATATAAAATCGGTGATTGCCGGTGAGTACACTGCGCCACCGGCACAGGGACCCATGATGAGCGATATCTGTGGCACCACACCGGAAGCCATGACGTTTCGCTGAAATACTTCGGCATAACCACCAAGCGACGCCACGCCTTCCTGGATTCTTGCGCCACCGGAATCGTTGATGCCAATGATGGGCGCACCGACCTTCATTGCCTGATCCATGATCTTGCATATTTTCTCTGCATGCGCTTCGGACAATGAACCACCGAACACGGTGAAATCCTGGCTGTAGACAAATACCAGACGACCGTTAATCGTGCCATAACCGGTCACCACGCCGTCACCGGGTATACGGTTATCGGCCATGCCGAAATCGTTACAGCGATGTTCGACAAAGATATCCCATTCCTCGAAGCTGTCATTGTCGAGCAACAGGTCGATTCTTTCGCGGGCGGTGAGCTTACCTTTGGCGTGCTGTGAATCGATGCGATTCTGACCACCACCGAGTTTGGCGCGGGCGCGCTTTTTCTCGAGTTCTTCAACTATTTCATGCATGGACGTATTCTTGTTTGTCTCAACTGGCAGGCAACCGATCATTACGGCTTCAAATGACCGGCTATTTAATCATCCGACTTGCGAATCAGTTTCAGTACCTCACTGGCAGCAACCGGAATATTGGTACCGGGACCATAGATCGCCGACACCCCGAGATCGAATAACATGGCATAATCCTGAGGCGGTATTACGCCGCCGCAGACGACAATAATATCATCCGCCTGCGCTGCCTTGAGTCCTTCCATCACAGCCGGGACGAGAGTTTTATGTCCGGCAGCCTGGGAAGAAATCCCGATGATATGAACATCATTCTCGATGGCCTGACGAACCGCTTCTTCGGGGGCCTGGAATAACGGCCCGATATCTACATCGAAGCCTATATCGGCGAACGCGGTAGCAATAATCTTGGCACCCCGATCATGACCGTCCTGACCGAGCTTGACCACCAGCATGCGTGGTCTTCGACCATGGTCATTTTCAAACCTGATCACCTCATCCTGTATTTTCTTAAATCCCATATCGCCCTCGAAGGCGGACCCATAAACGCCGGCGATGGATCGAATCACCGCCCGATGGCGACTGAATACTTTCTCAAGCGCATCTGAAATCTCACCCACGCTCGCTCGCGCTCGCGCTGCCTGAACAGCGAGTTCCAGGAGGTTCTCCGATCCCTTCGCTCCCTCGGTGAGGGCATCGAGCGCACGGCGGCAGGTGTTCTCATCGCGGGCGGCGCGCACTTTTTCAAGCCGCGTAATTTGTGATTTTAAAACCTTGCTGTTATCGATATCGAGAATATCGACATCGGATTCATCATCGCTCACAAATCGGTTAACGCCGACAACGACTTCCTCACCCCGATCGACGCGCGCCTGCCGCTCAGCGGCGGATGCCTCGATACGAAGCTTCGGCATGCCGGAATCAACCGCACGGGTCATGCCACCCAACTCTTCCACCTCGTCTATCAGCGCACCAGCTTGACTCACCAGGGTATCCGTCAGGCTTTCAATGTAATAAGAACCACCCAGCGGATCAGCGACGTTGCAGATGCCGGTTTCATGTTGAAGAACGAGTTGTGTGTTGCGCGCAATACGGGCCGAGAATTCCGTCGGCAGGCCAAGCGCCTCGTCAAAGCTGTTGGTGTGCAGCGACTGGGTACCGCCTAATGCTGCAGCCATTGCCTCGATTGTGGTTCTGACAACATTGTTGTAGGGATCCTTGCTGGTCAGGCTGACACCGGATGTCTGGCAGTGCGTCCGCAGCGTGCACGAACGGGGGTCCCTGGGCGAGAATAATGTCTGCATTCGATCCGACCACAATATTCTTGCCGCCCGCAGCTTGGCAATTTCCATGAAAAAGTTCATGCCGATAGCAAAAAAGAATGACAACCTCGGGGCAAAATCATCGACCGCGAGCCCGCTCGATATGGCCGCGCGAACATACTCGATACCATCGGCTATGGTGAACGCCAGCTCCTGTACCGTGGTCGCGCCGGCTTCTTGCATGTGATAGCCGGATATCGATACCGGATTGAAGCGCGGCATGTTGCGCGAGGTGTAGCCGATGATATCGGCAACGATTCGCATCGACGGTTCCGGCGGATAGATATACGTATTACGCACCATGAACTCCTTCAGAATATCGTTCTGAAGTGTTCCTGCAAGCGCACCTGGCGACACGCCCTGTTCCTCTGCGGCGACGATGTACATTGCCATGACCGGCAACACCGCGCCGTTCATGGTCATGGACACCGACATTTTATCGAGGGGTATATCGTTGAACAGAATTTTCATATCTTCGACGCTGTCGATAGCGACACCAGCTTTGCCCACATCGCCAATCACGCGCGGGTGATCGGAGTCGTAACCACGGTGGGTCGCAAGATCGAAGGCTACCGACAGACCGGCCTGGCCTGCGGCAAGGTTGCGTCGATAAAACGCGTTGGATTCTTCCGCAGTAGAAAAGCCCGCGTATTGGCGGATTGTCCAGGGACGACCGGCATACATGGCTGCCCGCGGACCGCGTGCATACGGTGGGAACCCGGGCAGCGAATCCAGATGATCGATACCATCCAGATCTTCGACCGTGTATAACGATTTGATCTCTATGCCTTCCGTCGTTTGCGTATTCAGCGTATCGGGTGAGGCACCTTTGAGATCGTTCGCTACCAGTTCACGCCATTCGTCGATCGTGGGTTTTTTTAACTCTGCCACAGGTAATTCTTCAGTTTTCGCTGTTACTGGGGTTACTTGTTTTATCGCGCGTGCTGGCGAATCCCGCCTTCTCAAGCGCCTCGGTAATCTCGTCGAGTATCGCCGGATCGTCTATGGTGGCTGGCATTTTCCAGTCTTCGCCGTCAGCAATATTGCGAATTGTAGCGCGCAGGATTTTACCTGAACGCGTTTTCGGTAAACGGCTGACCACCAGGGCTTTCTTGAATGCAGCAACCGGACCGATGCGCTCGCGCACCATCCTGACCACGTCCTTGACAACCTGATCCGGGTCAATAGCACTGCCGGCATTCAGTACCAGCAAACCCAACGGTGCCTGCCCCTTTAAAGGATCAGCAACACCAGTGACCGCGCATTCGGCCACTTCCGGATGATCAGCCAGCACCTCTTCCATGGCACCGGTTGAAAGTCGATGGCCGGCGACATTGATGATGTCATCCGTGCGCGACATGATGAATGCATAGCCGTCCTCATCGATGATTCCGGCGTCGGAGGTGCTGTAGTAACCCTCGTACTCACGCAAATACGAATCGAAATGGCGCTGACGGGCATTCCACAGGGTCGGGAATGTGCCCGGCGGCAATGGCAGCTTGGCGACCAACGCGCCAATTTGCCCACGCGGCAATTCATTACCACCTTCGTCGAGTACTTTAAGATCCCAACCAGGCGCCGGCTTGGTGGGCGATCCATCCTTGACCGGTAGCGCTTCGATACCCATGCAGTTAGCGCAGATGGCCCAGCCGGTCTCGGTCTGCCACCAGTGATCGATCACCGGCACATTGAGCTTTTCCTGCGCCCAGTGAAGCGTATCCGGATCGGTTCGTTCACCGGCGAGGAACAGCGTTTCGAGGCAACTGATGTCGTAGTCCTTGAGAAGATCACCTTTTGGATCTTCCTTTTTAATTGCCCTGAAAGCGGTTGGCGCGGTAAACAGGCAGCGCACATTGTGTTCACTGATCACCCGCCAGAATGCGCCTGCGTCAGGGGTGCCTACCGGCTTGCCTTCATACACCACCGTGGTACATCCGGCAAACAGCGGCGCATAGACAATGTATGAATGACCAACAACCCAACCCACGTCCGATGCCGCCCAAAATACATCGCCCGGGTCGACGTTATAGATGTTCTTCATGGTCCAGTTAAGCGCCACGGCGTGACCGCCGTTATCTCGCACCACGCCCTTGGGCTCGCCGGTGGTACCGGAGGTATACAACACATACAGCGGATCGGTAGCCGCAACCGGAACGCATTGGACGGAACTCGCCGATGTCATGGCTTCTTCCCAATCCACATCGCGACCTGAAACCATAGTTGCTTCCGCCTGCGGGCGCTGGAAGATTACCGTGTGGGACGGTTTGTGTTTGGCAATATCGATAGCCGCGTCGAGTAACGGTTTGTAGGCGACGACCCGCGCCGGCTCGATTCCGCATGAAGCCGATACCAGCACCTTGGGAGTGGCGTCGTTGATTCGCACAGCCAGTTCGTTGGCTGCAAAACCGCCGAACACGACCGAATGCACCGCGCCAAGTCGCGCACAGGCAAGCATGGCGATCACCGCCTGGGGAATCATCGGCATGTAGATGACCACCCGGTCGCCCTTGGCCACACCAAGCCCCGCCAATACGCCGGCAAAGCGTGATACTTCATCAAGCAACCTCGAATACGTGTAGGTATCCGAATTGCCGGTGATGGGGCTATCATAGATCAGGGCATTACGATCACCGTGACCGTTCTCAACATGCCGATCGAGCGCGTTATAGCAGGTGTTGAGTTCGCCGCCCGTGAACCAGTGATAATACGGCTTGTCGCTATCGTCGAGAACCTTGTCCCACTTGCGATTCCAGTCGATATTTTCGGCGGCTTCGCCCCAGAAACCTTCAGGATCTTCAATGGACCGTCTGTGGACGGATTCATAGATATCGACCATGGTGCCCTCTTGATAATTTATCCAGACGTCGCTGTAAACGACCATTATAGTGAGCGGTTATTATGCCGCGCCGGCTAAATGCAATGTTGATGTACATCAACCCAATGCAGGCCGAATCGAACTTCAAGCCGCTAACCACTCACTGAATCGCCGCCGGGCCAGCTATCAGGTTGAGCCCGGTTTGCGAGACATCGCGACGCGAGCTACCATGCGTTGCAGCGCAACATCTTAACCCCTTTTATCACCGGAAAAAACCAGAAATCCATTATGAAATACGAACACATCCTGTTCGAGACCCGCAAAAACGTGGGTCTCATTACCTTGAATCGACCCCAGGCACTCAATGCCTTGAGTTCGCCGTTGATGATGGAACTCAATGATGCACTGGATCATTGTGAAGGCGATGACAACATTGGCGCCATGGTAATCACTGGCAGTGAAAAAGCCTTCGCTGCGGGCGCTGATATTACCGAACTCAAGAGCCACGACTTCGTCGACGCATTCATGGGCGACCTGATCACCCGAAACTGGGAACAGGTGACCCGCACTCGCAAACCGGTCATCGCAGCGGTCGCTGGCTATGCGCTGGGTGGCGGCTGCGAGCTGGCAATGATGTGCGATTTCATCATCGCTGCTGAAAACGCCCGGTTCGGACAACCGGAGATCAAGATCGGTGTCGTCCCGGGTGCCGGTGGCACTCAGCGCCTGACGCGTTTCGTGGGCAAATCCAAGGCCATGGAAATGTGTCTGACCGGACGACTGATGGATGCGGAAGAGGCGGAGCGCTCAGGGCTGGTCAGCCGCCTTGTGCCGGTTGAAAAGCTTATCGAAAACGCGGTTTCCACTGCCCAGACGATTGCCGAGCTATCAAGACCCGCCACTGCAGTCGCCAAGGAACTGGTCAATCGCGCCTATGAGACCACCCTTGCCGAAGGCGTGCGTTTTGAACGACGCATGTTCCACGCCTTGTTTGCAACTGAAGACAAGGATGAAGGCATGGCGGCGTTTGTCGAAAAGCGTCAGCCCGAATGGAAGAACCGTTGAACTGCATATTGATGCTGACGTTTTAGCGATGAATGTCAACGGCCGCGCCTGTCGCTCAATCTGGCGGGACGACAATGGACGGGTGATGATTATCGATCAAACCCGCCTGCCCCATGACTTCGAATGTCTGGCAATTGATACGCTTGAAGACGCCGAAATAGCCATACGCGATATGCAGGTTCGCGGCGCGCCGCTGATTGGCGCGTGCGCTGCCTATGGTTTGGCCCTCGCGCTGAAAAAGGGCGATGTGGATATCGATCAGGCGTGTTCACGGCTACTGGCAACGCGGCCGACGGCAGTCAACTTGTCCTGGGCGCTGAATCGACTGCGCCATCATTTGAGTGAGCAGCCGGCAACTGCCAATCAGGTGGCGGCGGCATTTGGGGAAGCTGATCGCATAGCCAACGAAGATGTCGCCATAAATTCAAGGATTGGTGACCATGGTCTGGAACTGATACGCCGCAGGTTCGAGACAACCGATTCGACCGTCAATATCCTCACCCACTGTAACGCCGGCTGGTTAGCCACGGTCGACTGGGGCACTGCGCTCGCGCCCATCTACAAGGCCCACGATGCGAAGATTCCGGTGCATGTGTGGGTGGATGAAACCCGCCCACGCAACCAGGGCGCTGCGCTCACCACATGGGAACTCATGAATCACGGCGTACCCTGCACCCTGATCGCTGACAATGCCGGTGGTCACCTGATGCAGCAGGGGCAGGTAGATTTATGCATTGTCGGCAGTGACCGTACCATCGCTAATGGCGACGTCTGCAACAAAATCGGCACCTACCTGAAAGCATTGGCGGCGTATGATAACAACGTGCCGTTTTATGTTGCTCTGCCCACTTCAACCATCGATCGTGATCTCGCCGACTCAAACGGCATTCCCATCGAGGAACGTAATCCACGCGAAGTGCTCGAAATCACCGGTGCGAATGGCGAGCTGAGATCGTCAATTTGTGTTGCGCCCACTGGAACCCGAGCTGCCAATCCGGCGTTTGACATCACTCCGGCACGACTTGTCACAGGCTACATTACCGAGCTCGGCGCGGGTCGCCTGCCAGACCTGTAACGGCGGTTGGGTATTTAACTCGACTCTTCCCAAACGCAGAAGCCACATCATTACACCTGCTTCGCCGACACCCGTTTAAGAATGGACCGACCCATCATAAGGCCTTTACGTCCGGGTATTTATTGCGGTTAAATGGAACTGTAACCTGGCAAATACAATTTGCCAGCGAAACACACATAAAAACCCAAGTAAACAAAACATCAATAAACTGACGGAAACATTCCATAGGAGAGTTGACATGAAACGCACACTAATTGGTGCGGGCGTGGTGATGAGTCTTGCGCTCTCGCCCATGGCCTTCGCTGCAAAAACACTGGTGTACTGCTCGGAAGGCAGCCCGGAGGGTTTTAATCCCTCCCTCTATACCGCGGGCACCACCTTCGATGCATCCTCCAAAAGCATATACAACCGCCTGGTTGAATTCGACCGCGGCACCACTAACGTCGTGCCGGGGCTGGCAGAAACCTGGTCGGTATCCGATGATGGTCTTGAATATACGTTCAATCTTCGTAAAGGCGTTAAATTCCAAACCACTGAAAACTTCACCCCCAGCCGCGATTTCAATGCCGACGACGTAATCTACAGCTTCATGCGTCAGTTCGATAAGGAAAACCCCTATCACAATGTATCCGGCGGCAGCTATGAATACTTCAACGGCATGTCCATGCCGGATCTGCTGAAAGATGTAGTGAAGGTCGACGACTACACCGTAAAGTTCGTACTGAACCGACCGGAAGCACCGATGATCGCCAACCTCGGCATGGATTTCGCGTCCATTTTATCGGCTGAATACGCCGATAAAATGCTGGCGGCAGGCACTCCAGAGAACGTCGACCTCAATCCTGTTGGTACCGGTCCGTTCCAGTTGGTGTCCTACCAAAAGGATGCCGTGATTCGCTATAAGGCACATCCTGACTACTGGGCCGGCAAAGCACAGATCGACAATCTGATCTTCGCAATCACCCAGGATCCGTCAGTTCGCTACCAGAAACTGAAAGCCGGCGAATGCCAAATCATGCCCTATCCCAACCCGGCTGATATCGAGGCAATGAAAGCCGATGCCGATGTCAATCTGCTGGAGCAGGAAGGACTTAATGTCGGCTACCTCGCCTATAACACCAAGATGCCGCCGTTCGACAATGCGAAAGTTCGCAAGGCTTTGAACATGGCGATTAATAAGCAGGCCATCATCGAGGGCGTTTTCCAGGGTGCCGGCAAAGTAGCTAAAAACCCGATTCCTCCAACTATCTGGTCTTACAACGAGGCCACCGTAGACGATCCCTACGATCCTGAAGCAGCCAAGAAAATGCTCGATGAAGCCGGTGTCAGCGGCCTCAAGACCAAGATCTGGGCAATGCCGGTACAGCGCCCCTACAACCCCAATGCACGGCGTATGGCCGAGCTGATTCAGGCGGATTGGGCTGCCGTCGGTGTGGAAGCGGAGATTGTTTCCTACGAATGGGGCGAGTATCTGAAGCGCTCCAAGGATGAGGATCGCGACGGCGCGGTATTGTTGGGCTGGACCGGTGACAACGGTGACCCGGACAACTTCCTGGCGGTACTGCTCGGCTGTGACGGTGTTGGTGGTTCCAATCGCGCACAGTGGTGCTATCAACCGTTCGAAGACCTGATCCAGAAAGCCAAGGTAGTCAGCGACCACGCTGAGCGCACCAAGCTGTATGAACAAGCACAACTTGTTTTCAAGGAACAGGCACCGTGGGCCACTATCGCCCATTCCGTGGTCTACATGCCGGTTCGTAAAGAGGTGGTCGACTATCGCATCGATCCGTTCGGCGGACACATCTTCTACGGAGTTGACCTCAAGTAAGCGACGGCTTTTATAGCCAACGCCCTGAATACGATGAGGGGATCGGTGAATCCCGGTCCCCTCATCGTTAACTTGCAGGTCATATAAACATTTAACCCATGCTGCGTTTTTTCCTGACGCGCGTTGCCTTGGTGATTCCGACCTTTGTCGGCATTACCCTTCTGACGTTTGCCATGATTCGCCTGGTTCCAGGCGACCCTATCGAACTGCTTGCCGGCGAGCGCGGCGTAACCCCTGAACGACACGCGGAACTTCGCGCATCCTACGGCTTCGACAAACCGGTACTCGAACAGTACTGGATTTACGTCAACAATATTCTGCACGGCGATCTCGGCAATTCCATTGTCACTCGCCAACCGGTGGTCAACGAATTTTTTACCTTGTTCCCGGCAACCGTCGAGTTATCGATTTGCGCCATGCTATTCGCGGTATTCATTGGTCTGCCAGTGGGGGTGCTGGCTGCCGTCAGACGCGGCTCGGTGTTCGATCATACGGTGATGGGAGCCGCCCTCACCGGCTACTCGATGCCCATATTCTGGTGGGGTTTATTACTGATTATTTTCTTCTCGGGAATCCTCGGCTGGACACCTGTTTCAGGACGGATCTCGTTACTGTATTTCTTCGAGCCGGTCACCGGATTCATGCTGATTGACAGCCTGTTGTCCGGTGAAGACGGTGCATTCACATCGGCCGTCAGTCACCTGATTCTGCCCACCATAGTTCTGGGCACCATTCCGCTGGCGGTCATTGCCCGACAAACGCGATCGGCGATGCTCGAAGTGCTTGGCGAGGACTATGTGCGTACCGCCCGCGCCAAGGGCCTCGCACCCCGTCGGGTGATTGGCGTACATGCCCTTAGAAACGCCCTGATTCCTGTGATCACCGTCATTGGCCTGCAAGTCGGTGTCCTGTTCGCAGGCGCGGTTCTGACGGAAACGATTTTCTCCTGGCCCGGCATCGGTAAATGGCTGATCGACTCCATCAGCCGTCGTGACTATCCATCGGTGCAGGGCGGGATACTGCTGATCGCCACCACCGTCATCTTGGTCAATCTCGCCGTCGATCTCGTCTATGGTCTGATTAACCCGCGAATCCGTTACAGGCGCTGATCATGAACGACACTCCATCCGTGGCCATTGATCCGGTAAAAAACACGGCCAGCGCACCACCCAAACCGATTGCGGAATTCTGGTCGTATTTCAAGGAGAATCGCGGTGCGCTGACTGGCTTGTATGTCTTTATTGCCATCTGTCTGATGGCGATCTTTGCCGATTTCGTCGCGCCACACGCACCCAATCAGCAATACCGTGAGTTCTTTCTGGTACCACCATTTTGGCAGGACGGTGGCTCACTGCAATTTCTGCTCGGCACCGACGCGGTGGGGCGGGATATTTTCTCACGTCTGGTTTACGGGGCGAGATACTCGCTTATCATCGGCGTCATCGTGGTGGTGTTATCGCTGACACTGGGCATAGCCCTCGGCCTGATAGCGGCGTTTTTCCGTGGCGTAACCGAGATATCCATCATGCGCATGATGGATATCATGCTGGCGCTTCCCAGCCTGTTACTGGCGGTCGTTATCGTGGCCATTTTGGGTCCGGGTCTGTTTAACGCCATGCTGGCAATTTCCATCGTCTACCTGCCACATCTGGTGCGGCTGACACGCGCTGCCGCCATCAATGAGCTCAGTAAGGACTATGTGACCGCCTCCAGAGTCAGCGGCGCAGGGCCGATGCGACTGATGGTCATCTCGGTGCTGCCCAACTGCATGGCGCCGCTGATTGTTCAGGCGACCTTGAGCTTTTCCAGCGCCATCTTAGATGCCGCCGCGCTCGGTTTTCTCGGCATGGGCGCACAACCGCCGACGCCGGAATGGGGCACCATGCTGGCCGAGGCGCGCGAGTTCGTGCTACGCGCCTGGTGGGTGGTTACGTTTCCGGGTATAGCCATTTTAGTCACAGTTCTCGCACTCAATCTGCTCGGCGACGGTCTGCGTGACGCCCTCGATCCAAAGCTCAAGAGGCAGTAGGCATGGCGTTACTTGAAATTGATAACCTGTCAGTCACCTTCGAGAAATTTCGCGCTGTTGATAACGTATCGCTTGAGATTGACCAGGGTCAGACGCTTGGCATTGTCGGTGAATCCGGTTCGGGTAAAAGTGTCAGTATGCTGGCGTTGATGGGCCTTATAGCCTACCCCGGCAAGATTACTGCCGACCGACTGATGTTTGACGGCCAGGATTTACTGGCCATCTCGCCGGCCAAACGTCGCGCCATCACCGGCAAGGATGTGGCGATGATCTTCCAGGAACCGATGACCAGTCTCAATCCCTGTTTTACCGTCGGTTTTCAGATTAACGAGGCACTAAAAATTCACGAAGGCGGCACCCGCAACGAGCGTCGTGAACGGACCATTGAACTTCTCGCCCAGGTCGGCATTCCCGATCCGGCGCGACGCCTGCCGGCATTTCCCCATCAGCTATCGGGAGGCATGAATCAGCGGGTGATGATTGCCATGGCCATTGCCTGTAATCCCAAGCTGCTGATCGCCGACGAACCCACCACAGCGCTCGATGTCACCATCCAGGCACAGATTCTTGATTTGCTTTTGAAATTGCAGGAAGACAAGAACATGGCGCTGATACTCATCACCCACGACATGGGTGTGATTGCCGAGACCGTGCGGCGGGTAAACGTCATGTATGCCGGCCAGGTGGTCGAGCAACGCGGCGTTGATGCGCTTTTCACCCAACCGTCTCACCCCTATACATCGGCGCTGCTTGAAGCACTGCCGGAACGCAGCCAAGGGCGCCGTCGACTGCCGACGA
Source organism: marine bacterium B5-7 (assembly GCA_021604525.1). GTDB lineage: Bacteria > Pseudomonadota > Gammaproteobacteria > Arenicellales > CAJQKF01 > BQJD01. Next base: position 68,565 of record BQJD01000004.1, on the reverse strand, counting down.
TACCGGGGGTGGTGCCTGGTCCCTGGGATCGGCCGGACGGATGTCTGTTCAACCCGCGCTGTGCCCACGTCGAATCCGACTGCCGGATTACCGCACCGTCACTCAAGGGCGATAATGCCGGTGGCTCCGTACGTTGTCTGCATCCGCTCGAGTCTCACCCATGAGCACCGCCGTCGATCTTGCCAACACATCCGACATTGCCGGCAAGGGTAACGAAGTGGTTCGAGCTGACAGGCTGACCCGTTATTACGAAGTCCGCGACGGGGTATTTGGCAGTCGTAAGCAGCTCAAGGCTCTTGACGGTGCATCCTTTTCCCTCGTCCCCGGCCAGACGTTATCGGTTGTCGGTGAATCCGGCTGCGGCAAATCAACCCTGGCAAGATTAGTCACGTTGATCGAACCGCCCACAGCCGGGCAACTCTGGCTTGATGGCAAGAATGTCGGTGAAGCCGATCACCATACCCTGCGCGATTTTCGCAAAATGGTGCAGATTGTCTTTCAGGATCCTTACGGCTCACTCAATCCACGCAAGCAGGTCGGTGCGATATTGGAAGAACCCTTGAAGATCAATACCGATATGAGCACAAATGATCGCCGCGACGCATCCTACGCCATGCTTGAGCGGGTTGGCCTTCGGCGTGAGCATTATCGACGTTATCCGCACATGTTCTCGGGCGGCCAAAGACAGCGCATTGCGATCGCCCGCGCATTGATGCTACGACCGCGACTGGTCGTCGCAGATGAACCCGTATCGGCGCTGGATGTCTCCATCCAGGCGCAAGTTCTCAATCTGCTGATGGAATTGCAGGAAGAATTCCAACTCGCTTACCTGTTCATCTCCCACGGCTTGAGCGTGGTCGAACATATCAGTGATGAAGTCATGGTAATGTATCTCGGCAGCACCGTGGAACAGGGTCCCAAATCCGAGATTTTCAATAATCCCCGCCACCCGTATACCCGTGCGCTGTTGGCCAGCACGCCCTTCGTCGATCCAACCAAACGCGCCGAAAGAGTGGTCCTGAAAGGGGAATTACCCTCACCGCTCGACCCGCCAAGTGGTTGCGCCTTCCATAAACGCTGCCCCATTGCCATGGAGCAGTGCACTACCATCCGCCCCGAACTTAAGCAACATGGCAGTGTCCATGTAGCTTGTCACGCGGTGGAATCCTGACCATTTCGCATTTCGACGGTTGGCATTTACCGTAAATTGCCATTTTTTCAGCCCACCGGTGACGATATCATTGCTAATATCGTTAATTGTGCAATTTCCCAAACTAATTCAACGGTCTTAAAAATATGCCTGTTTCCGATGTCACGACACGATATCGCAACTTGCGACTTTCAGCTCTCCGCATCCTGACCGTGGCTCTGGTCACCTTTCTGGCTGGCTTCGCCGCCTTGTCGGTGTCGTTGACTTCACAACCGACACTCGCCAGTTCTGCCGATGCCAGCAGTACCGAAAGCCATGTTAGCAACGTGCCTGTCGGTTCGATGGATATCGAACCAAAGCACATTTATATATCGCGACTGATACGCAGTTACATGGATCAGCGTCATTACGTCAAGATACCTCTCGATGACACCCTGTCGGAACATATTCTCGATCGTTACCTGAAAAGTCTCGATCCTACCAGGCAATACTTCTTGCAGCAGGATATAAACAAATTCGACGAAATTCGCGATGATTTCGACGACTACATCAAGAGCAGCCGACTCGAGCCCGCATTTGCCATTTTTCTGGTTTTCCGAACCCGGGTTCGCAAGCAAGTCGATCATGCGCTTGATATTCTGGACAAGCCATTCAATTTTGAGATCGATGAAAATTACATCGTTGATCGCAGCGACGCGCCATGGGCAAAGGATCAGCAGGAACTCGACGACTTGTGGAGAAAGCGCGTAAAGAACGACCTGCTCGGTCTGATGCTATCAGGTAAAGAGGAAGATGACGCGCGCGAAACCTTGCGCAAACGCTACGCTCAAATACGTAACCGCACCGAGCAATTAAACGCCAACGACGTATTCGAGTTTTACATCAATGCCTATCTCCAGTCGGTAGAACCGCATACCAACTACCTGTCGCCGCGAGCGTCTGAAAACTTCAAGATGCGCATGAGTCTTTCGCTTGAAGGTATCGGTGCGGTGCTGCAACCAAAGGATGAGTACACTCAGGTGACACGGGTGGTTCCAGGGGGTCCTGCGGATACGGCAGGTGAACTCCACGCTGGTGATCGAATCGTCGGTGTCGGCCAGGATACCAGTGGCGAGATGGAAGACGTCATCGGCTGGCGACTGGACAGTGTAGTGGATAAAATTCGCGGTCCCAAAGGCAGTACGGTTCGACTCAAGATACTGCCCAAGAAAGCTGGTAATCTTGGTGACACCCAGGTTATCTCCATTGTCCGTGACAAGATAAATCTCGAAGAGCAGGCGGCCAAAAAATCGGTTCTCGAATTCTCCCATGATGGTCATGACTACAAATTTGGCGTAATCGACCTGCCCACTTTCTATGCCGACTTTGAAGGCCGAAATCACGGTGATCCGCTGTATCGAAGCACCACCAAGGATGTCCGCAAGCTGATAAAAGAACTTAATGACGAACGTATCGATGCGTTGATTATCGACTTGCGCGGTAACGGTGGCGGCGCTCTGAGCGAGGCTATTTCGCTGACCGGTCTTTTTATAGAAAGCGGCCCGATAGTTCAGGTGCGTGACGCCTCTGGCGCTATCAGAATTAATGTCGACCCGGATCCCACGGTCAGTTACACCGGACCGCTTGCCGTCATGGTTGACCGCAATTCGGCGTCCGCCTCGGAAATCTTTGCGGGTGCCATTCAGGATTACCGGCGCGGATTAATCATTGGCGAGCCTACTTTCGGAAAAGGCACCGTGCAGAATCTTGTATCACTCGATCGTCACTCTCGTAACGATGAGTCGCTCGGCGAATTGAAACTCACCATTGCGCAGTTTTTCAGGGTGGATGGTGAAAGCACCCAGAATCGCGGTGTGGTCCCCGACATCATGTTTCCTACCGCAGCCAACTCCGAGAAAGAAGGCGAGCGTTCGTTCGATAATGCACTACCGTGGAGCAGTATCCCGCCAGCGAAGTATGAAACGCAATACACCGTCGGTGACAGCAACCTGCTACTGGATGTGGTAGAACGATTCAAGGCACGTCAACAGTCATCGCCCGGAATGCTTTATGTTCATGAAGCAGAGATGTTTAACTACGATGCACGCAATACTGAATCACTGAGCCTGAACCTCACCAAACGCAAGCAGGAACTGGACGCGCGCCGGATACAAAGTAATGAGATTGAAAACACATTGCGTCGCGCTCGAGGACTTGAGCCGGTGGAAGTTGAGGAAATCGTCGACGACGAAGATGAGTTTGCCGACGAAGAGAATGACGATCCCGATAAATTCCCGCCCGACGTCTTGCTCGAAGAAGCAGGGTTTATTCTTGCTGACCTGATCGAGATTCGCGATGAACCCCACCTGGTACATACTGATAGTAACGATACTGCAAGCGTCAGCAGCCAGGTAACGGATTAGCGCAAACCCCACCACTTAAAATGGGTGCCTTAAATCGTAGTTGATCCTGAACTCTGGTTGCTTAAATAAACCACTTTTGAAAATCAGGATGATTGTATTAGAGGATACAATAATGGACTTTTCGAACTTTGGACGTTTTCTGACCCGGGGTTCAGGCATCGTTCAACTCATGGAAGACTTCGGCGATGCACACGCCTTTGACGGCGAAGTGTTCATGCTGGGCGGCGGAAATCCTGGCGTGGTACCGGCGATGCAGGTCAAGTTTCGCGAGGCGATGAAATCAGTTCTCACCGATCAACCGCGTTTCGATTCGATGGTTGGTGCCTACGACAGCCCCGAGGGTGAGATACGCTTCAGAGAGGCTGTGGCCAAGCTGCTGCGCGACACCCTTGGCTGGCAGATTGAAACTGACAACATCGCCGTCACCAACGGTAGTCAGTCTTCTTTCTTTGTGTTGTTCAATCTATTTTCCGGCGATTACAGCCTCTCGCCGGAAAATAAGACCCGACGCCACATCATGTTGCCCCTTACCCCGGAATACATCGGCTATGCCGACGCCGGTCTTGGTGAATCGATATTTGTGTCGCACCGACCGCATATTGAACGACTCGACAATAACCTTTTTAAATACCATGTCGATCTCGACTCCCTCGAAGTCGATGACAGCATCGGCGCGTTGTGCGTCTCACGACCCACCAACCCCACCGGTAACGTGCTCAGCGACGACGAAGTCGACAGTCTGATGCAAATGGCCCGTGAACGTGACATTCCTTTGATCCTCGACTGCGCCTATGGATCACCCTTCCCCAACATCGTCTTCACCGATGCCAAACCATTCTGGGAACGCGGCGTCATCTTGTGTTTGAGTCTTTCCAAGCTCGGATTACCCGGTGTCAGAACCGGTATCGTGGTGGCAGATAATGAGGTGGTTCGCGCTATTTCTGCAGCCAATGCGATTCTGTCTCTCGCACCGGGCAGCTTCGGCCCCACCCTCATAACTGAAGCCGTTGAAAGTGGAGATATCATTCGCTGGTCCAATGAACTCGTGAAACCCTTTTACCGCGCTAAAGTTGATGCGGCGGTCATCGCGCTGCAACAGGCATTGGCCGGTTTGCCATTCCGAATACATCAGCCCGAAGGTGCGATATTCCTGTGGCTATGGTTTGAAGGATTACCCATCACCAGCAAAGAGCTCTACCGCCGCCTGAAGGCTCGTGGCGTCTTCGTTCTGGCCGGAGAACACTTCTTCCCTGGGCTCGAAGGCAGTGATTGGCGACATCGTTACGAGTGTATTCGCGTCAGCTATGCGGGCAATGCAGATATTCTGAATCGCGGCATCGACATCATTGCTGAAGAGATCCGGGCAGCTTACAGGTAATTTACGTGGCCCCGCGAGGCTGCGCTTGCTTTACTTCAGATTTGCCGGTACATCGCCCAGATCAGCCTGATGGTCTGGGCAAAATCTTCATGATTTGCAGCCAACTTGTGATCAAACTCAACAGGTTCGAGCCAGACACCCAAATCAATTTCCACCGGGTCGAGAACAAATGGTCCTTCAGCGATGCAACGGTAGGCCCAGGAGAATTCGAAGTCGGTTTCAGGACAGGCGTCGATTTTAAACAAGCGTTCGGGAGTTTCAAGCAGCTTGAGTCCAATCTCTTCGCGTGCTTCGCGGACCACGCATTCATCGTAACTTTCGCTCGCATCGACATGGCCGGAAACCGATGAATCCCAAAGCCCCGGATTATTGTCTTTTAATAGCGAACGTTTTTGCAGGAATAGCTGACCGGCATCATTGAACACCAAAAGGTGAACGGCACGATGCTTGAGATCGAGACGATGAATCTCGCCGCGCGTGCGTGTATCTATTACCCGATCATTGTCATCGACGACGTCAAGGAGTTCCTGAGACTGATCACCAGGTTTGTCAGTATTCATCCTGCCAGCCGAAATGTGAACGCTATTAATCAACAGACTTTCATTACGGACTGACCCGATTCACCACCCACTCATGATCCTCACCATGCCGATGATATTGAAACCGGTCATGCAATCGGTCTTTGCGACCCTGCCAGAATTCAATGATCTCTGGCATGACCCGATAGCCTCCCCAGAAATCCGGCAGCGGAATTTTCCTGTTCCGAAAGCGCTCGACAACCTGGTTGACGCTTTTCTCAAGCACAACGCGTGAACTGATGATCTCACTTTGCTGAGATGCCCAGGCGCCGATTTGACTACCGCGCGGTCGCGACAGGAAATAACTCAAGGATTCACGAGTCGAAATTTTTGCTACCGCACCGGTGACAATCACCTGACGTCCCTGCATGATCCATGGAAACAGCAGCGCAGCCTTCGGATTCTCGGTTATCTGTTTTGCCTTGGTACTACCGTAGTTTGTGAAAAATACGAATCCATCTTCGTCGAACAACTTCAACAATACCGTTCGAACAGTCGGCTGACCATCAGCCGATGCTGTTGCCAGGCTCATCGCATTGGGTGAGCCGATACCGTCATCGGCCGCCTCCTGATACCATTTTTCAAACTGCCGGTAGGGGTTTACATCCAGATCCGACTCATCCAGACCATCTCGCGAAAAATCCACGGAAAATTCCTTTACTCGCATCGCTACACCTGCCCCTCGTAAAACACTTGTACTCGAATGCGGATAGAATACACCGCTTTCAACCGGCTGCCGCTGAGATGTGCCGAAGATCTTAAGGCCTGATTGGTGAAGCCGTAGTTATAATTAAACTATCCACCCATAAAGCTATCAACCCAGAAGCGCCTGCATGACATATAACATCCCCACCGACCTCGACGATTTCGTCCATACCGCCCAACAACTTGCCGACATCGGGCGACAGACCGCCAACAATTATTTCAGGAAGTCGCTCGATGTCGACCATAAGTCGGATCGCAGTCCGGTCACCATTGCCGATCGGCAAACCGAAGAGGCCATGCGCGCACTGATTATTGATCGCCATCCTGACCACGGTATTGTCGGTGAGGAGTTTGGCGCACGCAAAGCGAAATCCGATTGGTGCTGGATTCTCGATCCCATCGACGGCACTAAAAGTTTTGTCTGCGGCAAGCCGACATTCGGCAGCCTGGTCAGTCTGGTGTACAAGGAAACGCCTGTGATCGGAGTCATCGAAATGCCGGCGCTAGGTGAGCGCTGGCTTGGTGTTCATGATCGCCCGACAACCCACGAGGGATCGCCCTGCCGGGCAACAGCAGTTGCCCGTCTTGACGACGCGGCCATGTTATCGACCACGCCTGACATGTTCGATGACAAGGAATGGCAGGTTTTCGAATCGATCAGCCTCGCTGCGCGCGTACGGGCCTTCGGTACGGACTGCTATGGCTATGGTCTGCTGGCATCAGGCTATTGCGATGCCGTGATGGAATCGGATCTGAAACCGTATGACATCATGGCCCTGGTTCCTGTCATCGAGGGCGCCGGCGCTGTTATTAGTGACTGGCACGGAAGGCCACTTTCCGCTACCTCAAACGGCCAGGTTCTCGCCTGCGCAACGGCCGAACTTCGTGACGATATCGTCGCCCGTATCGCTGCTGGCAACTGACGTTTATTAATTCACAGACATCTATTTGCAAGTTGCCAACATCGACTCCGCTAACCTGATAAACGATGAAGATACTGATTCTGGGGCTTGCCAAGAGCGGCACTACCGCATTGGCTTACAAGATTCACGCCGCACTCGGTCTGAATGCGCGGCTTGAATTCGAGCCCGATACCGCCAGTGGCGCTGAAAACCTGTCATTACACGATGACATCACATCGATTGATGACCCGGTGGTGACCAAGAACCTGATTTTCCCCACCAACCAGATGAATTGGGACAACATATTTGCCAACGTTGCAAAGTATGACCGTGCCATCTGGATCGCACGCGATCCGCGCGACATCATCATCAGTAATTTCTTCTATCACTGGTTTCAGGGTCATAAGGCCAAACCCGAAGCGTATCGTCTCGCGCTAGCGAGAACCCGTGCCAAGGAATCGAATCCGGCAGGGACTCCGTTTGTTGATCTCGTGGCCGGAACCATGACCGACAACCGTGCACAGCTTGAGGCCTGGCAACGTAGCTGGTACGACATATTGACGGGCGTCGCCGATCGCATTTCGGCCAACATGTATGTGTTGCGATATGAGGACTTCGTTGATGAACGATTCGGAGAGCTGAACCAGTATCTCGGTTTGTCCCTTGAAGGGGATACCGAGGTGGCTGATGAACACCGTCGGGTTGTTCGTACTCGCGGCTACGATAACTGGCGACGATGGTTTACCGATGAGGATATAAAGTTCTTTCGACCGATACTCAGCGAGTACCTGAACACCATGGGATATGATGCAAACGACTGGGCGCTGGAATCACCCGATCGACTGCCGGCCGCGCAGGGCTCGGAGTATATGGAAAAGTTGCGCAGCAAGGATGCACGCAAAAGCCGACGACCGCTGTCATCGAGAATCAAATCGAAAATCACCGCAATTCTCAGTCGCAGACGCGTCTGACGTTTCGATTGTTTTTTCAACAAACCTCACTCGTCGACGCAAGCCTCGAGCATGGCATCTGCATAGCCGAATACCGCTGGCGTGCCACCGGTATGAATGAATAGTATCCGCCCGTTCGCGTCATCTTTCGCGATATCAATCGCCCCAGCCAGCGCTTTGGCGGTATACACCGGATCGACCAGCAGCGCTTCGTGATGCGCTGCCATCTGAATCGCTTGTCTGGCCGCAGCACCTGCCTTGCCGTATCCCGGTGCAAGGAACCGGTCATCGAGCAATATGTCACTATCCGCAACTGGATTGTCACAGCCAAGAAGTTGTGCAATTCCACGCGCATGAGAAGAGATTCGCGACCTCTGTTGGGTCGCATCACGGCGCACGCAAACGCCGGTTACCGGTATGTCTACATTCAGTAATCGTAAGCCGAACAACAGGCCGGTATGGGTTGCGCCACTACCCGAGGCAACCACGATACGACTGATATCAAGACAACTTGATTCAAGTTGGGCAACAATTTCAATGGCAGCGTCAACATACCCAAGGGAACCCACCGGCGGATGACCGACGCCCAGGTGAATGACATAAGGGGTCTTCCCTTCGCCTCTCAATTCCTCAGCGATTTGCTCGAGATTGGCGTCAGCACCGGCTTCATCTTCGCCGTCTGCAAAACTATGGATGGTGGCGCCCAGCAGTCGATCGAGCAAAACGTTCCCCGAATGCCGATACTCACGGGAATCGTTGGCAACTCGCTCCTCAAGTTGTACATGACAATGCATCTTCAGTTTACGCGCGGCGGCGGCGGCCAGACGCACGAAATTGGACTGCACCGCACCCGTGATCAGCACCGTGTCGGCTTTGGCCGCAAGAGCTTCACCAAAATAGTATTCAAGTTGCCGAACCTTGTTACCACCCATCGCCAGCGGCAACAGATCGTCTCGCTTGACGAACAGCGCCGCACCGCCGATTTGTTCAGTAAGGTTGGTCATCGGTTGTAGTAACGTAACCGTCTCGGTGAGATGCGCGCGGGGTTTTATTGCGAGGCTTTCAAATGCCGGATGAATATCGCCAGTTACCATCATGGTCGAGTTTCCTTATAAAGTCCGTTTTATGTTCAAGTGTTTGTAATGCCGGGATTTGGCTAGTTTACTTGCAAGGGGGTTCAGGACACATCATCGTTTCAGCCAGCGCCAAGATAACGTTCGATGGATCGTCGATAATCGTCATCGCGGGTCGTGTTGCGAATCATGGCAGCATCGACGTTCACAGCCACTTCAGCAGGGTTGACGCCGCTACGCAACGCCTTGAGTGCGTCGTACACCGCCTGCATGGCCGCCATGAATGGTTGGTGACCGGTCAGGCAAACCCGCACACCCAGGGAAGCAAGGTAGTCGACGTCGCGCAATGCGTCACCGGCACCACCCAGCATAATCGGAATCCGCACTCTTGAGGCAATCGTTTCAAGATCGGCGCGTGTCTTCACACCGATCAACATGATCATATCGACGCCCGCGTCCTGGTATGCGTCAACCCGCGCAACAGCATCAGCGATGCCATTAGTAGCGGGTGCGCTGGTACGCCCGATGATAACCAGATCCGGATCACGACGTGCATCGAGGGCAGCACGCAACTTGCCGATGCCTTCATCAATGGACACCAGTGAGGCGGTGCCGTCCGCGCCATAGGGTCGCGGCAATATTGTATCCTCGATGCTCAGTGCAGCGACGCCGGCGGTCTCCAGTTCTTGTACCGTTCTCGCTACATTCAGCGCATTGCCATAGCCATGATCCGCATCGACGATGAGAGGAAGATCGGATGCACGACAAATGCGCCGCGCCTGATCGGCGAATTCGGTGAGACTGAGCACGATCAAATCGGGCGCGCCCAACACCGTCATGGAGGCAACTGAGCCGGCCAGCATGCCGACCTCGAAACCAATATCCTCAGCAATGCGTACCGACATCGGGTCGAATATAGAGGCGGGGAACAGGCAAACGTTTTTCGATAACTGTTCTCTGAATCGTTGCCTGGGTGTTTTGGCTGTCATTTCGTTATTCATTCATTTCAAGGGTTGCTTATTAAAGCATTAAGTCAAAGTCGTCGGTGGCCCAGCACCGGGAAACGCTTTCGGATGAGAGTCAGTTGATCAAGATCGATATCGGCGATGCAGTGACCCACTTGCTCAGCCCGTTCGGCCAGTATCTCACCAGAAGGCGCAATAACTAAACTGTGTCCATAGGTCAGACGACCGTTTTCATGCTGGCCAGACTGTGCCGGCGCAATCACATAACACTGGTTTTCTATGGCGCGGGCACGCAACAGTACTTCCCAGTGGGTCCGCCCGGTCGGCACCGTAAACGCTGAAGGAACAGACAATATCTGCGCGCCTTGTGCCGTCAATTCACGGTACATTTCTGGAAAGCGAACGTCATAGCAGATACTGAGTCCAACGGTGCCGAATTCGCTCGCGATCACCTCGATCGAATCACCAGGTGCAGTATAGGCAGACTCAAGGTAGGATTCCGAATCGGAAATGATGACATCGAACAGATGCATCTTGTGGTATTCGGCGAGTCGGGCACCATCGCTGCCATATACCTGACACGCTCCGTAGACACGATTCTTCCCGGTCACTGGCGCCGGGACTGATCCACCAATCAAAACGATGCGATGAGATCTGGCGGTTTCTGACAGGAATTTCTCTATATCGCCCAAGCGATGCAGCGCGCAATCAATCAGGGCAGGAGGATCAGACATCAATGCGAAATTTTCCGGCAGGCTGACAAGCTGTGCGCCATCGTTGACGGCATCGGCGATCAACCGTTCGGCACTGGCGAGATTGCTATCCAGGTCACGACAGGAACACATCTGAATGACAGCACAACGCGGCATGATAAATGTCGGGACCTGAAACCTACTTACCGTCAACCAGACTGACATGCAGAATGTCGAGTCCGCCGGAACCGGGGATCATTTCTATATAGCTGGAGGGAATACCCAACGCGACCATTTTGTCACGGAAAGTTCGTGCCCAAGCGCTGCCAACATCACCACCGGGGTAGCGCACAGTAACCACAACCCCTGAGGTTTCCTCAAACAGGCTCAGTAATTCCCGAACAGGTTCAAATTCAACCAGCCGACCACCGGCAACCTGCTGCCAGTCACCTCGTGTGATAGTTGCCTGCCAAAAGGAAGCCTGACTCTGACCTGGCCACAGCATTGCAGCAAGTAATAACAACACAGGAAAAATTGCGTGAATCAGGGGCTTCGAATCAGGCACTTGACGCCTTATTGTGCCGCCTGGGGCCTGCCTCAACACCCCGCTAAATGAGGACCACATCAAAAACCTCCTGCGAATAAGCTGGCTCTACCTGCATCGTAATGGGTCGTTTGATGAACTCCTGCAAGTCGGCCAGGCCGGTTGATTCTTCGTCGAGCAACATATCGATGACTACTTGACTGGCCAGCACCATGAATCCGTTAGCTTCGAATTGACGTGCTTCGCGCAGAATTTCACGGAAAATTTCGTAGCATATTGTTTGCGGCGTTTTCTGGACACCACGACCAGCGCAGCAAGGGCACGGTTGGGTAAGCATTCGTTCAAGACTTTCGCGAGTTCGCTTGCGGGTAATTTCGACAAGCCCCAGAACCGACATGTCTGCAATATGGGCGCGGGCGACGTCCCGTGAAAGGGCTTTTTCAAGAGCACGCATGACTTGCCGGCGATGTTCCTCCTGTTCCATATCGATGAAATCGATAATGATGATACCGCCGAGATTACGCAGCCTGAGCTGACGGGCAATACATTGGGCCGCTTCAAGATTCGTCTTGAAGAGCGTTTCTTCAAGGTTACGCCGGCCAACGAATGCACCCGTGTTGACGTCGATCGTGGTCATTGCTTCGGTCTGATCGATAATCAGATAGCCACCGGATTTTAACGGGACCATGCGATCCATGGCGCGCTGGATCTCGTCTTCGACCGAGTACAAGTCGAATATCGGCCGCTCGCCTGGATAATATTCCATCTTGCCGATAACTTCGGGAACCAACTCGCGAGCGAGATCACGGGCCTTTTGATATGTCTCTCGCGAATCGATACGAATTTTTTCAACATCTTCTTTTACAAGGTCACGCAGGGTCCGCATGGCCAGCGGCAGATCTTCATGGACCAGACCGCAATCGACCTCGCTGCGACGCTTTTGGGTACGCTCCCAGATACGGGTCAGGAACTTCATATCCTGAATCATGTCATCGACAATCGCTGATTCACCGGCCGTGCGGACGATGAAACCCCCGTTGATTTCAAGTGACGCGCGGGAATCATGAACCGCCTGTTTGAGACGATCGCGTTCATCCGGGTCCATGATTCTTTGCGAAACCCCGATATGATCGCTACCGGGCAGATAGACGAGATTTCTCGAAGGAATAGCAATTTGCGTGGTCAGGCGAGCGCCTTTACTGCCGATCGGATCCTTCACGACCTGCACAAGCACCGACTGACCCTCCCGCACCAGGTTGGCGATCAATGGCTTGTCGCCGTTACCGTTCGATGGAGACCCATCTGATTGTCCTGAATCAGTATCAGTCGCGGCGGGTTCGTCGAGCCCGTCAGATGGGTTCCGGGAATCCTTTGCAGCAACTGTATCGGACTCGGACTGAGCTATGTCGGCCGCATGCAGAAATCCGGTCCGTTCAAGACCAATCTCGACAAATGCAGCCTGCATGCCGGGCAGGACGCGGACAATTTTTCCTCGATAAATGTTGCCTACGATGCCCTTACCTTGGCTTCGTTCGATATGGACCTCCTGCAACACGCCATTCTCGACCGCGGCGACTCGTGTCTCCTGCGGAGTGATGTTGATCAGAAGTTCCTCGCTCACAGATTGATTCCTTGTTGGTTTAACAGGTTGGCGGTTTCAAACAGGGGAAGACCGACGACATTGCTGTAACTACCTTCGATTCGAGCGATAAATTCCGCGGCACGCCCCTGTATCGCGTAACCACCCGCTTTGTCGAACGGCTCGCCGCTGTCTGCATAGCGTGCACGCTCGGCGATTGTTGTCGCCCTTAGCCAGACTTCGGTTGCACTAACAGCATGGCATGTTTTATCTCCGAACAGGGTTACCACCGCAGTATAAACCCAATGGGAACGCCCGGATAATAACGCCAGCATGCGCATGGCATCGTCACGATCCACCGGTTTGCCGAGTGCTTTATCGTCACAAATCACCACGGTGTCGGCTGCCAGCACGCAACACAACGGCTCTTTATTGATACCTGCACAGGCCTTGGCGCGTGCGATCTCAAGAACCTGTTGTCGGGCAGTTGGTGCGCTGATGTTTTCCTCATCGATGGCCGGATCGACATAGATAAAGCGTACACCGATCTGGCTTAACAGTTCACGCCGACGCGGTGACGTCGATGCCAGACAAATCGTTGGATCAGCGATGATAGGGGTGGCCATTGTTGATGCTGTGGGCTCTGTAAATCTGCTCGGCGAGAATGATTCGCACCAGCGGATGCGCGAAGGTGAGCTTTGAAAGAGTCAGAACATGACGGGCCGCGCGGAGGCATTCACTCGACAGTCCTTCCGGACCCCCGATCATGATGGCGATATCCTGGGCGTCGTCGATAAAGCTTTGCAAAAGTGTTGCCAGTTGTAACGTATCAACTGTCCGTCCCTCTCGCTCAAGTGCAATCGGCAAGGCGTTTACGGGTATTTGTGAGAGTAGCCTGCGCCCCTCCTCTTCTGCTATTTTTTTAAGATCCGGGTTCTTGCCCCGCCGAGTGGCAGCCACTTCGATGAGTTCCATTGTCACCTGACCGCTTAATCGGCGACGATATTCTTCGAAACCCCGCGCCACCCAATCGGGCATCCGCTGGCCGATGGCAACCACTGTAACCTGCACCCTTAATCAGCCGGGCAATGCTGACTTGCAGACTGACACCATCTTCAATCGGCTGAATCCGGTGCACGCTTGAGCAGTGCTTCTGAGAATCCGGATTGCCACAGTCCCTCGAGGTCATAGAGTTCACGAACTGTTTTTTGCATGATATGGATAATTACATCGCCAAAGTCGAGCAACACCCACTCGCCACTTTCCTGACCTTCAAGGCCTCGTGGTCGAATACCCTTATCGCGCATGGATGACACGGTATTGGCTGCCAGTGCATTGACGTGACGTGATGAGGTACCGGTAACTATCACCATGAAATCAGTAATCGTCGTCAGCTTGCTGACATCGAGGTGAATAATATCGACACCCTTGCCGTCCTCCAGAAGACCAATCAAGGTATCGCAAAGCTCGGATGAGGATGATGTGAGTTCAGTCGTTTGTTCAGTCATATAATGAATGTGCCTTTATGTAAGATAATACTGTATCCGGCAGCATGCCGGTGACGTCTTCTCCCATACCGAGCCGCCGCCTGATCTCGGTTGCAGATATGTCCCGAGGTGGAATATCGAGGTGATCCACTCGGGTGTTCTTCAGACATTCCTCTATTGCAGGGTCGATTTCACGGGCTCCATCATTGCCGGACAGATCCGGCCGGTTGATGACCAGCAAGTCGCTAAGCCCTGGTATCTCACGCCAGCGATGCCAGCGATGCAGTTGCGCGAATACATCATGGCCGATAATCAGCACCGCGCGTGCTTTATGATCGGCACGGGCAAGATACTCCTGGTTAAGGGACATAAGGGTCAGGACCGTATATGAAGTGCCTTCGCGGCGTATCTCCCGGTCATCGCATACAAGTCTTTCACGACCATCTATGGCGCATTTGACCATGTTGATACGATGCGCGGCACTGGCCACAGGTTGAGGCTTCAGGGGTGGAACCAAGGCGGGAATCACGTGAATCACTTCAAGGGACACGCGCTCAAGCACACAGTCCAGCAGATGCATGTGACCAATGTGAAATGGATCGAAAGTACCGCCGAAAATACCGAATCTCAGCGTTTCGGTATCGACATGATGCTTGACCCCACCCGCCACAGGCTGATCGGTATGACTCACCCGCACGATACGGTGCGTACCTCAGTCCGCCCGGTGGCGCTACGCCCTGATGGTTCCGTCACCATACACCACGTATTTTTGCGTGGTCAGGCCCTCGAGACCCACCGGCCCACGCACATGCAGTTTATTGGTGCTGATACCGATCTCAGCGCCCAGACCGTATTCGAATCCGTCAGCGAATTGGGTAGAGGCATTGACCATCACTGAACTCGAATCCACGCAGGTAATGAACCGGTTGGCGCGCGTCAGGTTTTCAGTGACGATGGAATCAGTATGCGCCGAGCCATATGTCTCAATGTGTTCAATGGCATCGTCTAGCCCATCAACCACGCGGATCGATAAAATGGGCGCCAGATACTCGGTCCGCCAATCTTCTTCAGTGGCCGCTAACGCATCGGCAATGATTTCGCGGGTAGCCTGGCAACCGCGTAACTCAACCCCGGCAGCCCGGTAACGACGCGCCAGTTCCGGCAACACGTCATCTGCGACATCTCGTGCCACCAACAATGTTTCCATTGCGCCACAGATGCCGTATCGGCGGGTCTTGGAATTCTCGGCGACGCGTATGGCCTTGTCGCGATCAGCATCGGAATCAATGTAAACATGACAAATACCGTCGAGATGCTTGATCACCGGAACCTCAGCCTCGGCGCTGATACGCTCGATCAGGCCTTTACCGCCGCGCGGCACAATGACATCGACATACCGGCTCATTTTCACCAATGCACCAACAATTGCGCGGTCGGTGTTGTCGATAATCTGTACAGCGTCGATCGGTAAACCGGCGTGGCGAAGTCCGTCGCTGATGCATTCGGCAATGGCAAGATTCGAATGTATGGCTTCCGATCCGCCACGCAGAATCACCGCATTGCCCGATTTCAGGCAGAGCGCAGCGGCATCGGCAGTGACGTTGGGACGGGACTCATAAACGATGGCTACCACGCCGATTGGCACGCGCATTCGGCCAACGCGGATCCCCGAAGGTCGGGTGCGCAGCTCGCTGATCTCACCGACCGGATCCGGCAGTGCGACAATCTGACGAAGACCATCGGCCATGGCCACAATTCTGGATGTAGTGAGTTCGAGTCGATCGATAAGGGCCGGGCTCAGCTTATTAAGCCGGCTCGCATCAAGATCACGCCGATTGGCAGCGATTATGACATCGCTTTGCTCCTCAAAGCGGGCCGCAATGGCGCTGAGTGCAGCGTTTTTGGCGCCCGTGTCGGCACTCGCGAGAATACGCGATGCGGCCCGGGCACGAACACCAAACCCATTGGTGTATTCAGATATATCGATACTTTCGGCAGTTTGAATATTCATCTCAACGACTGTTATGAGGCGCTATGGCCAGGGAATGATGGCAGGGATTTTACACCACACAACGCCAGTGCGACCTGCTCAAACTCGAACCAGAATACGCTTGCATCGGTACCGCGTTGATAATCACGTGCATGACCCTTGGCAATCCGCTCGAGCCGCGCCGCGCGTCGATGGGTCGCGGTCAGCCGGTTGATACCCAACCGTTTGAGTGCTGCCATCACCATGGGCGCACGACTGGACCAGACCCGATGGCGCGAAAACGCTTCCTGGCGTGGAACTCCCGATTTGATATCTCCGGCGATCAATAACAAGTTGCGCGTTTCACGGACTAATGCCCAGACCATCATTACCGGCTCGACGCCTTCACGTCGCAGGCTGTTGAGGATTCTAAGGCTGCGGGCTGCTTGCCCGGCAACACAGGCATCAATAAATGCGAAAACATTAAACCGCGCGTGATCGGCCAGGCTGGCCTCGAGGCGGCTTATATCGAGTTCAGTCCCTTGTGGCAGCGTCAGGGTAATCTTGCGAACCTCCTGATCGGCGGCCAGCAGATTTCCTTCAACATAATAAGCGAGACGTTCGCTGACACCCGCTTGGCAGGTGACACCCTGGGCCACGAAACGTTGTTCGATCCAGCCAGGCAGTCTTAACGGTGGTATCGACCCGCAATCGACTACCAGACCATGATCGGCAAACACCTTGCACCACATGGCGGAAAGAATTTTCTTGTCGAGCTTGCCGGCAATGACAACCAGGATGGAATCGTCAGCGGACTCTTCTGCGTAGGTGCGAAGGAATGCCGCACCCTTGTCACCGGGCCGACCCGTTGGCAGGCGCAGCTCAATAGCGCGACGATCGGAGAATAGTGATAAGGATCGACTGGACACCGACAATGCGTCCCAATCGAAACCCGTTTCAACCGACAATCGATTAATGTCGGTATAGCCGCGCTCGCTGAAATGCGCTCGAATCAGATCCTTTGATTCCTCAACCAGCAGTGGCTCTGCGCCATGCAGCAGGAAACAACGTGCGTTTGACGACCTCTCGAGTGCGGCAGCGAGCCCGTTAGCAGCTATCTGCACGCGCTACAGGGTACTGAGTTGGCGCATTACCCGCTGAATAATCTGCTCGCGCATGTCTTCCTTGAGGAACTCTTCCTCCACCTCTTTTTGCAGCGCCTGGGTGGCGTCATAGTCGAAGTTGCGACGCAGACGAATGATATCGCTCTGGAAACGTTTCTCACCCTCGGGACTGAGAACTCCGAAGCGGGCGTTATATCTCAAGATATAGCCAGTGGCGATACCACGATTGTCGAGTGTTCTGACATCGCGCTCGTAACGTGAATCGATCAGTACCACCGAAGTCGACACGTCAGCGGAGGAAACAATCTCGGCACCACTGAAGTCCAGTGCATCTTCGAGATCTGCCACCAGATCCGGGTCCGGCCCGTCGACGTACACAGAGGCCAGCTCTGGTGCAAGTTCAACCTTGCCACGCAGGTGAAAACCACAACCCTGCAAGAGCAGTGCCGCGCTTAAGATAGTTAACAAGGCCAGTTTTCGCATGATCTTACCTGCTGTTTCCTTGACATGGCGCCCCGGTCGGCGCGCGCTGATTTGCCGATTATACGGATTTTTTCCAATACCTTCTGTGGTCATCACCCGATGCGCACAAACTTTTTAAGTCTCGACCCCTGGTTGGCAACATGGTAATTCGCCTGAATAACCGGTCAAATGACAATATTAACCAATCGCTTCGGCACGACGATAGACTTTCGCAGCACTTTGTCACCGATATGCCGGGCCACCGCGTCATCAGCGAGGGCGATGGCGACAATTTCGTCATTGCTGGCATCGGCATCGACTTCTACCTCGCCCCGACGCTTTCCATTGACTTGTACCACCAAGCGGATTCGGTCCCGAATCAGCGCATTTTGATCGACTGTCGGCCAGCGAGCGTCGATAACCACACCCGGCATGCCGAGTGATTGCCATGCGCTATGGGCAAGGTGCGGCACGATAGGCGCCAGCACCCGCAACAGAATCGACACGGCCTCGGCCAGTATGCCGATTCGGTCGGCATGCCGGGGATGGTCTGGATCGAGCGTACTACGCGCATCGAGTCGTTCCAGAGCATTGAGTAACTCCATGCCGGCTGCGACCACGGTATTGAACTGGAATTTCTCGTAATCACGGTTGATCTTCTCGAGCATCGAATGTAGCTGGGCACGCAGCTCGAGGCAATCACCGTCTTTGAGTTGTCGCGCAACGGCCAGTTCGGGATCATTTTTGTAGAGTTCGCCCAGCGCTTCACCATGACGCTGTACCAGTTCATGCAGACGTCGCAGAAAGCGATGTGAGCCCGCCACGGCATTGTCGTTCCATTCAAGCGATTGTTCAGGCGGCGCGGCAAACATCATGAACAGGCGCACGGTATCGGCACCGAAGCGATCGATCATGGTTTGCGGATCGACACCGTTGCGCTTGGATTTTGACATGCTCTCCATGCGGCCGACCTCGACCTCCTCACCGTCGGCCCGCAATGTGGCACCCGCCACGCGACCGTGTTCGTCGCGGCTGATATCAACCTCGTCTGGTGCAAAATAAACTTTTTTACCACCCTCACCGATACGAAAATAGGTTTCCGCCAGAACCATGCCCTGGGTCAGGAGGTTGTCGAACGGCTCATCGCTATCGACCAGGCCTTCATCACGCATCAGTTTGTGGAAAAAACGCGCATACAGAAGATGCAATATGGCATGTTCGACACCACCGATATACTGATCCACCGGCAGCCAGTAATTAGCGCGATCATCAAGCATCGCCTTATCGTTATCGGCGCAGGTAAAGCGCGCGTAGTACCAGGACGACTCCACGAATGTGTCAAAAGTGTCGGTTTCCCGACGCGCCGGCTGCCCGGTTGCAGGATCGACCGTCGTAACAAAGTCCTCAAGACGCGAAAGCGGCGAACCACCACCTGACACATCGACATCTTCAGGCAATACCACCGGCAGCTGGTCATCGGCAACAGGATAAAGTTTGCCCTCTGAACCCTGGATAATCGGCACCGGGCACCCCCAGTAACGTTGCCGTGAGACGCCCCAGTCACGCAACCGATAATTCACTCGTCGTGTACCAAAACCGCCCGCTTCGGCGGCGCTGGCGATCTGCTCAAAGGCCTGCTCATAATTCAGCCTCGAGAATTCCCCTGAATTAACTGTACGAATATCGTTACTGGCAGTCCAGGCGCCAGATTCAATATCGACGTCGTCACCGCTGGCCGGTGCAATTACCTGACGAATCGGCAGACCGTAGCGGGTCGCAAAAGCATGATCGCGCTGGTCATGCGCGGGAACCGCCATAATGGCGCCGGTTCCGTATCCGGTGAGAACAAAATTGGCGACCCAGACCGGGATACGTTCCTGATTGAACGGATTGACGGCATCGATCCCAAGCGGCAAACCCTTTTTTTCGATGGTCTCGATATCAGCCTCTCGAAATCCGCCCTGTCGACACTCTTCACTGAATGCGGCGATCTCATCATCGACGACGGACCGGGCACGCGCCAACGGGTGATCAACTGATACCGCCATGAATGTTGCCCCGAAAATCGTGTCCGGGCGGGTGGTGAATATTTTCAGTGGATCGCCACCGTCCGATAGCGGGAAATCCACCTCCAGACCGACAGACCGGCCAATCCAGTTGCGCTGCATGGTACGCACCGATTCCGGCCAGCCTTCAAGATCATCCAGTGATTTGAGCAACTCTTCAGCGTAGTCCGTGATCTTGAGGAACCAGTGTGGAATCTGTCGCCGTTCGACCGGCGCGCCCGAACGCCAGCCACGCCCGTCAATCACCTGCTCGTTGGCAAGTACGCTTTGTTCTACCGGATCCCAATTGACCTCAGCCAATGCCTTGTAGGCTATGCCTTTCTCGTACAGCCTCGTAAACAGCCACTGCTCCCAGCGGTAATAGTCGGGTTGGCAAGTCGCCAACTCACGGCGCCAGTCGTAGCCGAAACCAAGCCGCTTAAGCTGCCCTTTCATGTGCTCGATGTTTTCATAGGTCCAGCGCGCCGGCGGCACGTTATTCTGGATTGCAGCATTCTCGGCCGGCAGACCGAAGGCATCCCAGCCCATGGGTTGCAGCACGTTTTTACCGAGCATTCTCTGGTATCGACTGATCACGTCACCAATGGTGTAGTTGCGAACATGACCCATATGCAAACGCCCCGACGGATAGGGGAACATGCACAGGCAATAATATTTTTCCCGCCTGGGGTCTTCGTTCACCTCAAAACTGCGCTGTTCTTCCCAGTATGACTGGGCGGCGCGTTCGATATCACGAGGGCTATACTCGGCTTGCAACGGGTTGACTCCGAATCGACTTGTTAATTGATTTTGTTCACGCATCTGCTACGAGGCGTATTCGCATGTACTTCACGTTACTGGTAACACGGTTTACTCAAGAACGTGGAAATTCTGCAAAAGGAAACGGCTTTTGCGAAGAATTGAAGGTCAGAAACTGAAGAATCTCATGGGCATACTGGTTCAGTGATGCACTGAAGTCCTTGAGTCGTCCGTTGACTGCACCGTTGACGAGTACCAGCACGAACTGACACACGGCAATGATCGCGACAATAATGTTAACCGCATAAAACAGCAGCAGATAAAACAGAAACATCCATAGCAGTCGAAACCACAGTCCCTGACGCGGTTCACCATTATCAGATTCGTATTGCATGACAGACTCCGCAGATCAAAGGCGCCTATTCTACCGTAGCGCCTGGCGTTGTCTCACATCGAGTGGTGTAATTTTCTGGAAACTGTCAGAACAAGCTGGAATATAAACGAAGTTGACCAGACCTTGGCGATTAACGACGCGCCCGCCTTCGCATTCAATTAAGAACACCCGGCACCCGAGAACGCCAGTGGCGTTCACAGGAAATGCGAATAGATTACGTCAGGCAGTAACGGGACGGGTGAAAATGATGGGAGCATGCTCGGCATCGTCGAACGACACCAGCTCGAATGCTTCTTCATCTGCAACAATGGCCCTGAGCAGCCGGTTGTTCAATGCATGACCCGATTTGTGCGCCGAGAAGGCGCCAATCAGGGGGTGGCCCAGCAGGTACAGATCGCCTATGGCATCGAGGACCTTGTGCTTGACGAATTCATCTTCGTAACGCAGACCGTCTTCGTTAAGGATATGGAATTGATCCATGACGATTGCATTGTCGAGACTGCCTCCACGGGCAAGTCCTGCTTCCCGCAGGGTTTCAAGATCCTGCAGAAATCCGAAGGTACGGGCGCGACTGACTTCTTTTACAAATGAGGTGGTGGAAAAATCGACACAGGCGACCTGGGTCGAGGCCTGGAAGATGGGATGATTGAAATCAATGGTAAAGGAGACTTTGAAACCGTTGAACGGTTCAAAACGGACCCATTTATCATCCTCGCGCAATTCTACCGTCTTTTTGACACGGATGAATTGCTTTGGCTTGGACTGTTCTTCGATGCCGGCAGACTGCAGCAGAAAAACAAATGGCCCGGCGCTGCCATCCATAATTGGCACTTCAGGCGCGGTCAAATCGACATAGGCGTTGTCGATACCGATTCCTGCAAATGCCGACATCAGATGTTCGACCGTGGATATCCTGACGCCATCGCTTTCAATTGTGGTCGACATGCGTGTGTCGCCAACGTATTCGGGCTTGGCCGGCACCTCGACAGGGGGTTCCAGATCTGTCCTGCGAAAAACGATACCTGTATCAACCGCAGCCGGTCTGAGGGTCAGGTAAACTTTCTGTCCGGTGTGCAAACCCACCCCGGTCGCACGGATTACATTTTTTAGAGTTCTTTGCCTGATCATTGATTGGATGAGTTAAATCGAACCGGTAGCGCTTCGCCCACAGATTCTTTTAGTTTTTAAGATAGCACCGTGTCACCAAAGGGAAACGTCCCCCCTTCAAGAGTCGGATGCTACACGAGATTGTCATTATTGTGTAGCTTTCCTGCTGTTTTTGAAGATTTTATCCATAATTTCTCCTCCTGTTTTATCTTCTAATCATGATTACGAAATATCGTCAATCATGGCGGACGGCGGCCGGAATACCGATCGTGGCAGCGGTGTTGGCATTCCGGCCGATCACTCAGTCAGCCTGACGCCTTAAAAATGCCGGAATATCGAGATAATCCATATCTGTATCCCCATCTGCGGCAGCCATCGCCGCGGCGTTGCCGCCCATGGATCGCCGAGAACGCATAACCGCTGGCTGATCACGCCGATCGGTAGCGTCGTTATCGAGCTTTTGGGAGTGAACAAGATTAGGTCGGACCGGTGTGCGGGCTTGGTGTACCTCGCCGATACCGGTCGCCACCATGGTGACGCGAAGCTCGCCGTTCATCTCCGGGTCAAGCACGGTGCCAATCACCACAGTGGCGTCTTCCGAAGCAAATTCGTTGACAATGTCGCCGACCTCGGAGAATTCGCCGATAGCCATATCCATACCGGCGGTGACATTGACCAGTATGCCCTTGGCGCCATGGATATCAATGTCCTCAAGCAAGGGGCTTGATACCGCAGACCGGGCCGCTTCCTGAGCACGATCGTCGCCGGACGCGGTTGCCGAACCCATCATGGCCACGCCCATCTCCGACATCACCGTGCGCACGTCTGCAAAGTCAACGTTGATGAGACCCGGGCGGGTGATCAACTCGGCAATGCCCTGCACTGCGTTCAGCAGCACTTCATTGGCGCGTGCAAACGCGTCCAGGAGCGTTGCCTGTTTGCCCATGACGTGCAGCACTTTCTCATTGGGTATGGTAATCAGCGAATCGACATATTGCCTCAGTTCGGCAATACCCTGCTCGGCCGCCTCGATACGTTTCTTGCCTTCGAAGGGAAACGGCCGGGTGACCACGGCAACCGTCAGTATGCCGCGTTCGCGTGCCAGCTCCGCAATGACCGGAGCCGCGCCGGTACCGGTACCACCGCCCATCCCGGAGGTCAGGAAAATCATATCGGCGCCTTCGAGAAGATCGTTGATTCGATCGCGATCCTCAATCGCCGCCTGCCGCCCTACTTCCGGATTGGCACCTGCCCCCAATCCTTTGGTGAGGGCCTCACCCAACTGCAGCAGACGCGGTACGCCGGATCGCTGCAGTGCCTGGGCATCTGTATTGGCATTGATAAACTCAACACCCTCAAGGTTAGCTGAAAGCATGTGGTCGACAGCATTACCGCCGCCGCCGCCGATGCCTATTACTTTTATGACCGCCTGTTGTCCTACGGTTTCTACAAGTTCAAACATGATAATTATCTCCGCTGCCGTTTGTTTGATTGACTAATCAAGTTCCAGTCCATTAAGCCGTTCCTGGCCATCCGTTTCCTTTTGTTCATTTGCCTCGTCACTTTGAATAAACTCTTTACACTCGTTAAAAATTGCCCTGAAACCAGGACTTCATTCGTTCAGCCACACTCTTGAATCGTGGCTTGCGCTGTTTCGACGATTGCACCTGATTCGGTCGATTGGAATGACCGAACATCACCAGTCCGACGCCGGTGGAATAAATCGGATTGCGCACCACCTCGGATAAGCCGCCGACGTACTGCGGTACGCCCAGCCTTACCGGCATATGAAAAATCTCCTCAGCCAGTTCCACCATGCCGTCCATCTTCGAACTGCCGCCGGTAAGCACCACGCCGGTACCGATCAACTCTTCGTAACCGCTGCGTCTGAGCTCGGCCTGTGCCAGCAGATAGAGTTCTTCGACACGTGGTTCGATTACCTCGGCAAGTGTTGAGCGCGCCAGCTTACGGGGCGCCCTGTCACCGACGCTCGGCGTATCGATCATCTCGCCGTGGGGCGCAAGCTGGGTCAGCGCACAACCGAATTTCTTTTTGATGTCTTCGGCTGCCTGGGTCGGCGTCCTCAAGGCAACGGCGATGTCATTGGTGATCTGATCACCGGCTATCGGCAGGACCGCGGTGTGTCTGATCGCGCCCTCGGTAAAAATCGCGATATCGGTGGTTCCGCCGCCGATATCGATCATGCACACGCCCAGTTCTTTCTCGTCTTCATCAAGCACTGCATAGCTCGATGCGAGCTGCTCCAAAATAATGTCATCGACTTCAAGTCCGCAGCGTTTTATGCACTTGACGATGTTCTGGGCAGCACTCACTGCGCCGGTAATGATGTGCACCTTGGCCTCCATGCGAACACCGCTCATACCGATCGGTTCGCGGATGCCTTCCTGACCATCGATGATAAAATCCTGCGGCAGGATGTGCAGAATCTTCTGATCGTTGGGAATCGCCAGGGCGCGCGCCGCTTCGATTACGCGTTCCACATCACTCCGGCTGACCTCGTTATCACGAATCGCCACCACGCCATGGGAATTGAAGCTGTTGATATGGGATCCGGCGATACCGGCATACACCGACATGATCTGGCAACCGGCCATCAACTCAGCCTCTTCGATGGCGCGTTGTATGGACTGCACGGTGGATTCGATATTGGCAACCACACCTTTCTTCAGACCCCGTGAGGGGTGGTGACCGACACCAATGATCTCGACGTTTTTATCCTTCACCTCGGCGACGATGGCGAGGATTTTGGATGTCCCGATATCCAGACCGACAATCAGGTTCTCATCAGGTTTCTTCATCTATTCATTCCAGTTAGCCGGCATCGCTTGAGGGCGGCTGCGGTGCGGTTTGTACAACCCCGCCATCATTCGTATTTTCGATTGGCGCAACTGCCAGACCATTGGGATATCGCAGATCAATACTCGCAAGCTGTGGCAAACGTGCCGCCAAAGAGCTTTTCAATGCCTCCGTCAGACGCATCAGACGAGGCACAATGGAACCGCGTCCTATTGTTACAATCAGCGGGGTTTCTCGTTTGGCAGTGTTCAAACCAAGCACCCAGACTCCGCGTCCATCCAGTTTGAGCGAGACAGGTTTGACCACCGGCACAGTGGACAGAATGGTATCTATCTCGTTGAAACGGGCCACCACTTCGGTCGAACGATTTTGCGGACCCTGCAATGACGGCAGATCGGCGCCGGTAAATCCCGATGGCAATGACAATGTTTCACCGTCGTTATTAACCCAACCATCGTCATTCCAGCGAGCAACCGGCTGTGCCTGGGAAACGCTTACGATGAGCCGTCCTGGCCAGCGCCTGCGAACGCTCGCCCGATAAACCCAGGGGACATCACCGACAACCCGTTCAACTTCGGCAAGATCAACCGAAAACCAGGATCTCGGACCGAGTTGACGCACTGCATGCAGTACCCGTGCAGGATCCACATTGGGGGCATTGCCGGTAACCACCACTTCCTGTATCGAGAAACGATCCGGTAATAACAGGCGATCGAGCGCTACCAGGGCAAGACTCACCGTGAGCGCCACACTGGCAATCAATACCGGTAGCCGGGCAATGCCCGATTGAGCGTTTATATTGATACGGTCATTCATGATGAACCCCCGCAATACGAACCTCGGTTACCAGTTCGGTTCCCGTTTTATGAAGCACGCTTATACGAACATGCTCGATCAGCCGTTCGATGTCGTCGGCGCTGGCGTCACCATTATTAATGATGAAGTTGGCGTGCTTTGACGAAACCTCGGCGTCACC
The DNA here is from genome assembly GCA_021604525.1 of marine bacterium B5-7. Lineage (GTDB taxonomy): Bacteria > Pseudomonadota > Gammaproteobacteria > Arenicellales > CAJQKF01 > BQJD01. The sequence continues at coordinate 42,507 of BQJD01000004.1, read as the reverse complement.
GATTCGAGTACCCTTCAAACCACTGGATTCAATCAGGCGTGCAGCATGGTCGTCAGGCGGATTGGTGAAAACAGAACCGGCATTGGCACTTTGTACCGGCTGGCTCTCGCCACGCGCTCGCAGTAATCGCGACACCTCGCGCCTGGATGCTTCAACATCGCCTTCCTGCAGCCGAATGTATGCTGCGAGGAACCAGCAATCCTCCGGCAAGTCGATATGACGATAAGCCGGCGAGAATGCGCTTGACGGTAGTCCGGACGCCACGCCGTCGTGATTAACTACGTCAACCCGTTCAACGACTCTCCAGGTTTCACCCCCGAAGGCGCCGGCATTCATCGCCAGGGCACCGCCGATGCAACCTGGAATACCTGCAAAAAACTCCGCGCCCACCAAACCATGCCTGAGAGCAAAACGCGCCACTCGAGCACCGGCAACACCGGCTTCTGCATAGATGCTTCCATTTGATTCCATTCGAATCATCGATAACGATTTGTGAGTGGCTATGACCACTCCACGTATCCCGCCATCGCGGACCAGCAGATTGGAACCAAGACCCGTAAAGAGTACAGGTAGCTGCGCCGGTAACTGCGCCAGGAAATGTATGAGATCGTCCCGGTCCGCCGGAATGAAATACCAATCGGCCGGGCCACCGACCCGCCAACTTGTGTGGCGAGACATGGGTTCATCGACATGCAGCTCGCCACGTATTCCCGCCATGTTCGGCATGTGATTGATCCGCTTCGCCGCCATCATGCCGATGCCTCCACGGTATTGCCGGAAGCTTGCGCTGCTTCGGCTACCAAGGCGCGCGCATGGCGACCGATGTCACCCGCACCGAGCATTAACACGACATCTTCATTTTTACAGAGTCCTTCGAGGACTTCACTCAGCGTATCGAGTTGTTCGACAAAGACCGGGTCGCTGCTGCCACGTTTTCGAATGGCGCGACACAGTGCGCGGCCGTCGGCGGCGGTAATCGGCGCCTCCCCTGCCGGATATACTTCAGTAACGATCAATGGCTCGATACTGCTTAACAGTTCAGCAAAATCATCGAACAGGTTTTGCGTGCGGCTATAACGATGGGGCTGGAACACCACGATAATCCGCCGATCCGGCCACGCTCCGCGAGCGGCGTCTAACGTAGCGCGTATCTCCCGTGGATGATGGGCATAGTCATCCACCACAGTGACGGTGACATCGTTCAACCGGTACTCGCCGAGTATCTGCATTCGCCGACCAATACCCGCAAAACTCTTTAGCGCGGAAGAGACATCGTCATCGGCGATCTTGAGCTGATGGGCGATAGCGATTGCCGCCGTTGCGTTTAATACGTTATGTACGCCAGGCAGGGCCAGTTCGATTTGCAGTGGGCTGCTGCCCCCGGGCCGGTTCACGCTGAACCGCATGGTGGTACCCATCTGGCTGATATCTGAAACCTGAAAGTCAGCATCCGCTGAAGTACCGTAGCTGACCACGGTACGATGCACTTCGCCGACCAGTTGCCGAACCACCGGATCGTCAATACAGACAATAGCGAGGCCATAAAAAGGCAGGTTATGAACGAAGGCGGAGAAGGTCTGCCGGAGTCGATCGAAGTCGCCTCCATAGGTTTCCATATGATCGATGTCGATATTGGTGATCACCGAAATTCGCGGCTGCAGATGCAGGAAGGACGCATCACTTTCATCCGCTTCGGCTACCAGATAAGCACCCTTGCCGAGCTTTGCATGACTGTTGACGCTGTTGACCAAGCCACCCACCACAAAGGTCGGGTCGAGGCCACCTTCGGCAAGTATTGCTGCTATCAGGGAAGTCGTCGTGGTTTTGCCATGGGTACCGGCAACGGCGATACCTTGACCGAATCGCATCAACTCACCCAGCATTTCTGCTCGTGGTATGACGGGAATGCCGCTAGCCCTGGCCGCAACCGCCTCTACATTGTTGTCGGCAATCGCAGATGACACCACCACCACATCGGCACCGGCGATATTGCCTGCGGCGTGACCCTGATAAACTGTTGCACCGAGTTTCTTCAGACGTTTCACAGCAGCATTTTCATGCAGATCCGAGCCGCTGACCTGGTAGTTCTGACCCAGCAGAACTTCAGCAATACCGCTCATGCCGGCGCCACCAATACCGACAAAGTGGATATGGCTGACAAATTCACGCATGCATCACCTCCAGGCACGCCGAAGCAACCGTTTCAGTCGCATCGCTTCTGGCCAGCTCGTGCGCCTTTGATGCCATCTCATCAAGTTGCGCGCGATTGGAGATAAGGGAAGTTATCAGGGGATTAAGTTTGCCTTGATTGAAGTCGGATTCATCAAGCAATAACGCGCCGCCTTGATCTGCGAGGTAGCGTGCGTTTGCGCGTTGATGATCACCAGCCGCATGAGGATAGGGAACGAATATTGCTGCGACTCCCGCCATGCAAACCTCGGCGACGGTCATTGCTCCGGCTCGACAGATAACCAGATCGGCCTTGGCGTATGCTTCGCCCATGTCGTCGATAAACTCTTCAACCTCGGCATCGATGCCACGATGATCATAAGCATCACGCACCTCAGCAAGATTGCCGCGGCCGCACTGGTGACGAATATTGATCAATCCATCAACTGCCAGGTTTTGCAGGCAGGCAGGCAATTCGCGATTAAAAACTCGCGCACCCAAAGAGCCACCGATAATCAACAGATTGAACGCTGCTTCATTTGCGCGCGCGTCATTGACCTGCCTTGACGAGGTAAATTGCTGTCGTATCGGATTGCCTGTCCACTCGGCATTTTTGCCAAGTCCTTCGGTTTCAGGAAAACCGCACAATACGCGTCTGGCCAGCGGCGCCAGTAACCGGTTGGTCAGTCCGGCACGCGCGTTGGCTTCATGTATGACTAACGGCCGGCGCAGCAACCATCCCGAGACCGCACCGGGTCCGGCAGCGAAACCACCCATACCAAGCAGCGCATCGGGACGCTCCCGGCGAACGATGCCTATGCCCTGTGCGATAGCCCGCAGTAACATGAAGGGCATCGCCAGATAGCGTGTCAATCCTTTACCGCGCAAACCGGCAATGGTCATCCAGAATATATCGAAGCCCGCTTCCGGTATGACTCGTGCCTCAAGACCGGCACGAGTTCCCAGCCACACCACACGTACTCCGCGGTTACGCATGTATTCGGCAACCGCCAACGCCGGATAGACGTGGCCGCCGGTTCCACCTGCCATAACCATCAAGGTCTTCATGTCGACCCCCGACCGGCAGCCGGCATACGCACCTGCCTGTCAACGCCCAACACCAAACCGACAAGCATCAGCGTCACTATCATGCTGCTGCCGCCATAACTCACCAGTGGCAAGGTCAGCCCCTTGGTTGGCAGCACGCCCATGTTGACGCCGAGATTGATGATTGCCTGTAGCGCGATCAGAATCGTTGCTCCTCGAGCGATGAGCGCGGCACAGTCATGACCACCCTGATCCGCCTGACGAGCGATTGCAAAACCGCGCCACACCAGCAACATATAGAGCGTGATGAGAACCAGAATTCCGGCAAAGCCAAGTTCCTCGGCAATCACGGCAGCCAGGAAGTCGTTCCCGGCGTGCGGCAGATAAAAAAGTTTTTGAATACTTTGGCCGAGACCGGCACCCAGCCACTCGCCGCGTCCGAATGCGATCAATGCCTGGGATAGCTGGAATCCTGTATTCCATGGGTCCGCCCATGGATCCTGGAAACTCAGAACTCGTTGTAATCGATACGGTGACAGATACACCAGCGCGGCAAACGCGGTAGCAGCAACACTGATGCATAACACCATGTGCGAATAGCGCACCCCCGCCACGTACATCATCGCGAACACCGTTGCCGCAATGACCACGGTCGATCCCAGATCCGGCTCAAGCAGCAGTAACATACCCACCACACCAACAACCGCGGCGACATTAACAACACCCAGCCGGAAGCTTTTGAGTTGACCCCGACGCCTGGTGAGGTAGTCGGCCATGAACACGATCATGATGAACTTCATCAGTTCTGACGGCTGCACCCGGATCGAAGCGATGCCCAACCAGCGTCTCGAACCATTGACCTCGATACCGATGGCAGGAATCAGCACCAGTATCAACAACAGGATTCCAGCCACCAGCAAAAGTCGCGCCGCCCGCTGCCAGAACACAGGTGAGAATCGTGAAATGAGCAACATGGCAATCACACCCACTGCGATGTGTGCACTGTGACGGGCGATCCTGGCAAAGCTGGCGCCACCGTCTGAATCATCGACCACGGTTACAGAGAAGACCATAATGATGCTCAAGCTCAACAATGCCATCACCGTGCCAAGCAGCACTGCGTCGAAACTGCCAAGCGCCCCGGCATGACCGCGCGCATCGATTACGGCTTGCATATCGCCTCCTCGGCCACGCGCCGTTGGACCAGCTCGCGAAACCTGTCGCCACGTTGTTCGAAGTTTTCAAACTGATCGAAACTGGCGCAGGCTGGCGAGAACAGCACCACATCGCCCTCATGATTAACCTCGAAAGACTTGTCGACAGCTTCAACAAGCGTGCGAGTGCGAGTTATCGACAAACTCCCGCCAAGGCCTTTGGTAAACGCATCGGCAATTGCATCGGTATCTTCACCGAACACAATCAGATGACGTATCCGACCAGAGGCGGCGCGTGCCAGCACATTGAAATCGGCCCCTTTACCACGCCCGCCTGCTATCAGCACAATCGGTGCGTCAAGACCCGCGATAGCCGCTGCCGTGGCGCCGACATTGGTCCCCTTGGAATCATTAATGAATCGAACACCATTAAAATCCGCGACTCGTTCCATGCGATGAACCAGTCCCCTGAAGGACTTGAGCGCATCCAGCATCGCCTTTGATATATCGATTCCAAGAGCAGCAATCAGTGCCAGTGCTGCCAGCGCATTGGCAAGATTATGCGTACCTTCAAGCAGCACCTCATCGGCAGCCAGAAACATTCGCGAACCCTGTGCCAACCATACTCGGCCGTTTTTCGTGATGAGTCCAAACTCATCATCGCTGCGAGGGACATCGATGCCGAAGTTGAGTTGACGACTTGATTGTGGGCACAGGGATGCGGCCAGGATATCGTCACGGTTGATCACACAAACTGCGGCATGCGCATAGATGTATCCTTTGGCGCGAGCATAGGCATCAAGGTCCGCGTAACGATCCATATGATCCGCACTGATGTTCAACACAACCGCGCTTGCAGGCTTGAGACTGTGTGTAGTTTCGAGTTGAAAACTCGACAACTCGAGGACATAGAACTCGGGAGTGGTCGTATCGTCATCAAGCAGGTCGAGCGCCGGCACGCCGATGTTGCCACCGACGCGGACACGGTAACCATCGGCTTCAAGCATGTCGCCAGTCATACGGGTAACCGTACTCTTGCCATTGGAACCGGTGATCGCGACTACCGGTGCAATGGCATGACGGGAAAACAATTCGATGTCACCGAGTATCTCGATGCCTGCCTGCGCGGCGGCAACAAGTTTCGGCTCATGTTTGGACAACCCCGGACTCAGGACGATGCGCTCGAACTGACCAAGCAGTTCATCGCTAACCTGGCCGAGATGCAGTTTAACGCCGGGGAACTCGTTTACTACAAGATCCTTCATGGGCGGTGTCGCGCGCGTGTCGGCCAGCTCGAACGGCTCGTTATGCCGATATAGATAGCGTGCCGCAGAGTAGCCGCTGCGCCCAAGACCGAGGACCAGCGTAGACGGTGCGTCGTTGCCCATTGTGTGACTGACCACGTTCATCACTAACGCACCTTGAGGGTCGCCAGACCCACCAGTACGAGGATCAGGCTGATGATCCAGAAGCGTACACTGACGCGAGGTTCCGGCCATCCTTTCAGCTCAAAATGATGATGAAGCGGTGCCATCCTGAATAGCCGCTTGCCAAGCAATTTATAGGATGCAACCTGAAGGATCACCGACAGGGTTTCCATGACGAAGATGCCGCCCATGATCATCAACACGATTTCCTGTCGAACGATGACCGCGATCACACCAATAGCAGCACCGAGCGCCAATGCACCGATGTCGCCCATGAAGACCATGGCGGGGTACGTGTTGAACCACAGGAAGCCGAGTCCGGCGCCCACCAATGCGGCACAAAAGATCAGCATTTCACCGGCACCGGGGATATACGGAATACCCAGATAGCCGGAGAAGATTGCATGTCCGGTTACATAGGCAAAAATAGCCAGCGCACCAGTGACGAGTACTGTTGGCAAAATGGCCAGACCATCAAGACCGTCGGTAAGATTGACCGCGTTGCTGGTACCAACGATCACCAGATAGGTGAGGATCACGTAACCAAAGCCAAGGTCGATGGAAACTTCCTTGAATAACGGTACGATCAGTTCAAGCTCGGCTGGACTCTGCGCAGTGTAATAAAGGAACAGCGCCGCCGATAGGCCGGCAATCGACTGCCAGGTGAATTTAGATCGCGCACCCATGCCGCGCGGATCTTTATGTACCAGCTTTTTATAGTCATCCACCCAACCTATCGCGCCAAAGGCGATACAGGTCAGAAGCGCTACCCAGATAAATCGATTGCTTAAGTCGGCCCACAACAAGGTCGACAGTGATACTGCGACCAAAATCAGCGCGCCGCCCATGGTGGGCGTGCCGACTTTTTCGAAATGTGTAGGAGGTCCGTCTTCGCGAACCGTTTGACCGATCTGGTGATAGCTGAGCTTGCGTATCATCAGCGGCCCAACCAGAAAGCAGATTGTCAGCGCTGTTAACACACCGCATATACCGCGCAGCGTCAGGTAACGAAAGACATTGAAGGCGCTATGATATTCAGACAAGTGGTCGAAGAGGTACAACAACATCAGTTCACCCCCCCGTTTGCCAGACGTTCCATCAGCGATTGCGAAACGCGTTCCATGCCCATACTTCGTGAGCCTTTTATGAGGACCGTGGTCATGCCAGCGAACGAATCCTTATTTGCAGACAATGACTCAAGCAACGCCTCGGATAACTGATCGATGCGGTCGAAATATCGTCCACTCGCGCCGAAGGCATCGATCGCATGACGGCTTGCCGGACCGATTGCCATCATCTCGTCGATTGCCAGTGATCGCGCATAATCACCGATGTCGGCATGCAATTGATTGCTATCGGGACCGAGTTCCGCCATATCACCCATCACCATGATGCGCCGGCCAGAGAATCGGGCGAGCATTTCAATGGCGGCCTGCATCGACGCGGGATTGGCATTATAGGAATCGTTGATCAGTCGATCGCCGTTCTTGAGTTGTACGACCTCACTGCGACCGGCAACCGGGCTGAATGATTCGAGTCCGGCTTTGATGACATCAAGCGGAATATCAAGCGCCAGTGCCACGGTGGCAGCCGCCAGTGCATTGGCGGCGTTATGTCGTCCAGCCATCAATAGCGTGAATACCAGTTCGCTATCCCGTGACTTGATCCGCATGAGGCTATGCTCAACCTCGATGTCAGCCTGCGCGCATACGTCGGCATCACTACCGAATCCGAAAGTAATCACTTTTCGATGCGCATTGAGCTCTTTCCAGTAGTCGGCATAGGCATCGTCGGCATTAACGACCGCAATGCCGTCATCATCAAGACCCTCGAATATTTCTGCCTTCGCCCTGGCCACCTGATCGATGCTGCCAAGACCTTCAAGATGTGCCGCTGCCGCGTTGTTGATCAGTGCCACGGTCGGTGCCGCCAGCCGTGTCAATACCGCCAACTCTCCTGCGTGATTCATACCCATCTCAATGACTGCATATTGATGATCGTCACGCAGCTTCAGGAGTGAGAGCGGAACACCGATGTGATTATTCTGATTACCGGAACTCAGTAAGGTCGGTGCCGCGAGACTTAGTATCGAACCAAGCATTTCCTTGACCGTGGTTTTGCCGTTGCTACCGGTAACTGCAATCAGTGGACCATGGAATCGGCTCCGCCAGTTTTGCGCCAATTGCTGTAGCGCAATGAGCGTGTCGTCCACAACGATGGCTGGTAGATCCATGTCAGGTTCGCTGTCAACAACAACTCCCACTGCACCACCATCGATTGCGGGTTCGATAAAGTCGTGACCATCGAAACGCTCACCACGAAGCGCTACGTATAACGCATCGGCTGACAAGTTACGGCTATCGGTAGACACACTTGTGAACAGACGATCGATTCCGGTGAATCGCCCGTTCATCGCTTTCGCTGCCGTGGCAAGGGTCATCACGACGCACCGTTAAGTAGTGATACCACGGTATCGCGGTCGCTGAAGGGGCGCACAACGTCACCAATGGTTTGTGTGGTCTCATGGCCTTTCCCGGCCACCAACACCATGTCACCAGGGTTCGACTTGTCTATTGCATGCGCAATGGCATTGCGACGATCCTCAATCAGAACCGCATCACCATCGGTACCCAAGGCGATGTCATTGATGATCGCAAGGGGATCTTCACTGCGTGGATTATCGCTGGTAATGACAACCTTATCGGCAAGCCTTGAGGCTATCGCACCCATCCTGGCACGCTTGTCGCGATCACGATCGCCACCACAACCGAACACCACCCACAGTTTTTCAGGATTCAATTCGCGGCAGGCGTTAAGTGCCTTGTCGAGTGCATCGGGTGTATGAGCAAAATCGACCACCACGCGCGGCTTGCCGGGAGACGAAAAGATCTCCATCCGACCCGGCACTGGTTGTAACTTCGATAACGCTTCGACCACCCGGGAATGATCGAAACCCATGGCCAGTAATGTCGCAAACACCGTCAGAATATTGTCGGCGTTGAAACGTCCGGGAAGATCCGAGACCAACTCAACCGTGTCGTCACCAATGTTGACCTGCATTGAAATGCGGCCACCTGACATATCGAGACTTTGTCGTCGCACGCGCGCATCCGTGCTATCGCCATAACTCCACAGCAACTCCATATCAATATCGCTGGCCAGATGCCGTCCGAAGGCATCATCGATATTGATAACACACGCCGACAAGTCCGGGTATGCAAACAATCGTGCCTTGGCGTTGCCGTAGCTGGCCATGTCGTCGTGGTAGTCGAGATGGTCCTGAGTCAGATTGGTAAACACTGCAAGATCGAATGCCACCTTGTCTACCCGACCCTGGGACAGGGCATGCGAGGACACTTCCATACAAACGAATCGGGCACCCGATTGATCCAGTGCATCCAGTTCGCGATGAACCGCAACCGCATCAAGGGTGGTCAACGGCGAAGGCTTGAGGGCTGTAGGGCGGCCATTGCCAAGCGTGCCAAGCACACCGCTTTGTCCACCAAGTAACTCAAGCGCCTGAGCGAGCAGATGAGAGCAACTGGTCTTTCCGTTGGTGCCTGTTATACCAATGACACACAGTCGCCTGGAAGGTTGCCCGTAGAAACGATCGGCGATGGTGCCGACATAACGACGCAGATCGGTAACCTGGTATACCGGCGCGTTGTTTGTTGAATCGTCATCCGGCCATTCGACAGGCGCTTGCGCAAGTACCGCAGCGGCACCGGCATCAATGCACTGGCGAATGAAACGACGACCGTCACTCCGCTCACCCGGCACCGCCAGGAACAGGTCACCCCGCTTGACTTCACGGCTGTCCTGGGTGATTCCAGTCACGACGACATCACGCCAGTTGACACTATCGGCCAATCCGCGGGTGAGTTCATTCAGGCTGCGCTCGGCGACGGATGTATTCATGCCCCGGCTCCCCTGCGCTTGGCATCGACCCCAACCTGCTCCAACGACACATCGTCAGGGGCGATGTTATAGAGCCTCAACACCTCTGCCATCACTTCGGCGAACACCGGTGCAGCGACGTAACCACCGTAGTATCGATCGCTTCGTGGATCGTCTACTACTACCACCATGACGAAGCGCGGATTTGAAGCTGGAGCCATTCCGGCAAAAGACGAAACGTAGCGGTCCTCAGCATATTGACCACCCACCAACTTGTGACTGGTGCCGGTCTTTCCCGCTACCCGATAGTTATAAACCTTGGCACGCCGCGCGGTACCGTCGCGGGTCACAACGCCTTCGAGCATATCGACAATCGTGCGAGCAACCGTCGTTGATAATATCCGTTCGCCATCAACCGGATGGTTGCGTTTGCGAATAGTCACGGGAACCATTCGCCCGCCATTGGCAAGTACCGCGTAGGCCTGCGCGATTTGAATCGGAGTTGCTGCCATACCGTAACCGTATGACAAAGTGGCGTGTTCGATAGGCCGCCATTTCTTGCGTTTTACTAGAGTACCGATGCGTTCACCGGGCAACTCAATACCCGTGGTACTGCCAAAACCGACATCGTGGAACATTTCGTACAGTCGTATCGGCGGCAATGCCATGGCAATCTTGGCAGCGCCGATATTGCTGGATTTGATAATGACGCGCGATACCGTCAATGGACCATAATCATGTACATCGTGAATCGTGTTTCTACCAATTCGATACGTGCCGGGGCTCGTATCTATCACCGTATCGGGTGAAAATTCACCGCTGGAAAGCGCCATGGCCACGGTGAACGGCTTGATTGTCGAACCGGGTTCGAGTAAATCGGTCACCGCTCGGTTTCTATAGGCTGAGGTGTTTTCGTGCGTGCGGCGATTAGGGTTGAAATCCGGCAGATTGACCATCGCCAGAACTTCCCCTGTGTGAGCATCCATCACGATTGCAGAGGCGCCGGCTGCCTTGAATTCCGACAACGATTTTGCCAAGGCGCGTCGCGTAGCATACTGAATACGTGCGTCGATACTGGTATCGATATCACTACCGTGACGTACCGGTTTGATTCGTTGTACCCGCTCGACAACGCGACCCTTACGATCACGAACGATTCGGTTGAGCCCCTCCTCACCACCCAGCACCGCCTCGAACTGACGCTCGAGGCCCTCGAGGCCATAATCGTCTATGTCGGTCATGCCAACTACATGAGCGGCAATCGGACCCAACGGATAGTAGCGACGATATTCGCGTAATTGATGAACACCGGGGAACTCCAGATCGAGTACGGCTTTGGCATCAATCGGCGGTATATGACGTTTAAGATAGGCGAATTCCTGATCGGCAGCGCGCTTGCACAGCATCGTGATGACATCCATTTCGATCTCGAGGGCATCCACCAATGGCTGCCAGACCGCCTCATTAGCACACAGCACGCGAGGATCTGCGGTGATCGAATCTACCGGTGTGCTAACGGCAAGAATCTCACCATTGCGATCGAGAATTCGACCACGATTCGGTTTGACGACCACGGTCCGCACAGTACGCGCCAGGCCCTGACGTTTTAAAAATTCACCCTGCTCCCACTGCAACTGCACCGCCTTACCGGTAAGTAAAACCAGCGAAGCCATGATGACAGCGAGACATGTCCAGTGACGGAAAGCACTGTAATTGTTATGGCCCTTGCTCACCTTGCCCCCGTGGCGGGAACCACCAGTGTCACCACGTTCGAGGATTCAGGACGACTCATATCAAGTCGGGTTGTCGCTTCACGCTCAACAACGTCCTGCAGCGACCAGGTCGCGCGTTCCAGTAACAGGCGACCGTATTCGACGTTCAATGCGTCACGTTCCGTATCGAGCTGATGCAGATCGGCAAACGCCAATCGACTCTGATAGCGCACATAAACCAGCGCCATGCTGCTGGCAATCAGCGTGATGGCGAGAACAGGGATAACCGGCCTCATGCGATTTTCTCCGCCACCCGCATGACGGCGCTGCGCGCCCTCGGGTTGTTGGCTATCTCAGCAGCATCCGCACGCACGCTTTTGCCAATCAGCTTGAGACGGGGGTTCAGATGATCGGAGGTAATTGGCAAATCCGGTGGAAAATCGTCACCACGCGCCTGCTTCCTGAAAAACCGCTTGACCATCCGGTCTTCAAGGGAATGAAAACTGATAATCACCAGCCGACCACCACAGCCGAGATGAGACAATGATTGATCAAGCGCCTTCTCAAGCTCTCCAAGTTCGTCATTTACCTTCATCCTGATGGCCTGAAAAGTGCGTGTCGCCGGGTGCTTGTGGCGCTCATGAACCGGTATGGCGGCACTGACGATACGTGACAGATCGGCAGTTGTATCAAGCTGATCTTCACTGATCGCCTGCTTGATGGCGACGGCGATACGACGGGCAAATCGCTCTTCTCCCAATTGTCGAAGCACCCGCACAATTTCGTATTCCTCGGCATCGGCCAGCCATTGTCCGGCGCTGACGCCCGAGTCCGGATCCATACGCATATCCAGCGGGCCCGACGTATTAAAACTGAAGCCGCGGGCGGCACTATCAAGCTGCGGCGAAGACACGCCCAGATCCAGCAAAATGCCATCAACCCGTGCATCCGGATAGTGCTCAGCAATAATGGATGCCAACTCGGAAAAGCGGCCACGTACGATTTTTATTCGAGGTTCTGCGGCGAATTCACGTTGTCCATAGGACACGGCGTCGGGATCGCGATCGATAGCCAGAATACGGCCATTTGGGCCAAGTTGTTCGAGACCCAGACGAGAGTGTCCGCCGCGACCAAAAGTCGCATCCACCAGTAATCCGTCGCAAGGTAGCTTCAACGCTTTCACAACCTCCCTCGACAGTACCGGAGTGTGTCCGGCATTAGCCATTGGCGTTATAGCGAAAGGTTGGCCAGGTGTTCCGACACCGGGCTGTCTTTCGCCGGCTCTTCCAGCCACTCGTCGCGCTTCGAGTTCCACAATGTCTCGTCCCAGACCTCAAACTTGTTGCCCTGTCCAATTAACATCACACGTTTATCAAGCCCGGCGAACTCGATAAGCGGTGCTGAAATTCGCATCCTGCCGTTAGCGTCCATCTCGCAATCGCTGGCATAGCCGATCAATAAACGCTTGAGAAACTGGGCCTCCTTATCGAAACTTGATAACTCGACGAGTTTTTTCTCAGCGCGCTCCCATTCGTCGAGCGTATAGAGCCAAAGGCAGCGTTCCCGGGTGTTATTGACCGTCAACAGGAGGTTTCCGGAGCTACGGCTCAAAATCTCCTCGCGATAACGAGCCGGGATCGCTATACGCCCCTTGGTATCCATATTGAGTGTGCTTGCGCCACGAAACATTTAAATACAGGCCCGGTTTACCAATTTTCACCACGATCTACCACGATTCGACACTATAAGCACGGCATTCAGGCAGGTCAAGCAGAAATGCCTGATAACAATGGCAATTTGTCGGTGGAAAACGGTCGAATTCCGGGCATTACAACGGCAATTTGGGAAACCGCTGTGCAGACCTCGTAAATACTGTTTTAGGCGAGCCTGGCTCAGGCAAGTGATTGATATGGTGGGAGCCGGCCTGTAAGCCGGGTTCTGTGATCAAGCGTTTCCGCTCAAACGGCAGTCATTCATCTGGACCGCGTGTCGCCACGCGGTTCTAGCAACCTACCCGGATCCAGCGCGGGCCGCGCCTGCAGGATCCCTATTTGGTCTTGCTCCGGGTGGGGTTTGCCCTGCCATTCATGTTGCCACGAACGCGGTGCGCTCTTACCGCACCATTTCACCCTTACCCGCCACCTTCCGCGACATACGAGGCTGCGACCCGATACTGCTACGTAATAATTGCAGTGCTCCGGGTGCGACTTGCCGTATTCCGGGGAAGATGGCGGGCGGTATATTTTCTGTGGCACTTTCCGTCGGCTTGCGCCGCCCAGGCGTTACCTGGCACCCTGCCCTGTGGAGCCCGGACTTTCCTCCAGCGCTGATCTTGCGACCATCGCCAGCGACTGCCCGGCCGGCTCCCGGCGGCGAGAGTACCGGTTACCGCTTCGGCAAACAAGTGCCCATGCGAGATGTTATTGACTACAGTGGCGCATACCGCTGATGACGCGACCGATTTCTGTCGTGCTTTTTTCAATCGCATGATCGACAAGCTGATCCGGCTCAATGCTTAATCCTGCCATTTGCTCCTTGATATCGGCAACATTTGTAACAACGATTTGCATGCGATTGTCGATGACGCCGAGTACGGCCGCATCGATCACATCACCGTTATCACGTAGCAATGCGATTTCATCCTTAAGCTCACGCATCTCGTTGGTTGTGTTTTCAATACGGGTTTTCAGTGGCGCGATAGCAGCGAGTCGTTCGTTGATCCCTGCCGTTACCGATTCAACCTTTGACATCAGTATGAGACCCAACACTACCGCGATAATCACTAAAACAATGGTCGCATTAAGCAGGGCCAATATCAGGTCCCTGATAACCTTGCCGAAGCTTTTTTTGGTTCCTGACATGTATTATTACCTCCTGAATCTCAAGTTTTTGATTTCGGCATGCGCACGTCGTAACGCGACTTCATTATTTCAACGGACTCGCTCACCAATTCGGCCAGTACCTCCAGATTGATACGCGCAAGGCGTGTGAGATACAGACACGACTTACCCTTGGAATGCGGACCCAGTCGATCGAGAAGTTCCTCGCAAGTCTCGAATCCGGGCATGATGTAAACCGCAATGTTGCGTTTGCGCGGCGAGAATCCCGTAACAAACGAGGTGCCTTGCCAGCCGCTGTTATAGGTGTAATCGTAAGCGCCAAAGCCGACAATTGAATCGCCCCATATCACGGGATCGGCGGCTGTTACCTCATGCATCAGTTGTAAAAGGGTGTCGACATCATCTCGCCTGGCAGGATCCACCGAGGCAAGAAACGCATCGACCGTTATGAGTCCGGGTCGTGTTTTTTGCTCACACATGCTTTCTGTCCCTTTTCTTACCCGTTTTATCTATGTCCGCTACTTTAATATAGTTCATTGGTTCATGACGAATAGCCAGACCCGTAACCACAACCATTACCAATGAACTATTCAATATGCGTGTTGGCAAGATGACCGATAACTTTACTGCACTCATCTTCGGAGACGAGGACGCACGCGTTTGCAAGGACATCCCGGAGGCGGCCTGTAAGGATACGCCGCACAATTTCTTCGCCTATCTTGGCGCCAATGTTTTAGGCAAGATTGCCGACGAGATAGCCAGCGCGAAGTTGGTGATACCGTGGCTATTCGCATCCCTTGGTGTGCCGATAGGGTTTACCGGCATGCTGGTACCGATTCGTGAAGCCGGAATCCTGATTCCGCAGCTCGTGGTCGCTGCAGCAGTTCGACATAAACCCAAACGCAAAGGTGTATGGCTGCTCGGTGCAATCCTGTCAGCGCTCAGTTTGTTGGGCATGGCAATCGCGGCCCTGTTTCTTGAAGGCGGCATCGCTGGTATTGCAATCACCGGCATGCTTATCATATTCAGTCTCTCCCGGGGTATTTGTTCGGTATCGGCTAAAGATGTTCTCGGTAAAACCGTGTCGAAAAGCCGGCGTGGAATTTTGATGGGAATGAGTGCCGGACTATCCGGTGTCGTCGTTCTGGCTATTGGTTCATGGCTGGCAATTGGCAGTTTTAAGGAATCGGAAGCCACCGTGTTCGCTATCCTGTTGGCTACAGGTGGAATCCTGTGGCTTGGTGCGACACTGATTTTCTCCATGATTCGTGAACAGCCGGGCGCCACTGAAGGCGGCGGCAATGCTCTCGAAGTTGCCATTCGTCAGATGAAATTGATTGTCGACGATACTGAATTCAGACACTATCTGATCACACGATCACTGCTGCTCTGCATCGCCCTGGCACCGCCTTTTTACGTCCTTGTGGCGCAGCAACAATCCGATACCGCGTTGTTGGGTCTGGGTGCGCTGATTATCGCCAACGGGCTTGCCACTACGATCTCTGCACCCGTGTGGGGGTATCTGGGCGATCGATCCTCACGCCAGGTGATGATGCTTGCATCAACGGGTGCCGGATTACTGGCTGTCTACACGGTGACAGCGGTATGGCTTCAATGGCATTGGGCAACCAGTGAGTTAGGCCTGGCAGCTATCTTTTTCGTTTTGAATGTCATGCACGGCGGGGTCCGTTTGGGGCGCAAGGTCTATCTGGTGGACATGGCCAACGCCGATAATCGCGCTGCCTATGTTGCCGTATCCAATACCGTAATCGGCTTGCTGATGCTGGCCGGCGGACTCCTTGGATTAGTCGGTCAATTGATCGGTGCAACCGCCACGGTTGGCATTCTCGGCATAGGCTCATTCATCGCGGCGATTTATGCACGCACGCTTGCGGATGTCAGCGAACCTGACTAGAACCCATTTCGAAATGGCTGCAACCTACCAATCCTGGCGGCCTTCACTCAGTTTGGGACAGGTTCCAAATATTGACACTATAAGTATCAGACTGACGTCGGATCATGGGCGCCGATGGTCTGCGACGAATACAGCAAATTTTTCGATAAATGTATGAATCCGTTGTTCAACCCCCTCGTCAATGATTGAACCATCGTCATCGAACAGATTATTCGCCGCTGACACCATCAACCGCTCCGTTGTGAACAAATTCACTCCAAGCAACCGCCATACAGGCAGCCAGGAAACTTGCGATAGCGTGGTACCGAAGGCACCCTGCGTTGCACCGATTACTGCCAGTGGCAAATTATGAAATACCCGCCGGATATCCGACGGTGGTCGTGACAACCAGTCAACGGCATTCTTCAGTACACCTGGCATGGCATTGTTGTACTCCGGTGTACTGACGATCAGCCCGTCCGTCTCAACGATGCGCGACTTCAACAATTCGACCGCTTCAGGAATTCCGTGTTGGCCCTCATCGTCACCGTTGTAGAGCGGAATGCCGGCGATGGTGTCTACGCTGATATCTACATCATCAGGCGCCATTGTCGCCATCGCCTTGAGAAGCCGCGTATTGAAAGAATCCTGTCGCAGACTTCCAGACAAACCGGTTAATCGAATCATAATTTGCACTCTATCAATGACGCCGCGGCATCAAGTCTTTATTATGTTGAACAACACTTTTCAATGCATGTAGCGAGAATATCCAGCCCCTCGTTTGCCAGTTCGTCGGAGATGGTCAGCGGCGGTAAAAACCGAATCACGTTGCCTCGGGTTCCACAGGAAAGCAACACTAATCCGTTGGCATAAGCCTCGGTCACAATCGCCTTGGTCAAATCCGGATCAGGTTGATCGGCACTGCCATTCTTAACGAGCTCCATTGCCATCATCGCACCGCGCGAGGTGCGAATATCGCCGATGGCATCAGGGAATTTTTGCTGTAATTGACCAAGACGTTTTTCGAACAATTTACCGATACGATTGGAAGCGACTACCAGCTTTTCATCTCTTATCACATCAATGACCGCCAGTGCCGCGGCGCAACCTATGGGAGACCCGCCGTATGTACCGCCCAGGCCACCCGGCAGCGGTGCATCCATGATTTCGGACTTGCCAACAACCGCAGCCAACGGAAACCCACCAGCGACCCCCTTTGCCACGGTCATCAGGTCGGGTTCGATATCGGCATATTCGCAGCAGAAAAACTTTCCGGTGCGACCGAATCCGGTCTGGATCTCATCGGCGATCAGGACAATGCCGTGCTCATCGCATATTTTTCTCAATGCCTGCATAAACTCGTTGGACGCTGGGTAAAAGCCACCCTCGCCCTGAACCGGCTCTACCATGATGGCGGCCACGTCGCTGGGTGCGATGTCTGCTTTAAAGAGTGCATCCAGTGCTTTTAACGAGTCCTCGATAGAAATACCGTGGTAATCGATGGGAAACGGCGCGTGGTAGATCTCGGCCGGAAACGGACCGAACAGATTTTTATACGGCGTGATTTTACCAGTCAGGCCCATGGCCAACATCGTACGACCATGGAATCCGCCGTTGAATGCAATGACGCCACGTCGCCCCGTATGAGCCCGTGCAATCTTGACGCAGTTCTCGATGGCCTCGGCACCCGTGGTGACGAAAATGGTTTTCTTGGGCGAAGTTCCCGGCGCCAGCTCGTTGAGCTTCTCCGCCAGCTCAACCGCCGAGTCATACGGCGTAACCATGACGCAGGTATGACTGAAACGGTCCAACTGTGCGGCCACCGCGGCCTTGACCCTTGGATGCAAGTGGCCGGTATTACAGACCGCGATGCCAGTGCCAAAATCGATATAGCGGGTGCCTTCGACATCCCACATTTCGGCGTTTTCTGCCCGGTCGACATACACCGAAGCAATGTTTCCCTGCCCTCGGGCGATGGCGGCTTCCTTGCGTACCTGCCATTGGGCATTAGTGGTGACCTGGGCATTTAATTTTTTGGCGCTCTGACTCATGGTTGATAGCTCCTGTACATGCAATAGGTTTTAAACATTGTGTTCGATAGATTTTGTACGAACACTAAAAGTTGTCCTGACTGTACGATAATTCTCGAATATCGCTAGCATACGACCATTTGATATGCCGGTTCGGGATATAAAGATAGCTGACAAATAAATTCTCATGAATTGATATATTTTGCCAGAACCCATCTCAAACTGAGCGAAGGCCGCCAGAACAAGGCAAATGAGAGAGAAAACGCGCAGTTTACTATGAGTAAATGAGCATTTGAACGGGTATTTAACGCCGTATTGGCGGGTTGCAGCCAGTTTGAAATGGGTTCTGGTATCTGGGCCAGGCCGCTGAAGCCCCTGGAGTAACCTATGGCGCCATCAGCCATCAGATAAAGTCACTCGAATCAATCCCTGGCACACGTCTGTTTCTACGCGTGAACAACCAGAACAAATGGCGACAATGGTTTGACGCGATGGGCTTGCCGGGTGTCGACATACCAATGCAGACACAGTTTTTTAATACTACCCTGTCGTTGATAGCGGCACGTGATAGTTTTGGCATTGCCCTCGCCATCCATTTGAAGTACACGACGACATGAAGGAAGATCGTCTGGTTTGTTTCCTCGATCAATTCATTCCAGTATCCAGTCAACACTACTTAGTTATCGCATCGGCTTGAGAATGAGTCATTACGCACCGGGCTTTTCAAGGATTGGATAAAGAAGCAGATTACGATCAAAAACACCAACCAATAATTTCTTTCTGTTACCAGCATTCGTACTGCTATTTACCTATTGGGCCAATAACAACTTTAGTGCAACAGTTGGACTATGTAGTTATGCTATCTGTCTAACATCACATTAATAATATTGCAGGCCTGTCGAATTTTGATGAAACCCTTAGCAATTCTTGGCTGGCGTGAATGGGTATCGTTACCTGATCTTGAGATTGAACGGATTAAGTGCAAAATTGACACCGGCGCACGAACCTCCGCCTTACATGCGTTCTATATTGAGGCAGATAACAATAAGAACCTGGTCACGTTTGATATCCATCCCTTGCAACAACGCAACGATATTCAGCGACACTGCGTTGCACCCATCCATGATCGGCGAATAGTCACTGACTCAGGCGGACATCGTGAAAAACGTTACGTCATAGAAACGACGATCGTTCTGAACAATACCTCCTGGCCAATCGAATTAACCTTGACCGACCGCGACACCATGAGATTTCCTATGCTACTGGGACGAACTGCGATCAACAAACGATTCATGGTCAACCCGGCTGCATCATACCTGGCAGGAAAGCCTGTATGATGATCATCACATAGCATCAATTGGAATCAATATTATGAAGATCGCGCTGTTAAGCCTGGCAAAAGATCGACTCTATTCAAATCGTCGCTTGGTTGAAGCGGCCGAACAACGTGGGCACGAGATCCAGCACGTACATACACTCAATTGCTATATGGATATCGCAACCCGCAGTCCCAGCGTACATTTAAATGGTGAAGAACTACCGTTTTTTGATGCAGTTATTCCGCGTATCGGTGCCTCCATTACTTTTTACGGTTGTGCCGCACTGCGACAATTCGAAATGATGGGCACCTATCCACTGAATGAATCCGTCGCCATTACCCGCTCGAGAGACAAACTGCGGTCATTACAAATTCTTGCGCGCGCGGGCATTGGGCTGCCACTCACTGGATTTGCACACTCCACCAATAACACCAATGATCTGATCAAACTGGTGGGCGGTGCTCCACTGGTTGTCAAACTGCTTGAAGGCACTCACGGCAAAGGCATCGTACTTGCCGAAACCCAAAAAGCCGCCGAAACCATTATCGACGCATTCCGTCAGCTCAAAGCGAACTTTCTGGTTCAGCAATTTGTTAAGGAAGCCGGTGGCGCCGATATTCGCGCCTTCGTGGTAGGCAACAAAGTCGTGGCCGCCATGATGCGTCAGTCAGCGGAGGGGGAATTTCGATCGAATCTGCATCGCGGCGGCACTTCTTCTTTAGTGAAACTCACTCCGAGGGAACGCGCCACAGCGGTACGTTCCGCAAAACAAATGGGCTTGAATGTGGCAGGCGTTGACATTCTACGGTCTGAACACGGACCCGTGGTAATGGAAGTCAACTCATCGCCAGGCCTTGAAGGTATCGAAAAAGCAACCGGAAAAGATGTGGCCGGCATAATAATCGAGTTCCTTGAAAATAATGCAAAGCCAAGGAAAACAAGGACACGGGGTACTGGCTAAACGGTGAACTCGCCCATTCATATCGCTGGCGAGACTGTTGCACCCGGTACACGTGTAACACTTGATCTGCCAATCCCTCAACTATATACCCACACACCGATGCAAATGCCGGTACATGTCGTGCATGGTAAGCAAAAAGGTCCATGTCTGTTCATCTGCGCTGCAATTCACGGTGATGAGCTAAACGGTGTTGAGATAATACGACGACTCATGCAGCAGTCGGATTTACAGCGTATACGAGGTACCCTGATTGCAATTCCGATCGTGAATGTCTATGGCGTGATTCATCATTCGCGTTATCTACCCGATCGACGCGACCTGAATCGATCATTCCCGGGTTTCGAGAAAGGATCACTAGCCAGTCGGCTCGCACATCTGCTATTGAAGGATATCGTTACGCATGCTACCCATGCGATTGACTTGCACACGGGCGCCTTGCATCGCTCAAATCTTCCACAGATACGAGCGGATCTCGATGATGAAAATACCCGAATGATGGCGGACGCATTCGGCGTACCTGTCGTCATCAATTCAAAGCTACTTGATGGATCGCTACGCGCTGCAGCATCCGGTCTCGGCATCCCGATCATGATCTATGAGGCGGGCGAGGCACTTCGTCTCGATGAGTTCTGCATTCGCATCGGCTTGCGCGGTATAAAAAACGTTTTGCGCGCGCTCGGGATGTTACCCGCGTTAAAAAGTCGCAGAATAAAGAAGAAATCATTTATCGCACAATCAAGCACATGGGTACGCGCGCCGATCAGCGGCATACTGTTGAATAACACGAAACTTGGAACCATCATTAACCAGGATGATGTACTCGGCTATGTCGCTGATCCCTTCGGTGAAACCAAAACTGCAATTACTGCAACCATTCGCGGAATCGTGATTGGTCGCACTCACCTGCCACTGGTTAATGAAGGTGACGCTGTCATACACATTGCCCGATTTGACAATGCGTCTGCTGTTGCGGATCAGGTCAACAGAATTCAGGACCATCATCAACAGACGATCGAAAATGACGATATAACACCATTGGTTTGATGTTTGCGTAACCCGGATCATTTGATCAAGCACTTGAGCAATACAAACCCGCAGGCGCCGACTGCTCGATGAAACGTTACCAACCGCCGCCTCCGCCGCCGCCTCCACCACCACCGGAGGAACCTCCGCCCCCACCGCCTGATGATGACCCTGGCGCTGTGGACGAACTCGCAATCGCCGATCCCAGAGAACCGCCGAGGGCCGATGAAAAATTACCCATATTGGACGGACTGAATCGACTGCCGTGGTACCACCCAGGGCGATAGGGTCGATCCTCCATTTCCATCCGCTGGAACAGACCTGCAAAACGCTCGGCCCACTGATTCTCCACGTCCATGGCAAGCGCATAGGGTAGATATCGCTCGAACAGCTCCGGAGTTTTTTCCGGCGGGTTGCGGAAATTCATCTCGTCCTTCTCTGCCACATCCAGAAACAGCCGGAAGCCTTCAGCCTCATCAAGCAGGTTTCGACCGGCACGGGTTGGTGCCTTGAGCAGTTGATAGAACATCAGGTTCACAGCGAAGGCAACAGTCAGCAAAATTGCAACGGCTGGGGAACCCGAGATTAGCAGGAAAGCAAAAGCGCCAATCTCGGCGATCACGAAAGGCAGTGCGAACAACGAGGAGAACAGCGCGCCCACCCACTCCAGCACCGAACGCGCGCCCCGCCATGCACCGACTACCCGTCGAAGAATAGCCACCACACCAACACTCCAGATGGAAAGCCATACTGCCAGAAACCCGCTGATGGCTTTTTGGTCACCGTTAAGCGTCAGCGCTGCGGCGGCGACGGTCACCAAGCTGATCGCGATGCCGGGAATGATCCAGCCGGAGTTGGTACGAAAATAAATCCTGTCGTAGTTACGCTTTAAAGAATCCTCATGCGCCTTCAATGCGGCGCGGATACGTGAGTGATTCTTGCGCTCCAGCACCACGCTGTTTGCGCTGGCACTCGTTGACGAAACGATTTTTTGATGTGCAGCACTACGCGCTGCCTGTTCGACGATGCGCATCAGCAATCCCGGAACAAGGCCGGTATTCTGCGACTTTTCAGGGACTTGCTTAAGCAATGCCTCCAGCGATTCCTGCTTGCGAGCGGCGGGCTCGGTAGACAAAAACAAGCCACCAACCAGAGCCTTTTCTCCGGGAGCCAGGTCTTCAAGCGGCTTGTCGGTACGCCGCAAGACGTAGTCCCCGTCCTGCTCATCGATATCAATCAGACCCTTTACCGCGAGGTTGACCAAAGCTGCAGCGAAGGCCTTGTGATCGTAGCCCATGCGCTGGATGAAGCGCATCGACGCCGGCGAGTAACCTGGGGGCGGCTCGTATTGTGGAATGATGACACCGGCATCGGGATCTCGCCCGTGACGACGCCAGATTATCAGGTAGAAGCCAAGCAACACGGCGAGACCGATCAGGCCGATCAGGTAAGGCGCGTTGTCTCGCAAAAACCACGCGGTTCGTTGTCCCGCATCGGGCGCCTTCACATAACCGGTTGGCCACGACACCACGAGCGTAAATCCTTCGCCGGGCGCGAACGGCCGCCTGGTAGAAAAACGCACCACCCCACCAGCATCAACCTTCGCGTCGTAGTCCTGTCCCTTGCTGCCCGCATAGCCGGTGTAACCTTCAGGTCGGATGGCATCAAACGGCACGCCGTCCGGTAATTCCACCGCTGCACGAACCTCGTTTATCGGGAACGCCCAGTCGTTGCCGGTCACGTTCCAGTAAAGCTCATCGTGGTCATCGAAGAAACCGAGCTGGCGGGTGGTGCGGTAACTGAGCGTGTAACTATAGACACCCGAATCAAGGAAACGGTCCTTGTGACCGATCAAAACGCGCACGCCATTACTGCGATTTTCAGTGTGATAGTCCTCGCGTTTACCGTCGCGACGCACATCAACCACCTCGAACCCCACCCGATAACTATTACCGAGGCGGTCGGTGTAGTCGGTGGGGAAGTCGCGATAGATTCCGCGCCGGATCTCCTTGCCTTCGGCACGCACCTGGATGGTCTCGGTCACCGACATGGTCGCGTCGGCATGCACCACAATATCGCTTGCGAAGGAAAGGATTTCTTCCCGGGCATTGGCGGCGCCGGACACCAGCCAGATGAGAAACAAGAGCCATGCACACTGTCTCACTTCATGTCTCCGGATCGAAGTAGTCCGCTGAATGAAAACGAAAGCCGCGGGCAACGAGATTGTCAGGAAATGAATCAATACGCGTATTGAGGTTGCGCACTGCACCGTTGTAGTAGCGACGCGCATACTGAATATGATCTTCAACCACCGAGATCTGTTGTTGCAAATCCAGAAAGTTACGATCCGCCTTGAGATCAGGATAGCGCTCGGCCAACGCAATCAAACGCTGCAGGCCGACATTGATCTTAGCCTCGGTGGCAGCGAGTTGCGCAACGTCTCCGGTGCGCGCCGCCTCGGCTCGAAGCTCGGTAACGGTAGTCAATGTCGCCTGCTCGTAGGCTGCATACTGCCTTACGGCATCAACCAGCTTGGGAATGAGATCGTGCCGACGCTTGAGCTGCACATCGATGTCGCTCCAGGCAGACAGCACCCGCGTGCGGTCGCGCACCAATCGGTTATAAATAATAATCGCCCAGATTGCGACAGCCGCAACAAGCAATCCTGCGATCCATGCCATCAGGACCACCAGGGCCGCTCCGGTTGCGTGTCAATTGTTAAACACTTAAACAAAGTGGTGTGCCGGTTTGAAGGTTTGAATTTCCGGCAATTCTATACCAACGACTATCGTCCCGATGTATTTTGATCTGTTCTCAATCGCTTCATTCGGGCGAGCGGACCTGGCGTTGCACATCTTCGTAGTACCCTGGTACTACATAAAGTATACGCAATACCGGGGCTAGCTCAGACCTGTTTTTGTCAGAATTAATTAAAGCTCTACACTTTGTCGTATACACACAATTGGGTTAAATCTCCGTACTACGAGTCACGACTCACTCGTTCAACCCAGGACTTGCGAAACACCTCGAGTGCATTGATACAGGCAACGATCTCTGCCTCAAGATAGTAATACTCACTATCACAATGCATGGATTGTTTCGACGTCGTTGAAATATGCCAATCACCGCGTGCCATTTCGTGCTTCCACTGTGAAGTCACTGATGCTGTAAGCGGATCATCGGGCTGTATTCGGTACTCATCAATAACCTGTGATGCCAGTTCCATGGAACAACTATTGATAAGTTTTCGTCCATAGTCGTCTCTGGTTTGTAGCACAACTTCGTTTTTACCTACATCACGAATCAGGACTCGTTCGCTTGTCGGCGACGTAATTTCTTTTGCCCGTAATTCTGTAGATATACCGGGAGGTGTAAATGCGCCAGCATTGTATGAAGCTGCAGAATGCTGTGGCAATAATAAGTAGCTGTTACCGGTAGTAATAGTAAGTGTCACAGCTTGTCGGGACGGCCAAACTAACGGCCAGTATGCATCACTGATCGCAATGCGTATCCGGTGGCCAGCCCGAAATCGGTATGCGATATCATCAAGACGCACATTTTTTTGAATGATTTCCCCAGGAATAATCCGGGCCAGAGATTCCTGATTATCAGTGTGGCACAGATTGACGACCCCGTAACTTATCCGGGTGACTTCCCCATCTTCATGGACATCGCACAATCTCACCACCAGGTGCCCTTCTGGTCGATCAACTGTCAACTCAATATGGAATTCCGGTGCACCCACTATTTCCAAATCCGCAGCCAAAGGCGATGTTTCGAATACTAACGAAGCTGCGTCATCGGAACGCTGGTCGGTCGCATTTTCGAGATTGAGTCGCATACCAGGACATAGACGCCCGGATGTCGAGCCCGTATCCTGGGGTGAACTGACACTCAGGGTATCTTGACCCAGAGCAGTTTCCGAAAGTGAATGATCAGTATTTGCATACAGTCGTAACGATTCACTACCATCCGGCCAATCGTTGAACTCTATCCAACCTCCATCGATGGACTCGTAGTCGGCCGCTGGCCTGATGCTATCCATCATATATACGTGGAACCTGGGTTCGTCCATGATTCCGGTTTGTTGATCTTTCAGCCAGTAGTCCCACCAGCGTAGAGACTCCTTTAAGAAATCAATTGCCGGAGCAGGATATGCAACATGCGGGTAGCGATGCACCCACGGGCCGATTAGTCCTTTCCTGGGACAAGACAGTCCTTTTGACATACGTGGAATGGCTGATGAGTAGAGATCAAACCATCCGCCCACCGCATACACGGCCGCATTGATTTGGCTAAAGTCTTCACACACGGAACCGTGCTTCCAGTAACTGTCCCGGCGTTGATGCTTCAGCCAGTTGTGTGCCAGGAATGGCAGATTGTCAAGTCGCTCCAGCCAGATCTCCTCCCAATCAGTGTGAAGCAAGGGATCGGGTGGCCTGGAACAATAACCCATCACCTGGGCTGACCAGGTAAGGTTGTCGGTTAACGGGATACCCCCTCTATAGTGGATATCATCAGCGTAACGGTCGTCTGTTGAGCATATGGTAATAACAGCCTTGAGAGAGGGTGGGCTCATAGCGGCAATCTGCAGGGCATTAAATCCGCCCCAGGAAATGCCGATCATCCCGACGTTACCGTCACACCAGGGTTGACTCGCCAACCATTCGATTACATCACAACCATCATCGAATTCCTGTTGCAGATATTCGTCTTTTAAAAACCCTTGTGAATCACCACTGCCGCGAAGATCCACTCGCACGCAGGCGTAACCATGCGATGCAATAAACGGGTGCGTGCTTTCATCCCTTACAGCGCTATGGTCCCGTTTTCGGTAAGGCGTATACTCAAGGATCGCCGGCACCGGATTTTCTGGCGCAGACTGTGGCATCCATATTCGCGCACCAAGAAGACAACCGTCCCGCATTGGTATCAATTGATTTTCTGTTTCTATTACGTCCAGCAACGATTGCGTTCCGGGTTGCCTCTATTTCTTTAGTCGTGCGAGAACAAGTACGACATATCTTGCACAGATTGGCCGATCAAACCATCCACCAGCGTTCGACAATTCTACGACCATCAAACGATGCAGTAGATGATAACTTGCCGTGATCGATGTGCTCGGATCTTGCAGACACATTATTGGCGAATATCGGAACGATAGCACCGCCTTCATCTCGTAACATGATCTGTATGTCCCTGTAGAGCTCGCGCCGTTTCGACTCGTCAAGTTCCGATCTGGCAATGGCTACCAGTTCTTCGAACTTCGGGTTATTCCATTGTGTATCGTTCCATGGAGCACCTGAGGCATAGCCGGTTGATAACATGACGTCTTCGGTTGAATATCCCGCCCAATAGCAGGCACAGAACGGTTTCTTCAACCAGACATTTGACCAGTATCCATCATCTGGCTCACGAATAACCTCTATCTTGATATCCGCTTTGCCTGCGGATTCGCTGAATAAAACCGCCGCATCCACTGCTCCTTCAAACGCCGCATCCGCTGCACTGAGTTTAACCGTAAGGCTATCCAGGCCTGACTTTTTTAGAAAATGTCGTGCCTTGTCAGGATCATATACATTTTGATCGATATCAGCGGCGTGATATCGGTACGATGGTCCAATCGGATGATCGTTACCAATTGTTCCGTGCCCCTTCAGGACTTTTTTAAGCATTTCTTCCCGGTCGATAGCATGCTTCAGCGCCAAACGCACATTGTTATCGTTATACGGCGCTGTTTGGGTATGCATCGGAAACGTATAGTGGAGAGGGCCGGATGTTTCTTCAACTTTAAAACCTGACTGCCGAGCCAGGAGATGCGCTGTCTTCAGGTCAACCTGGTCGATCGCATCTACACCGCCCGTGATCAGGGCATTAGAGCGTGCCGCGGAGTCCTTGATAGTCAAGAGCAACACTTCGTCTACGTGTGCGCGATTTTCTTTCCAGTAATTCGGGTTCCGTTTTAACTTCGCGTCCACGCCCGGTTCGTAATGCTCCAGAATATATCCACCCGTCCCAATGCCCGGACGCCAATCCAGGCTACCGTCTGCCGCAGCGGGGAAAATGACCAGACCATGGGTATCGAGAATAAATGGAAAGTCCGCGTTCCCTCCTTCAAGCTCGAACACCACGACATAGTCGCCATCAGTTCTGATTTCCTTGATCGGTTTGACGATTGGTTTGACGGACGACTCTGATTTCTCACCACGATGGTAGTTGATGGAAGCGACCACATCTTTTGCCGTAAACGACTTTCCATTTTGAAACTCAACGCCTTTTCGCAATTCAAATGACCATGTTTTTGCATCAGAACTGGCTTCCCACGATTCTGCCAGAGAGGGTTGAACAAATCCGTCGGCATCGATCTCGGTGAGTGTATTGGCCATGGCGCGAACCATCACTGTCTGGAATCCATTTTCCAATCTTGCCGGGTTGAAACTATCAGTGGTCGAGCCATGTCCTATTCCAAGACGCATGAACCCTCCCTTTTTCGGAGTTGCCGCTCTGGATGCCTTCGGGAAAGAGAAAGGGAGTGCTGTTGAAAATCCTAATGCCGAAGCCTGGAGCAGGAACTCTCGGCGGGGGTTATTGCTGGGTTTATCCACGGTTCCTGAATTATTGACCGTGTCGTTCCGGGGCTTGGTGTTCATAACAATCTCCTTCACAAACTCGTTAACGATCAAGAGTTAAAACCAGTCATGGCGCAACTTTTTACCGGTGACTGAATGTGAGGATGATTTTGGATTTGAAGATCAATGTCAATTTGGCAACATCCGCTTCAGGGCTTCGCAGTTTTATGCGTTTATGGCTTAAACTAGCTTTACTTGTTCGCTGCTTTTTTATGGGGGTTACCCAGGAAGTCTTGTGTTGGTTTCATCAAATATTCAGGAGAACTTGCGATTTCTTTGTGGATTTCATTCATCAATTTCAGAGGTCTGTCGAAAGCTCGAAATTAATCGGCAGCAGTTCAATAAATATTTGAGTGGTACTTCACGGCCATCACCGCGAAATATGCGAAAGATTTGTGAGTTCTTCGAGATCACCGAATCAGAGTTTTTGCAGCCGACCGAACAGTTGGCCGCCTCCTTGCAAAGTCGCACCTATGAAAGTCGGACTGAACGATTCCACCGGGGCTTGATTGACGAACTGTTTCCACGGGCAGAACCAAACCTGCTTCGATATGCCGGGTATTATCACAGTTACTTTTTTTCATTGGGTTATAACGGGAAAATCATTCGTTCACTGATTCGAATCTATAAAAGCGGTGACAAGCTGCTAAGTAAATCCATCGAACGAGTTTCTACAAAAGATGGAGAAAAAGTCGGAAGGTACATCACCAAATATCGAGGAATCGTAACCGTCGCCGCCGATCGTTTATACGTTATTGACAAGGAAACTCTCTGGAACAAAGCGATCACCATGACCATCCTCTATCCGAGTTATCGGAGCCATGTCAGCCGATTGACTGGATTGACTCTCGGCTCTCCCACAATTGGCCGCAATCCATCTTGTGCAAGAGTTCTGTATGAATACATTGGAGATGAGATCAACATACGCCACGCTCTTGGTGCCTGTGGTCTGTTCGATGCAAACGACAGCGCGATTCCAGATGACATCAGGCAACAAGTCACCAACAGCATCCCTGCATCCGAGACGGTGTTCAAGGCCCTGCAACTAGTGAACCCTTAGTCAATACTTACCGGCTTCCAAATCTTGTGGGCAATTCGGAATCGGGGTTTTTCAGTCTTCTGATGGTGTAAACAAACGAGCGGATAATGTCAGACTCCCCTTGCCTGAGGCTTGGTGAAGCCACGACAAACAACGGCCAACTTGTTGCCATCAGGGTCACGGACATAAGCAGCATAGAAGTCGGGGTTGTATTCCAACCGTAGTCCAGGTTCACCATCAGACACGCCGCCATGAGCAAGCGCCGCGGCGTGGAACGCATTGACCTGGCTCCACGAACTGGCACGCAAGGCTACCATGGTGCCATTGCCGACGCTGGCTGGCTCGCCATTAAATGGTTCGCAGAGCCACAAAGCGATTTCGGTGGCGCCGTGTTCCCGGTATGTACCCCAACCCAGCCATCCGTCCCATTCACCTTCGTCGGATGTATCACAACGGCTGAGACCAAGCGTGCCGAGTGTAGCGTCATAGAAGCGCGCTGCGCGAGTCAGGTTATTGGTGCCGAGACAGACGTAGGTGAACATGGGAGTCGATATAGCTACCTAACAACTTGCATCAGCGTCGTTCTGCCAACGATGAACATCGGGCACTGTCTCCTTAACGTGTCCGATGCATGCGATTGTTATACCAGATAGCTGGCTCAAGGCAGCTTCACTCCTACGGTCGTATTATGGGATTGCGAAGCATACCCATGGAGTTCGCCCACCACGTTGACTGCGGATAACACGATATCGCCCTCCCTACTAATTGCGATAATAGCGCCATCGATCCGATCGACATCGCCAAGCAGGCTATGTACAACATAATCAGCAGCCTGTTGAAGCGGCACACCCTGGTATTCCGCCCGCTTGGCTATATCAAACGTTACCGAGCGACGAATAAAATTTTCCCCTTTGCCTGTCGCCGACAGTGCATAGAGATCATTAGCGTAGGTACTTGCGCCGATAATCGGTGAATCACCGACGCGACCGGGCAACTTGCCGCGATAACCACCAGTTGAGGTTCCAGCCGCCAAATTCCCGCAGCGATCAAGTGCTACCGCACCGACCGTTCCAACTGCGCCAGCCTTGAAATTTGCTGCCTTGGGATTATTGTATGGGATAAAGTACGATGACGGCTCATCTACTTGTTCGGCTCCAAAACCAATTAGCGTCGCTTCGCCAGTTGGTCCAACGAAAAAAACATGTGGCGTATCTTCCATCACAATACGAGCTCCGAGAATCGGATTTTTCAATCGCTGCATCGCAGCGACTGCCCCAATTCTGCCGGTGTGGCCTTCCATCAATGAGGCATCGGTTTCAACAAATCCGGCTGTATTTCGAAATGAACCCTTGCCTGCATCCAGTAGACCAGAATCCTCTAAAGTTATGATGGCATTCACCACGACATCTAGCGAACGACTGCCGGCAGCTAACTCGCCCCGAGCGCGAGTAACCACAGAGCTTATTAACGCAAGCTGAGCATCGGTAACTCGTTTTTCATTGTAGACGGTTCCACCATGCACGAGAACTGTATACCGTTCTTGCAGGGAGCAGTTATCAGGCTCCTGCGTAAAGCCGGACGTTGCGAATATGAATGCCAACAACATCAAAAAGATTTGGAAAAATATTTTTCTTGTAACCATGTCATTTAACCACCATCGACAACCCATATTCATCAAGTGTTCTGAGTAGCCTTGAAAGCGGGCGTCACTACTGTGTATGTTGTGGTGTCTGCACCGTAAAACAATTCGCATCGGTAGCCCGGCTTTGCTGGGTCCGACTGGATGCATTTGTGATGCGTATCTTGAATATTGATGATACTCCTATTGCATAATTTCGATATTCCTTAGCTTAACAGGAATGGGAATTCTCAACGTGTCTTGAATTTCAGCAAACATATCGGTGTGATTTAAAAGTTCTCATGATTTTCTTCGTCAGTATTTGCGGAAGCTTTCGCATCGTAGCTTACTAAGGTTGAGTTAATTTCATAACACGCATAATGCGTGAGTTCAGCGGCCAACACTAAAGTCACTTTTCACAAATAGCATTGCGATTTGACCCTCGCCCCAAGGGAATCAGGCAGCGTGGAATTCGACCTTTTCAACCGCGTCAAGATTGACGGACATCCAGGCTTGCCAAAGATAAAAGTTGTCCTGCATCGAGAGCCAGCTTCCTGGGCTTCGGACAAGCGCAGTGCCATTTCCGAGCTATTGCCGCTTACTCCGTTTAGTACCCGATTGAGTGTGGAAGTCGATAAACACAGTTTGGTGGGCAGTTGATTTCCGGTGATCTCAAAAGGATCAAGATAAACTTCCCGGATGAATTTTCCGGTTTGAGGCCGATTGTGCATAGTCCTCATAGTCGAGCGCAAATGCCACAAAGGTATCCGCAAAGCCAGGGCCAGCTCAACGATTACCGCCGATTCAGTTTATCGTCTTAAGCTTTATTCGATCCAACTCAAGGCTTTCAATCTGCCCCGCCCTATCCAACAGGACTCGATCCTGTTCCACCTGGTGAATGATGGCGTCAGTGTCCGCAACCTCTTCTCCGATTCCGTAGCTTCTGGGCGGTCGGTTGCCGATACTGATCAGCGCCCGCGCAAGATAGGGTGTCTCGCTACCCACCATGCCGTGTAGTTTCAGAGAAAGCCGGGTTTTGGGAACCACCGCAGGGACCACCGGCTGTTTCACCTTGGGTGGCTCTCCAAACAATCTGGCATTCTGTATCTTGCGCAGTTGATAGTGCTGAGGGGATTGGACGGGTAGCTGCACAGTTGATGCGACGGTTGCTGGCTGGGCAGATGGTTGGTCAGTGATATGCAAACGCCAGGTCTCATAAAGGCTCGCACCCAAGACGGCCGATCCAACCAGGATCAAAACCAAATTGAACAACCGGTTTGCCATCGTTAAGCCGTCACTCACCGGACTCGCTGCGGGCCATCAGCGTCGCCTGGATATTGGTCGCATTATTCTCTCCTCTGTCTACTCTGACAGCGACTGCTTGAATCCCTTTGGACTGTAGCTGATCGAGCCATTCCAGCCAGGTATTGAAATACACCTCGCTGAACCAGATTTTCACTTCGCCACTTTTCCCAGGCTGTATTCGCCTGACTTGATTGGTGAGCTTCATCTTACGGGCGCTGGCCTCCACCACCGACACCAGGGATAGTCCATCAACAGGCTGGCTCGCTGCGGTTTTCTTCGCCTCAAGCAGAGGACGAATCTTGTTGGCCTGCACCCGCATCCAGGCATAGGTTTCGATTTTCTGCGGTACCTGGTTTTTTAATACTTCATATTTCCGGTAGTGTGGATCGATCAACGACACGTACAGCAAGACCCCCAGCGAGATAGCGACGCCCCCTGACAGAATTATCCTTTCGCGGCCTGACAGCTCCCCCCATTTCAACTTTACTCCCGATATCATGGCCTAACCCCCGAATCCAGCATGGCGATGAAACGGCCTGATGTTTTGTTGCCCGAAGACCCGGATGAGGCAAGTTCAATCTGCATGCCATCAATTTTTTGCAACTGTTTATGAAATCTCTCGAGCTGGGCGAAGTTGTCAAACACCATGGTGAAGATCAATTGCCCATCACGAAACTGAAGACCTTCAATATGCGCCGACCGTGTACCGGGATTGGCAGCGACAAGGCTGAGCAGAGTGAGGAATTCGTTGTCCTGGTTGGAACCCGCATACAGCGCTGTCATTCGGTTTTGCATCTGTACTTCCGGATTCACCACCCGCTTGATATCGGGGAAGGTTTCAAGCAACAACGTAGCGATATCCTGATCCAGCTTCGCGTTCTGTTGATACAACCCGTAGTAGTCATAGCCATCGCTGGCGAGCTTCACCGCACCCGCGAGCAGACAAAGAATCAAAGCGAGTTTGAGCCCCCCATGCTGACTGGCCTTGTGCTCCGGCGTGTATTGACCGATTAAAAGATTGAAACGACCGGCACCCCGCCAGGTCTTGCTGATCCCGTCGCGCCAGTCTCCCGTACAGCGCCAGTTCACTAACGCCATGTGGGTTTGGTAGTTGAACTGCCCAAAAAAATCCGTGTCGTTACAGGCAAGCTTCACAGATTGATCGGGAAACTGGTCAACCCATAACTGGAAATGCGTCTGTCGAATTTTTTGTCGGCGTTGTTCGCCCTGATGAATAACGATGTAATCCTTTCCATCGTAGATGAGTGAACAATCCGTTTTCGCATGATGGGGCAGGAATGCATAGTCTGGAATAAGCGCGTCCCAACGTTTACCAATTGACGCAATCTCTGACTTCCATTTGTCCAGTTGTTCCTTGTCCACCACCAGCGCCTGTTTGAGTTTCTGGGCCCAGGGTTTGAGCGGGACGATATGCAGCGCATCCAGATCACCCACCAGATCCTCTTCCAGCGCCATCGGCAGCGCGGCAGCGATCTTCTTCCTGTTGCTGGTCGGTAATGCCGCCGAGCGCATGTTCACCAATTGGCCTGGTATCACCCCGATGAGGCCACCCCGATCACGAATATTGGTCACGGCGGCCAGGTTTCCCAGCGTGCCCCGCGACTTCTCCTTGCCGTTGTGATCGACCCGGATGAAGTCGAACGGCGGTTCCACATTGATGTAAATCGTCATGCCACACTGGTGAGCCGTACAACGCTCACGATCACGACCTGACCCAATTGCCGCCTCACCAGATAACGCTCCTTGCGACTGATGCGACCATAGCGGCTGGTGATCAGCACGGTGAAGTAGTCGCTCGATACCGTACTCAATGCCTCGGCCACATCGGCATGGGAAGCCAGTACGGTGTTGACCAGAAAATCCCCGGGTTTTTCATAACCCGTCTCTCCTCTGCTGTCAGCCAGCGTGGATCCGGCGCCATCAGGCAGGAGCGTCTGCCCGAATATTCGAAACAGCGATTCAGGACAGGTGTTGATATTGATTCTCACACCGCTCTCCGGCAATGCCGCAATGTAAGGACGCAGTTTGTCTATGACGTCCTTAGTGAATCCGTCAATCAGCCGCAACTCGCCAGGATCGGCAATCAGGTTATTCGCCGCCCGGTAAGGCGGATCCTTCAGAAGGTAGTCACTGTCTTCCGCCCCGTCCAGACTGATCGGCATGATGTCTGTATCGAGCCAGTCCCTCACCTTGTCCGCCAACGATTCATCGAGTGCATTCATTTTCAGGAGGCGCTTGAAAGCGGCCGTCCAGACACCCGTTTCATCGATTTGCAGGTTGTTGATATTGAAGCGACCCTGAGCATCGGTTATCTCAATGGCCAGCTCACCCTGCTCAACGCGTATCGGTGTTGTTAATCGGGTCCACGGCTCGCCAAGATGATCAATAACGGAACTCTCGCCATCCTTTTGCAACACCAGCATGGCCCATTGCAATGCACTCTGTGACAGGTACTGCGCCTGGAGTCGTTGGGCCTGATTGCCGGTGCGGCGAATGGCAAGATGGTTGTCCTCAACCAG
The DNA here is from genome assembly GCA_021604525.1 of marine bacterium B5-7. GTDB lineage: Bacteria > Pseudomonadota > Gammaproteobacteria > Arenicellales > CAJQKF01 > BQJD01. Next base: position 7,903 of record BQJD01000004.1, on the reverse strand, counting down.
GTAGACAGTGGCTGTGGTCAACAGGGCCAGGCTGAGTAAGACCAGTAGCAACGCCACGCCACTTTGCCGGTCAGAATTCACCCGAGAGCCTCACCGTTTTGCTGATGTCGAAATCCCCCGGCATGTCGAGATCGATCCGCACGAGGTAACCGTCACCCTCTGTTTCAGTCTCGTGTAAATCACCCAGTGCCGGTATCACCTGCACCGCGACATTGCCCACGTTGCTTAATACCTTGCGACGAATCGGCACGCTGTCCTGGGCCCGGTCGAGCACCAACCAATGCGCGCGATACACGGCGTGGTCTCCCTGGTACCAGTCCACCCGCATCAGGCGACTGTCGCCGGGGGAATCGTAGTCCGGTATCGAGGTCGTCATTGAGATCAGTTTTCCGTCGTCCTGTTCGTTCACGAGCGCCGCCTCGACATCCCCATATTCCAGGCGAATTCCGCGGTTGATGGCATAGCGAATGTCTCTTTCCAGCAGACTCACGAAGCGGTCGATCTCAGCCGATCGTTCATTTTCCTCATGAAGACGTTCATTGATGGAAAAGTACTGGTTCAATGTCGAATAGACGGCGAGGGAGATCGTCGAAAAAATGGCAATGGCAACCAATGTCTCCAGCAGAGTGAACCCTCTTTCGGTCAGACGACAATGATTAGTCGTTACGTGCATAACCACTCGCCTCACCCTCCCCTGAGCGGATGGTTCAAGTTGGCTTTGTAAGCGAACAATTGACCGTAGTGATAGTCACCCACCAGACGAACACCCACCTCGATACGCACCATGTCGGGATTCGGGGTCGCGATGACTCGCGTGTCGATGCGCCAGGCAAAGCCACCCATGGATTCACTCGAATCCACCGCCTCGCTGATCGGCCATTGTCTTGATTGAAGAACACCTTCCAACTGATTGGCAGCCACCCGGTGGGCGATCTGTCGTATGCGGGTCTCGTCCGTCAGCTCGACACTTTGTGTCATCAACCTGGCCGAGGCCGCAATGCCGACCGCCACAATGACGAGCGCCACCAGCACCTCAAGCAACGTGAAGCCCGTATCTGCGGTAGTCATTGTCCCGGCTGTGGGCCGTTTCAATCAGCCGTCCTCGGCCAGCGGGATTGCCCTGACTGCGATGTCTAACGTCTCGTCGAGCGTCACGCTGAAACGGGTCGATTGACCGGTGAGCGAAACCGTGAAACTCGACATGCTGCCGACGGGATCCACCACGATCATGCCCTTCTCGCTATCTGCAGTGATCCACTTCCATTGAATTCGATCCGCCAGCCGACGGGGTGACAGCACATCGTCATCCATGTCCTTCCAGCCCTCATCGAAATAATAAAAACGGTATTCACCGACAACGTCCTGGCCGGTGCCTTTGGAAAACCGGATCGCCATCCGCTTGCCCGACAACACACTTTCAGAGCGCAGGTGATCGATCAGCTTCTTCAACCGCATCGCTTCATTCCTGGCAATCGTGTCCTCGCTGACATCCATATTGGCAATCACCAGCGTACCGACCATGCCGATCAGCACGCACACCACCATCACCTCCAACAGGGTGAAACCGGCTGAAGTTATCGCTCCGATACCGGACCTGATGTTACTTTTCCCAGTTGGTGATATCGTCATCGCCTTGCAGACCACCGGATACGCCATCCGGACCAAAAGACCATAAATCGAAAGTCCCGTGCTCGCCCGGCGACAGATATTGATAGGGATTACCCCAGGGGTCCTTGGGCAGACGATCGATATAACCACCCTCTTTCCAGTTCCTGGCCCCGGCGCCCGGGTTCTCAACCAGCGATTCCAGTCCGAGATCCGTGGTGGGGAATTTGAAATTATCCAGCTTGTACAGCTTCAGCGCATTGGTCAGCGCCTGAATATCGCTTTGCGCCTTGGTCACAAAGGCCTGCTCCTGACGACCCAGCACCCGGGGCAGAACCAGGGTCGACAGCACCCCGATAATCACCACCACCACCATAATTTCAATCAGGGTGAACCCGCGTTGCCGCGATCGGGCATTACGGTTTTTCATCGGCTTATCCATCGGCATTAACGCTCCCCTTAGTCAAACAATAATCTGGTTCAGATCGAAAATCGGCAGCAGGATTGCCAGTACAATCATGAGGACGATAACGCCCATGAACAGAATCATGAACGGTTCGAACAGGCTGACCACGATCGCAATACGCGACTCGATATCCCGCTCCATAACACTGGCGGATTTCTCCAGCATCTCGGGCAGCCTGCCGCTGGCCTCGCCGCTTTGAATCATCTGCACCATCAACGGCGGAAAGCATCCGGCGCGCTCCAGTGCCCGGTTCAAACTCACTCCCTCGGTCACCTCGACCGCTGCCTGGCGCAAGCCACGTTGCATCCTGAGATTCGAGATCACCTTGCTGGCGGCGTCCATGGCCGTTAATAACGGCACCCCGCTGTTCAACATGATGGATAACGTTCTTGCCATGCGCGCCGCGTTGAGCCCCCGGCTGAGTTTTTTAATGCCGGGCGTGGTCAGGTATCGCCCGTGCAACCACCGTTTCGGCGCCTCGCGGCGGAACACCATGATCCAGGCCAGCAACACCACCAGGATCGCCAACAGCAACCCGCTACCATTCTCACGGATGAAGTCACTGAGCGCGATCAAGCCCCGTGTGAGCCAGGGCAATTCCTGACCCGTATCCTCAAAAACCGAAACGACTTTCGGTACCACATAAGTCACCAGACCGACGACTATCAGGATCGACACAATCATCAAAATCACGGGGTAGACCAAGGCCGTACTGATCCGCTGACTGATGCCGACGCGCTCCTCGATGTATCCAGCCAGACCTTCCATCACTTCTGCCAGCCGTCCCGATTGCTCGCCCGCTTCCACGGTGGAGACATAGAGTTCAGAGAAGGTACGTGGATACCGTCGAAAGGCATGGGTCAGGGTATGACCTTCCATCACCTTGCCGCGGATATTGCTCAGCATCGCCTTGGTCTGGTGATTGTCTTCCTGCTTGATCAGAGCATTAAAACAATCCTCGATGGTTAACCCCGATGACAACAGAATGGAAAATTGCCGGGTCAATACCGACAGGTCGGAATCACCGAGCTTGTGCCGGCTTGCCGTGCCAGATGTTTTAGTCGCGGCCCTGGTGTTCTGCGTCAGCAACGAGACAGGATACAACCCCTGGTCACGGAGTTCCTGCCGGGCGTTCTTCGCGTTATCCGCGCTGATTAATCCCTTCTTGTTGAGTCCCGTTTTATCCAGGGCAACATATTCATAGACTCCCATGATCGACGACGCTACAGCACGGTGACCCGAGTCAATTCACTCAGGCTGGTCAGACCACGGGAAACCAGATCGAGGCCGTTTTGATGGATGCTCGGGGTCGTCTGGCGAACATGGCTGGTCATCTCTTCTTCAGAGCAGCCTTTAAAGATCATGCCTTTCAGGTGTTCATTCATGACAATCAATTCGTAGATGGCGGTCCGACCCCGATAGCCGGTAAAGGCGCAGGCCTTACAACCCGCCGGTTCAAAGTGTCGCGCCACCAGACCCATAGAGCGACCAGTATCCACGGGCCAGACCGGTGCGGGCTTTTTACAGTCGGCACAGAGTTTGCGAACCAGACGCTGGGCCATGACACCGATCAGGCTGGATGAAATCAGGAAGGGCTCCACCCCCATATTGATCAGGCGGGTGATGGCGCCGATCGCCGTATTGGTATGCAGGGTCGACAACACCAGGTGACCCGTTAGAGAGGCCTGAACCGCGATCTCGGCGGTTTCGACATCGCGTACCTCACCAATCAATACGACGTCCGGGTCCTGCCGCAGTATCGACCGAAACCCCGCGGCAAAGGTCAGATCGATCCTCGCGTTGACCTGGGTCTGGCCGACGCCATCCAGGTCATATTCGATGGGATCTTCCACGGTCAGGATATTCAGCGCCTCGCGATCGAGTTCGGACAAGCCGGCGTAGAGCGTCGTGGTTTTACCCGACCCGGTCGGACCGGTCACCAGAAAGATGCCGTGGGGCGAATGGATCAGTTCCGAAAAGGTTTTGCTGAGCGTCTCATCCATACCCAGCTCGCGACTACTGAGTCGATTGGACTGCTTGTCCAACAGCCGTAGCACGACCCGCTCGCCATGCTGGGTTGGCAGCACGGACACCCGAACATCGATTCGGTGCTCGCCCACCCGCAAGGACATGCGGCCATCCTGCGGCAGTCGTTTCTCGGCAATGTCCAGCTTGGCCATGACCTTGAGGCGCGACACCAGCGCGGTGTGCAACACTCGCTGCGGCTCGATGATGTCTCGTAACTGGCCATCCACCCTGAATCGAACCACGGAACGATTGTCAAACGCCTCCAGATGAATATCCGAGGCCTCCTCACGGATGGCCTGGGTCAACAAGGCATTGATCAAACGGATAATCGGCGCATCGTCCACGGACTCGAGCAGATCCATGGTGACCGGCAGTTCCTGGGCCAGTAACGCGAAATCGACTTCCTCATCCAGTTTTTCCACCATCTGCGTCGCCGCGGATTGCCCTTTGTCGTAAATACGCCTGATGAGGCGTTGAAATTCGTTTTTATCCACCGGTTGCAGTGCCACCGGCAAGCGGAAATGCCGTTCGATCTCGGTGATGGTGTCAAGCTGAAGTGTGGGCCCGTGGAGAACCATCAATTGACCATCGCGCTCGCCGATCACCATCACCTGGTGATTTTTGGCAAAACCGTAAGAAATCCGGTTTATCCATGCCGGATCGGCCAGACCCACCCAATCGATCGGGTGACCGTTATGGACATCCGGTGTCTGCGCGTCATGGATGTTGACGATGGACATTACTTTTTACCCGGCGCCGATACATCCGACAGCCTCAGCCGATTGTCATCAGCCATAGGGTCCTCGTCCACAACCTCAATCGGCTTTCCGGTCTCCCAATCTATCTCCGGCAAGGTGGGGGTTTTAGCCTCCTTGATGAGATCGCGGGTATCCCCCTGACTGAGCCCTTCCATTTCCAACATCATCTTGTATTTGCCATGGGTCAGTTCCAGCATATCGGCATGGGAACGAATCACCTTGGGCCGTAGAAATACCATCAGGTTGGTCTTGGCGTTCTGCTTGGATTTACGTCTGAACAGCGCCCCCAGCAGCGGGATCTTGCCAAGACCCGGCACGTATTCATACGAATCAACCAGGCTGTCCCTGATCAGGCCACCGAGGACGATGATCTGACCGTCATCAACCAATACCTTGGTGGTGATCGACCGATTATCCGTGATCAGGTCGGATGCACCCTGCACCGCGGTCCGGCTGACATTGGAGATGGTCTGTTCGATGTCCAGCTGGATGACATTGCCTTCGTTGATCTGCGGCGTAATCTTGAGACTCAAGCCCACATCTTTTCTTTCGATGGTCTGAAACGGATTGACCACACCGGTAACGGTCGGATCATCCGCGCTTCCTGTGTTGGTTATAGAGCTACTGGCATCGGTCACGAACTGGCCGGTGACAAAAGGCACCTCCTGACCAACAGAGATTTCTGCGGATTCATTGTTCAGCGTTAACAGATTAGGCGTAGACAGAATATTGGTGCTGGCATTGCTTCTCAGCGCTTTCAACACCACACCCAAATCCGGCACCAGATTACCCGCGAGATCGTAAACAAACCGATTGATAAACCCGAGAGAAATACCGCCGGCCTGATCGGAAAAGTTGGTGGATCCCGATGTCTGTTCGCGGGTAATACCGGATTGATAGTCAAGGCCTGGCGATAGATTAGCGGTCCATTCCACGCCGATATCTGCTTCTTTACCCTCGGTCACTTCGGCGATAATCATCTCGACATAAACCTGCGCCCGTCTGATGTCCAGCTTGTCAATTACGGTCTTCAGTTCGTCAAAACCTTCCTCGCCGGCGCGGATGATTAATGCATTGGTCTGCTCATCCGCCTGGATGCTGGTCCGTGCTGATTCAGCAACGCCTTCAGTGGCGTTATCCTTGCTCTCTGCCACGGAGTTGAGAATAGCGGTCAGATCCTTGGCCTTGGCATGTTTCAAATACAGGACATGAATATTGGCCGGTTGTGACTGATCGCGATCCAGCTCGGTAATGACAGCCTCAAGCTTGGCAAATTCGCTCGGCGGTGCCTGGATGATCAACGCATTCGTTTCAGGATCCGCCTGTACCACTACACTATTGTTGTTTGGCGAGGCAGAATTTGCCGGATCGTTTTCAACCTGAATCGATGATGCAAGCTGGGAAATCACCTGGGACAGCTTGGCCGCCTTGGCGTGTTTCAGGAAGACGATATGGATATCCGAATGGCGATTGGGTTGATCCAGTTTACGAATAATGTCCAGTACCCTGCGGATGTTCGCCACCACATCAGTGATGATCAGGGTATTGGTTCTGGTATGCACCGCGAAGTGACTGGTTGGCGGCAACAACGGACGAAGCAGTGGCGTCAACTCATTAGCGGAAACATGCTGCAGTTGATAAACCTGGGTGATCTGTTCGTCCGGGTTGTCTCCCGGATCACCAAAGGAGGTCCGAGTAGGCACACCCTTGATCTCACTCAAAGGAATTATTTTTACGATGTCGCCAGACTCGACAGCCGAGAACTGGTGAACTTCCAGCACCGAGAGAAACACTTGATAAATGGCTTCCGGCGGCAAGGCGGAACCCGAGATAATCGTGATCTTCCCCTTCACTCTGGGGTCGACAATAAAACTCTTGCCGGTAATCTGGGATACGGCGGATATAAAAGCTTCTATATCCGCCTTTTCGAAATTCAGCGTGACTTCATCAGGGTTTTTGTCATCCGTTACCGCTTGCGGGTAGCCCGCCTGTGAAATGCACAGCAGGCACAATAGCCACAGGATACTAAAGTACCGTCGTCCCGGACGTCGTTCTACTTCAACGATCATCAATTTGAGCATCCATGCTTTATTGCTTTGCATCCATTCTTAATTACTTTATTAACAATCTATCCTTGATTATCATGCAGGCATTATCCAATGACTAACAGGGAAGTTACATTATGCTCTTCGCCGTCAGGCTACCTACGCTATCTCATGTACTGGAATTATTTGTTGTCCTGGCCTTGGCGCTCACACTCTCTGCTTGTAGCAAGGGAGAAAGTGCCACCAGTTCCGGCGGACCGGATTTCATCAATATCTCGGGAAACTGGTCCGGAACAGCCACAATCAGCAACAGTACACCCACTGAATTTTCCTTAAGCATTGCATCGTCACCAGATGGCAATGTCAATGGGGTCGCACGCTTCACCAGTAGCCAATCAGGATGCCTGGTCAGTGGAACATTTAAGGGAACCGCCAGCCGAGGTCAAGTGAATTTTGTAATTGAATCGAACAATGGTGAAAATGCATTTGCAGGAACAGCTTCCAGCAGAACGATGCAAGGCTCCTTCGCAGTCAAGGAGACCCCTATCCTTACTAGCAATATTACCGACGAGGATTCCAATGAATCAAACTTTCATGAACCCTGTGATGGGGTCAGCGGTGTGTGGCAAACCCGTCGGTAAATAATTACCACGGAAAAATACACAACCTGGTCCACATACAGATCGACCGAATGGTCGAACCGACCGTACCGGAATTGAAATTCATCTAACTCTGCAGTTGACGAAAATAGTAATGGTGCGTGACGGCCTGTTCTGTGCAACATTCTACGGGCCACCGTCCCAGTCGATTCGATCAAACCCCGAACATCGAATCACTTCAAACTCATGAGACGTTCGGCTTGAACGATATCGGGAGCATCCCGTGGTCTTCGCTTATTCTTAACTCAGGCGGCCGTGCTGAAATAACAAGAAAAGATCAGAATGTGGATGAATCAATCTCCGTTCAGACATGAATTCCTGATGTCAGTCCCCATTTCAACA